>DASXOS010000086.1:0-51162 GCA_036494115.1 Solirubrobacteraceae bacterium | reverse complement strand
ACCCCCCAGGCGCCCGCTGTCAGCGCCTGCGCGGCGAACGCCCCGCCATCATGGCTGGCGCCGGGAAGCCCGACGAACAGCGCCCCGGGTCCGGCCTGACGCGAGTCGATCACCACCCGCTCCGGGCCAGTGGTGGCGCCGCCCGGGCTCGGGATCCTCGCGCGGCTGGCGCCGCCCGGGCTCAGGATCCTCGCGCGGGCCGCCGAGGCGATCCGATCGGGACTCCAATCCCTCATCGCGCGCCGTGAAGCGCGGGGTCCGATTCGGGCCCGCCTGGGTGGGATCGCATCGCGAGGAGAGTACTTGGCCGGTCGGCGCGCCCCCGCCCCGCAGCAGCGCCGTCCCGGTTGCGCAGCCGCGGCGTGTCAGTTGCGCAGCCGCGCAGCGCGGGTCAGCCGGTACGTCTCCTCGTCGCTGCCCGGATCGCGGCCGGCGACCTCGATCATTCCGTTCGAGATCGCGTGGCGCTTGGCGTCCGCCAGCTCGGTTGCGGACAGGGAGAGCTCCCAGGCCACGAGCTCGAGACTGGCCGTTCCGAAATCGTTGAGTGTCTCCAGCAGCTCCGGCAGCCAACGCGCTCCAACAGATGCCGTGCCCCCCGTCGTTTTCCTACCGCTCAAATCCACTTGTGAACTTTCACTACCCCTGGACCGAGAGAGCTATTCACGCAATGCGCACGACCGTTCGCATATCGCACGACCTGTTTTTCTGTCTGTCAGAGGTCGGACCCTCAGCGCGGAGGAACGACGGCCCGGAGCGCGTCGCGGGCCACCGTGACGTCGTCGAACGGAAGCTTCCGGCCGTCCGCGAACTCCTGTCCCTGCTCGTGTCCCTTGCCGGCGATCACCACCACGTCGCCGGGCTCGGCGTCGGCGACCGCCCGCTCGATCGCTCGGCGTCGGTCGGCGTCGTGCTCAACCTCTCGGTCGATCCCCGCGAGGATCTCGGCGATGATCGCGTCGGGGTCCTCGGACCGGGGGTTGTCGCTCGTGACGATGACTCGGTCGGCGAGTCGGCTGGCGATCTCCCCCATCAGCGGCCGCTTGCCCCGGTCCCGGTCGCCGCCGGCGCCGAACACGACGACGAGCCTCTTCTGGGTCAGCGGCCGCGCCGCTGTGAGCACGTTCTCAAGCGAGTCCGGCGTGTGCGCGTAATCGACGACGACCGCGAACGGCTGGCCCTCGTCGACGGTCTCGAAGCGACCGGGCACCTGCCCGGCGACCGCGATCGCCCTGGTCGCGGTGTCCGCGGGCACGCCCAGGGCCCGAGCGGCGGCGAACGCACCGAGTACGTTGGAGACGTTGAACCGGCCGCGCAGGGGCGAGATCACCGGCACCTGTCCCTCGGGCGTCTCGATCGTGAACCGGGAGCCGCTCAGCCCTGTTTCGAGGTTCGACGCGTGGTAGATCGCGCTCGGGTCGTCGAGCGCGAACGTGATGGCGTTCGGCAGCTCATGCGCGAGCCGGCGGCCGTAGGCGTCGTCCACGTTGACCACGGAATGCATCGGGTGAAGTTCGGTGAACAGCTTGCGCTTGGCGGCGAAGTAGTCCTCCATCGTCGGGTGGAAGTCGAGGTGATCCTGGGTGAGGTTGGTGAAGATCGCCGCCGCAAAGTGGATCGCGTCGGCGCGATGCAGCTCGAGGGCATGGGATGACACCTCCATCACCGCGGCCTCGTCCCCGCTTTCGAGCATCGTCCTGAACGTGCGCTGCAGGTCGATCGCCTCGGGCGTGGTGCGGACGACCTCGTGCTCGACGCCGCCGATCACGCTCTTCACGGTGCCGAGCAGACCGGTGCGCCGGCCGTCCGCCTCGAGCAGGGCGCGGAGGAGGAAAGCGGTCGTGGTCTTGCCGTTGGTCCCGGTCACGCCGGCGGTCTGGAGCTCGTTCGTCGGGTCGCCGTAGAACGCCGCCGCCGCCGCCGCCATCGCCGCGCGCACGGACTCGACCCGGATCTCGGGCACCCCCAGATTGAGCGGCCGCTGCACGACCAGCGCAACCGCGCCCCGCTCGATCGCCTCGGCGGCGAAGTCGTGGCCGTCGCGCGTGAACCCGACGACGCAGAAGAAGAGCGTTCCTCTACGAACCGTACGCGTGTCGTACGCAAGACCCGCGATATTGAGCTCGGCGGCCGCCTCCGGGGCGGCCCGGATCACCTCGGCCAGCCGCATCGAGCCGAGGATATCCGGGACGCCGGAGAGGTCGTCTGTCAGCTGGTGCGAAGCTCAGGCCGCCGCGAAGCCCCGCCCCGCCTTAGCCAGATCGCGACGCTCGATCACCCGGTCCACGAGCCCATAGGCGAGTGCCTCCTCGCCCGTGAAGAAGCGGTCGCGCTCCATATCGGCGTGGACGCGCTCGACGGACTGGTCCGTGTGCTTGGCGTAGATCTCGTCAACGCGTGCTCGGAGCGCGAGAACCTCCCTGGCATGGATCTCGATGTCGGTTGACTGACCCTCGAATCCGCCCGACGGCTGGTGGATCAGGATTCGGCTGTTCGGCAGCGCCATGCGCTTGCCCGGCGCACCGCCGGCGAGCAGCAGCGACCCCATCGACATCGCGATCCCGTAGCAGATGGTCTGCACGTCGGGCCGGATGAACTGCATCGTGTCGTAGATCGCCAGGCCGGCGTAGATCGAGCCTCCTGGCGAGTTGATGTAGAGGTGGATGTCCTTGTCGGGGTCGTCGGACTCGAGATGGACGAGCTGCGCAACGATCAGATTGGCCATCTCCTCATTGACCACACCGCCGAGGAACACGACGCGATCGTTGAGCAGGCGGCTGTAGATGTCGAACGAACGCTCACCGCGGGCGGTCTGCTCGACGACCATCGGGATCAGTGGCATGGGGATTCCTCCTGTCAGTGCTAAGGTGCAACCGGATGGTTGCGAACAACATAACACACGTGCAACTTTTGGGTTGCGCGTTTCCAGTGCGAGGAGGTCGCAGTGGCTGAGCGGATCGAACGAGAGCTGCTGATTGACGCCTCCCCGGAGGACATCTGGGAGGCGATCACGGGCGAGGGATGGCTGGCCGACGAGGTCACGCTCGATCTCACCCCCGGCGGCGACGCCGAGTTCCGCACGCGCGACGAGGTGAAATCTGGCTGGATCGAGGACGTTCACGCTCCGGATCGGCTGGCCTTCTGGTGGGCGGTCGACGGCGAGCCGGCGACGCGCGTCGAGATCACGCTCCGCCCCGACGATGAGCTGACCCGCCTGCGGGTGGTCGAGACGCGGCCGCTCGAGCTGCTCGATCTCGTCGCCACGCCGCTCCCGGGAGTTGGCGGCAGGACCTTTGGACCGGCCCTGGTGGCCGCGTGAGCGGGACTGACGAGCTCGACCGGGCGGGAGCGGTGTTCGGCGCCCTCGCCGACCCGACGAGGCGGGCGCTGCTTTCGACGATCGCCGACCAGCGCTCCGCCACCGCCACCGAACTCGCCTCGGAGCTTCCGATCTCGCGTCAAGCGGTGCTCAAGCACCTGACCGCGCTCGCCGATGCCGGGCTGCTCGATCGCGAGCGCGCGGGCCGAGAGGTGCGCTACCGGGTCACCCCCGAGCCTCTGTCAGACGCGGTGTCGTGGATGGCGGACGTCGGCGCGCAGTGGGACGACCGGCTCGGCGCGCTGCGGCGTCAGCTCGGCTGATGCGTGGTCCCGCGCTCCGGCGCGGGTCTACTTCGGCGAGATGCCGAAGTACGGGACGGCCCAGCCGACGATCTTCTGGAACGCCGGCGCGGCCACCGAGCCGCCATAGATCGCGCCGTGGGGCCGGTCGACCATGACCGCGACCAGAAGCTTGGGCTTGTTCGTGGGGACGAAACCGATGAACGAGGCCGCGTAGTCGGTGCTCGAGTACTGGCCGTTGATGACCTCGTTCGCGGTGCCGGTCTTGCCCGCCATGTCATAGCCCGGAATCGCCGCGCCCGACGCCGTGCCACCGTCGGCGAGCACGCCCCGCAACATGTCCCGGAGCTCTGCGGCTGCGGTCTGCGAGATGATCCGGCGCCCGTGCGGCAGCGACGGCGAATCGCCGCCGATCGACTGCACGATGTGCGGCGGGCGCAGGACGCCGCCGTTGGCGATCGCGGAGTACGCGGTGGCCATCTGGATCGGGGTCACCGACTCGCCCTGTCCCATCGGCAGGTTGCCCATCGACGAGCCCGAGTACCGCTGGTGGTGGAGCACGATGCCCTGTTCCTCCCCGGGCAGGTCGACGCCCGTGGGGGCGCCGAACCCGAACCGGTGCACCCAGTAGTCGAACCGCGTCGCGCCGAGCTTCATCCCGATCTGGTCGGCGCCGATGTTGCTCGAGCGCTGCAGGATCTGCGCGACAGACAGCGTCTCGTCGCCATGGTCCTCGGCGTCGTGGATCTGGCGGTCGGCGACCTGGAGCACCGCCGGGACAGGGATCTCGGTGTCGGGTGCGACGATGCCGTCCTGAAGCGCGCCCGCGATGGTGATCGCCTTGAACGTCGAGCCGGGCTCGTAGTTGAAGCTCACCGCGCGGTCGTCGTTCGCGTACGACGGCGCCGCGGCGGGATCGTTGGCATCGACCCGCGGCCAGTTGGCGAGCGCCAGGATCGCGCCCGTGCCAGGGTCCATCACGATCGCGGTGGCGCCGCGCGGCTGGTACTGGGCGCCGACGCCGGCCAGCACCTGCTCGACCTCGCCCTGGAGCGCCGAGTCGATCGTCAGCTTCACCGTCTTACCGGGCTTCGTCGGCTTCAGGTCGTCGATCGAGATCGGCTGGCCGAGGGCGTCGCTGACCGTCCGCCGCACACCGTCGGTGCCACGCAGCGCCGCGTTGTAGCGGTACTCGACCCCGCTCAGGCCGCGGTCGCCCCAGCCGACGCTGCCGAGCACCTGCGAGGCGGCCCAGGACTGCGGATAGACCCGCGTGACGTCCGGGATCAGGGTGATCCCGTCGAGGTGCAGATTCTGGATCTCCTGCGCGCGGTCGCCGGGGAGGAGATGCGCGAGATAGACGAAGCCGGTGTGCGGCTTGGTCAGGCCGGTCAGCACGGTGCTGAGCGGCTTACCGAGCAGCGGGGTCAGCTTCTGCGCAACCGTCTGCGGGTGCTTGACCAGGTAGGGGTCGGCGACGATGTCGTCCGCCGACTCGCTGATCGCCAGTTCCACGCCATTGCGGTCGGTGATCGTCCCCCGTGGTGCCGGGATCTTCGTGGTCGTGACCTGCTGGGTGGCGGCGGCCCGCCGGAGCTGCGGCGCGCGCAGGCCGCCCAGGTAGGTGGCGCGCAGCGCGGCGATCGCGAGCAACGCCAGAAACGCCAGAAACAGGACCCCGATCCGCTTGTCGATCGAGCCCACGTGTGTGCGCTACCCGCCGGTGGTGGAACCGGGCGAGGTGGCGGTGATCGCGGTCGCCGGTGCCACCGAACTCGGGCTGCTCGTCGCCGTGCTCGTGGTCGGGGTGACCGTGCTCGTGGTCGGGGTCACCGTGCTCGTCGTCGGGGTCACCGTGCTCGTCGTCGGAGTGCCGGTGCTCGTCGTCGTGGCGGCCGTGCTCGTTGCCGGCTGCGCGGCGGCGGTCAGAGCCTGCAGCGAGGTCAGGAAGGTGCTCGTGTCCGGCGCATGGATGCCGCGCGCAGCCCGGACGGCATCGCTGCGGTGGTGGGAGAGGAACCCGATCTCCGCCGGCGCCGGCATCACCATGCCCATCCCCGCCGCCAGGCGCTCGATCCGCTGATCGTCGCCCAGCGTCGCCACGCTCGCCCGCAGGAGCTCATTGCGGCTCTGCAGCGCCGTTCCCTGGTCGATCGAGCGTCCCATGTTTGCACCCAGCTTCAGCACCTCGACCTGCATCGCCACGATCCCCGCCAGCATCACGCCGAGGATCGGGATCCAGGCGCGGCCGCGGATCGCGCGGTCCAGCAAAGCATGATCGGGGAGGCTCCGGACGAATGCCCTGGCCCGAACTCCGATCGAGGTGCGCTGACCGCGGCGGGGAGCCGTTCGGCGGCGGGGCTTCGGGCGCGGCGTAAACGTCGTGCGCTCGGTCGCGACGCGACCGCGGACGGGGCCAGAGACGCGCCGCGGGGCCGCGGGCGCTCCGGTGACACGCCTGGTTGTGCGTCGGCGACCCGCAGGGGTGGTCGCGGCGGGCGTCATATCGTCGTGACCTCCAGCTTCCGGGCGGCGCGAAGATGCGCGGCTTTTGACCTGGGATTCGCCGCCACCTCGCCCGGCGTGGGCGCGACGGCGCGACGGGTGAGGAGCTCGGCCTCGGGCTGGCGCCCGCACACGCACACCGGAAACTCCGGCGGGCAGATGCAGCCCCGCGCGCGAGCGGCCAGGAAGCGCTTGACGCGGCGGTCCTCGAGCGAGTGGAACGAGATCGCCGCGAGCCGCCCGCCGGGCCGGAGCAGCTCCCAGGCGACGGGCAGCGCCTCGTCGAGCTGGGTGAGCTCGTCGTTGACGGCTATCCGCAGCGCCTGGAACGTCCGCCGAGCCGGATGGCCGCCGGCGAACTGCGCCGGCACCGGGATCGCGGCCTTGATCGCGTCGACGAGCTGCTGGGTCGAGGTCAGCTGCTCGCGCCGGCGGGCACGGCCCACGGCGCGGGCGATCTGGGATGCGTAGCGCTCCTCGCCGTACTCGCGGAGGAGGCGGGCCAGCCGCCGTTCGTCCCAGGTATTGACGATCTCGGCGGCGGTCAGGTCCTGGCCGGGGTCCATCCGCATGTCCAGCGGCGCGTCGTACGCGTAGGAGAAGCCGCGCGTCCACGTATCGACCTGCATGGAGGACATGCCCAAGTCCAGGTACGTGATGTCGACCTTGACCCCTTCCTCCTGAAGCTGCTCGAGGCCGGTGACGAAGTCGGCCCGGATGAAGCGTGTGTCGCACGCCACCTCCGCAGACAGCTCCGCGAAGCGCTCCTCGGCGACCGGATCGCGGTCGATCCCGATGAGCACACCGGAAGGACCGAGTTGGTCGGCGATCAGGCGTGCATGCCCGCCGCCGCCGAACGTGCAGTCCACGGCCACCTCACCCGGTCGCGGCTCGATCAGGTCGATCAGCTCGCCGGCGAGGACCGGGATGTGCGTTTGGGTCATGTCAATGAGTGTGGCCAAGGCTCGCTGCGATGTCGGGGGCACGGAGAAGCACGTCGGCGCTGTAGCCGTCGTACCGGGAGCGATCGAACACCTCGAGGCACTCGCCGGAGCCGACGACCACGACGTCCTTGCCGAGGCTTGCGTAGTCCATGAGCTTCGGCGGGATCATCACTCGGTTGGCTGAGTCGAGCTCGGTGTCATGCGAGAAGTTGAAGAAGAACCGCTTCAGGTCGCGGGCCGTCGGCGAGAGCGGGTTCAGCCCTTCGAGCGCCGCCGCTGTGTACGCGTCGTAGCCCTCGGTGGTCCAGATCGCGAGCGAGCGGGGCGCGCTCTCGTTCGTCTCCGGCGACGCCGCCAGGACCACTCCTCCGGCGAGCGCCGCCCTGAACTTGGAGGGGATCGTGAGCCGATGCTTCGCGTCGAGCGAGTGTTCGAAGGTTCCGCGGAAGATCAAGGGTTCTCATTCGGCTGACCGAAATCCGAACCCGGGTGGCTGGGTGGGAGGAGCCCTGCCACCCGGGTTCCGCATGCGTGGCCCACAGTATCCCACCTTCTCCCACAATGCAACCCATTTCCCATGATCTCCCCCACTTCGCGACTCTGCGGCGCCATTCGGACGCGGAAGCCCCGCGAACGCGGGCGATCGCGCCAGTTAACGGACTCCTGCATCGGGCCGATTTCGCCCGCAAGCGCGCGTGCAGTTCGCCCGGATGGGTGCCGGCTTGCACGAACCCGTCGATTCCGTCCGGACGGTGTGCCTCGGTGGGGCGCGGTGGGACGCGCCACCGGACGTGATGCGTTTAAGGCCCCCTATGCCAGCAGTAAACGCATCAGGTCAGCGCGAGACCGCCTATGCCGGGGTCGCGCGCGCGGCCACGGGGAACTCCAGGACGACCCGGGCGCCCCGATCGGCGGGAGCCGCGGCGAGCCTGCCGCCGTGCGCCTCGGCGACGGCGAGGGCCACCGCCAGTCCGTGGCCGTGACCGGTCCGCAGGCGCTCGCGCCGGCGCCGGCGCCGGCGTCGAGCGGATCTGCCCGCCAGGTCTGCCACCGGGGCGGGTAGCCCAGGGCCGCCGTCGACGACCTCGACCCGCGCGATGCCGCCGGCGACCGAGCACGACACCTCGACGGACCCGCCGCCGTGCTCGATCGCATTGGCGATCAGGTTGCCGAGGGCCTGCGCGAGCCGGAAGCGGTCGCCGAGGACGGTGGCACCACCGGCCGGGGCTCCGACGACGGCCGTGCCACCGCCCAGGCCTCCAACGACGGCCGCCCCGCGGCCCGCTGGGGGCGCGAGCCGGAGCCTCACGCCACGGGTCGCCGCCACACACGCCCACGCCTCCACCGAGTCGGCGGCGAGCGCGTGGACATCGACCGCCGCGGCCGCGTAGGGCGCCACGCCGGCGCCGGCCAGGTCGTCGAGCGCGAGCGCCGCCCGCCCCAGCTCGAGGTCGATCGCCTGCAGACGCGTGGGTGACAGCTCGCCGCGGCGCGAGCCCAGCTGCAGACCGAGTCGCGCCGCCGTGAGCGGCCCCCGCAGCTCGTGGCAGGCGCGGGCCACTGCGTCCATCCGCAGCGTCAAGACACGCCACACCGCCGCGACTCCCACGACCCCGAGCGCGGCTGCGACCCAGCCCGTGAGCAGCGCCGTCATTGGACGCCCCCGTCCACGAGCCGGTAGCCGACACCCCACACGTTGACCACGAATCGGTCCCCGCGGGAGCTCAGCTTCTTGCGCAGGCGGCCGGCGTGGGAGTCGAGGGTTCGGGTCTCCCCCAGCGTCCGGAACCCCCAGACGCCGCGCAGGAGCTCCTCGCGCGTGAACACGCGGGTGGGCTCGGCCGCCAGCGCGCGCAGCAGCGCGTACTCCTTCTTCGAGAGGTGCAACGGCTTGCCGTGCAGCCAGACCTCGCGCGAGACGGCGTCGAGCTCGAGGGCACCGATCCGCATGCGCCCGGTCCCGCCGCGCCGGCTGCTGCGGCGCAGCAGCGCGCCCACGCGCGCGTGGAGCTCTGTGTAGGAGAACGGCTTGACCAGGTAGTCGTCGGCCCCGCGGCCGAAGCCGCGCAGGCGGTCGAGCTCGCCCGCGCGGCCGGAGAGCACGAGCATCGGTAGATCCGGGTCGAGCCGTCCGGCGAGGCGGTCGGACTCACGCACGAGCCGCAGCAGGTCGAGGCCGTCGAGGTCGGGCAGGCCGAGGTCGACGATCGCCAGGTCGGGATACTTCGTCTCCATCAGCTGCCGGGCGGCCGCGGCGCACTCGGCCTCGAGCAGGTCGTAGCCGTCAGCGGCCAGGTTGTCCGCGAGGAAGGTGCGGGTGGGGCAGTGATCCTCGACCACGAGGATCGTCGCGCGTGAGGGTTCCATGGCCTTCCAGAGTCGTTGGAAACCCTAGAATCACCCCCCGCCGGGGCCCGAATTGCAACATTGCTTTCAGCCGCTGCGCCGAGGCAGGAATGGCACATATGATGCCGACGCTTCTATGTACCGGCGCGGGAATTACAGCTCGGGCGAGGACTTCGTGCTCGAATATGGCGAGCTGCGGTTCACGTTCAACGAGGAGGACTTTCGCGAGCGTTGCGAGCAGGCCGCGCGCAAGCTCGGGTTCCTCGACGGAACCGTCGAGGAGGACGAGGCCGAGGACCTGATCAACCTCGTGGTCAACGGCGAGGTCACCGAGCCGGCGTCCGGCCTCGGCGAGCACGTCAACGACTGCTGGCCCGAGCTCATCGGCCCCTCGGACCGCTCGCTCGTGCACTGGCTGCGCCGGCTGATCTTCCGAAGTGCCTGGCTCGACCAGCGAGTCAAGGAAGGCGAGCTCGACGTCGCCTTCGACGAGGACACCCACGCGTTCGTGTACATCCAGCCGGACCGCGGCGACGAGCCGATAGAGCTCGCGCCCGAGCCGAGCTGGAACCGCGTGGCGTACGTCAAGCGCTGAGCGTCAGCCGCCGGCGCCAATCACCGCCGAGATGTCCTGGTCCTTCGGCGGCGGGTTGTCGAGCAGGAGGCGCGGCACGGTCACGAGCTTGTAGCCCCGCGCACGCAGCGACTTGATGATCTTGGGGAGCGCCTGCACCGTCTGGGTGCGGTTCCCGCCCGCGTCGTGGAGCAGCATGATCGCCCCCGGCCGCGCGCCCGACACCGCGGCGTGGACGATCGCCTTCGTGCCTGGCCGCCGATAGTCGCTGGTGTCGACCGTCCACAACACCATCAGCATGTGGTACTTGTGGAGCAGCTTCAGGGTCGCGTTGTCCCACGACCCGTACGGCGGCCTGAACAGCCGCGGGAACGGAGCGCCGTACTTGCCGAGCGCCGAGACGTCCTCGAGCAGCTGTGTCTTCTGCGCGGCCGGCGGAAGCTTGCCCATCGGTGCGTGTTCCTGGGTGTGGTCGCCGATCGGATAGCCCCTGGCCGCGATCAGCGACGTGGAGGCGTGGAAGTACGTCTCAGACACGCCGACCTCGAAGAACGTGCCGGGAACGTTCTCGCGCTCCAATATGGAGAGGATCTGCGGGGTGTACGGCCCGGGCCCGTCGTCGAAGGTGAGGGCGACCTCCTTGTGCTGGTTGCCGGCGATTCGAACGTACGGGGTATGACGGAGCGTCCGGGTGATCGCGCCGGTCTCCGCTGCGCGCTCGGTCGCGAAGAAGGACCCCGGGCCGGTGCCGCCGAGCGTCTTGATCCGCTGGAAGTAGCCGGTCGGCGACGGGGTGCCCTGGTGAATGGTGTTCCCGCCGGTGGACCCGACGAAGATCCCCGCGATCAGCGACACCGCGGCCACGATCAGGAGCAGCGCGGTCGCGCGGCGCCGACGATGGACGGGCTCCAGGGGGCCTCTTCGCGAAGGCCTCAGCGCACGGGCGGGCGCCCGCGGTCCTGGTTTGTTCTGTACTGCAGTCGCGCCGTCGTCCATCTCACGTGCCCGCGCCCATGATGGCAGCCAGTGCCGGGCCACCGGCAAGAAGCGCTGCATCGGGACGTGTCGCAAACGCGGCCACTACGCTCCCGAGGCCATGCAGGCGCCGTTGTGGCTGGTGATACCGACGTACAACGAAGCGGCGAACGTGGACGGCATCGTCCACGCGGCCACCGGCGAGCTCGAACGGCTCATGCCGGGCCAATACCGGGTGCTCATCGTCGACGACAACTCCCCGGACGGGACCGGCGCTCTGGCTGACGCGCTGGCCGCCGAGCTGAACACCGTCGAGGTCCTGCACCGGGAGGCGAAGACGGGCCTGGGGCATGCGTATCTCGCGGGGTTCGACCGCGCGCTTGAGGGCGGCGCGGAGATGGTCATGCAGATGGACGCCGATTTCTCGCACGACCCCAGGTATCTCGGCGAGCTGCTCGCCGCCGCGCAGAGCGCCGATCTCGTCCTCGGGTCGCGCTACGTACCCGGCGGCGGAGTCCGCGACTGGGGCCTGGTGCGACGGATGATCAGCCGTGGCGGCGGCGTCTACGCGCGCAGGATCCTGCGCGTCGGCGTGAAGGACTTGACCGGCGGCTTCAAATGCATCCACCGCCGCGTGCTGGAGGCGATCGAGCTGCCCAGCGTGCGCGCCGAGGGCTACGTATTCCAGATCGAGGTCACCTATCGGGCCCTCCTGGCAGGATTCAAGGTCAGTGAGGTCCCGATCGTGTTCCCCGACCGCACGGCCGGATCGAGCAAGATGTCGACGCGCATCGCCCTCGAAGCGATGTGGCTCGTTCCGCGCCTGCGGCACAGTGCTCGCGCCGCAGTTGCGCCGCGTGCCGAGGGTCGGCGGGCGGTCGAATCGTCATAGGGCCCCCCGAATTCGGGTAGGGCCACCTAACGCAATCCCAATGTGCGTCCTACGGCCGGGTATCCCGCCCCGGGCATCCTTGATCAGATGAGCATCCGCGCACCATTGGGCGCCGCTCCCGAGAGCGGCGCCTTTGAACTAGGCGCGCGCCCACTGCGGTCGCGTGAGCGCTCGTCGCGGACCCGAGCCGCGCAGCTCGGCTTGCTCGGGCTGGTCGTCGCAGGAGTCGTGATCACCGTGGCCGCCGCCCACACGGACTCGCTCCTGCCGGAATCGGTCCGACCGATTCCCGGCTGGCTCGCGGGTCCGTTCGGCGCGACCGGCTTCGGTCTCGGGGTGGCGCCTCTGATCGCGCTCCTGACGCTGATGTTCGGCTGCTACGCGGTGGTGGCGAACACCGCCGATCGGCTCTCCGGCCGCACCGTCCTGATGGCGATCGCGGCGCTTCACGCGCTGGTCCTGCTGGCACCGCCGCTGCTGTCCACGGACGTGTTCAGCTACCAGGCCTATGCGCGGATGGGCGACCTGTACTCCATCAATCCATTCGTGCACGGGCCGCAAACGATCGCGCTCGATCCCGTCTATCCGTTCGTGGGCGCCAAATGGGTGACGATGCCCACCGCCTACGGCCCGGTGTTCACGCTGCTGAGCTACCTGCTCGCGCCCCTGTCGATCGCCGCCAGCGTCCTCACCTACAAGGCGATCGCGGCGGTCGCGAGCCTCGCCCTGGTGGCGTTCACCTGGAACGCGGCGCGTCTGCGCGGGCTCGATCCAGTCCGCTCGGCGGCACTCGTCGGCCTCAACCCGCTGGTCGTCCTCTATGGCGTCGGCGGCGCCCACAACGACCTGCTGATGCTCGCCGCGGTCAGCGCCGGCATCTCGCTCCTGCTCCAGCACCGTAGCCGCGCCGGGGGTGGATCGATGCTGCTGGCCACCGGCATCAAGCTGACGGCGATCCTGCCGCTCGCGTTTGCGCTGGCCGGCGCAGACGAGCATCGTCGCCGCCGCGACATCCTGACCGGCGCCGCGGCGGGCGCGATCCTGCTGCTCGCGCTCGGGTTCGGCGCCTTCGGCTCAGGGCCGCTGCACATCATCGCGACCGTCTCCAAGGGACAGGCCGAGGGCGACTGGCACAGCATCCCGGGATTCATCACCACACGGCTCGGACTGGGCGACGTCGGGCACATCACGGCGTTCGTGTTGGCCGCGGTGTTCGCGGTGACGCTGCTCTGGCTGCTGAGGCGGGTGTGGCGGCGCGAGCTCGACTGGATCGACGGGGCTGGATGGGCGACGGTGGCGCTGCTGATCACCGCGAGCGCGCTCCTGCCCTGGTACGTGGCCTGGCTGATCCCACTGGCTGCCCTGGCCAGCGACCACCGGCTGTGGCGGACGGCAATCGTGATGACGGGCATCGTTCAACTGATCCAGGTTCTCGGCTATATCCCGCACGGAAGCTTGCCTGGCCTGTGATCTAACCCAGAGGCAACGCTGGAGTCCTACCATGCTTGACGTGAACGGTGATGCGGATCGCAACGAGCCTCGCGAGCTCGGATTGCTGAGTGTCGTCGCACCGGTCTACAACGAAGAGGCGCTGATCAACGAGTTCTACTCGCGCGTGTGCAGCGCACTCGACGGGCTGAGCTTCGAACTGGTGCTCGTGGACGACGGGTCCACCGACGGTTCCAGGCCGGCACTCGAGCACCTGGCGAGCCTCGACCCGCGCGTCCGCGTCGTCTTTCTCTCCCGCAACTTCGGGCACCAGACCGCCCTCACCGCCGGACTCGATCACGCCCGTGGCGACGCCGTGGCCATGATCGATGCGGATCTCCAGGATCCGCCCGAGCTGATCCCGCGCATGCTCGACCACTGGCGCGCCGGATGCGACGTGGTGTACGCCGTGCGCGAGCACCGCGAGGGCGAGTCGCGCTTCAAGCTGACCACTGCCCGCTGGTTCTATTCGCTGTTCGACAAGCTGGCCCAGGTCGAGCTTCAGCACAACTCCGGTGATTTCCGCCTGCTCGACCGGCGCCCTCTCGACGCGCTGCTGTCGATGCGTGAGCGCAACCGCTTCCTTCGCGGCATGACCGTGTGGGTCGGCTACCGCCAGGCGGCCGTTCCCTACCACCGCGATCCGCGCTTCGCGGGCGAGACGAAGTACACGATCTCGAAGATGCTCCGCTTCTCGCTCGACGCGATCTCGTCCTTCTCGCACCGGCCGCTCCAGCTGGCCACGATGCTCGGCTTCCTGATCTCGACGCTCGCGTTCATCGCGATCCCGGTGGTCATCATCCTGCGCCTGGCGGGCTCCTACCTGCCCGGGTTCGGCGCGGTCACGATCGCGGTGCTGCTGCTGGGCGGAATCCAGCTGATCGCGATCGGGATCATCGGCGAGTACGTCGGCCGGATCTACGACGAGGTGAAGGGCCGGCCGCTGTACGTGGTCCAGACCCAGCGCAACTTCTCCGCCGGCGAGACCACGGGGCTGGCCACGAGCCCTCCCGAGCGCCTCCCGATCCGCTCCGAGACCGGGCCGCTCGAGCACTAGCGGCGCGCTGAGCGAGCGCGCCCGGGGTAGGTCAGCCGCCTGCGGGGTTCGGGCCGACCGACGGGTTCGGCGAATCCGCGACTACGTCTTCCTCGGCCCGCTCGAGCGCGGCGATCCGGCTCGACAGGGTCTTGATCGCATCGGCGATCGGGTCGGGCAGGTGGACCCAGTCAGCGTCCGGCCCCTCGGGACGGCGACCCTCGACGCGGACCGGATGGCCGGGGTTGCCGACCACCGTCGAGTTGGGCGGCACGTCGTGGATCACGACGCTGTTGGCACCGATCTTCGAGCCGTGGCCGACCGTGATCGGGCCGAGGAGCTTGGCGCCGGACCCGATCGTCACGTTGTCCTGCACCGTCGGATGGCGCTTGCCGGTGGCGAATCCGGTGCCGCCGAGGGTCACGCCCTGGTACAGCGTCACGTCGTCGCCGATGTCCGCGGTTTCGCCGATTACGACGCCCATTCCGTGGTCGATGAAGAAGCCCTGCCCGATGTCGGCCGCGGGATGGATCTCGATCCCGGTGAGGGACCGGGCCAGGGCGGCAATCGCGCGCGGGAGCATGGGAACGCCGGCGGCGTGCAGGGCATGCGCGACCCGATGTGCGAGCAGGGCGTGCACGCCCGGCCAGGTGGCCAGGATCTCGATCATGCCGACACCCCGCGCCGCGGGATCGCGGCTCTGGGCGGCGTTCACGTCACGCCGGATCTCGGCCGCGGTCCGGGCGATCAGGCCGAATCCGAGCATTCGCTACAGCGTATCCAGGGCTCAGTGTCGGCTTTCAAGGAGCGAAGAACGGCGTCGAGACGTAGCGCTCCCCGGAGTCCGGGAGGATCGCGACGACGCGGGCCCCCCGGCACTCCGGCCGACGCGCCACTTCGAGCGCCGCCGCCACCGCCGCGCCCCCCGAGATGCCGGCGAGCACGCCCTCGCGCCGGGCCAGCTCGCGGGCTGTCTCGATCGCGTCCTCGTCGTCGACCGGGATCACCTCGTCGAGCACCTCGCGATTGAGGACCGCGGGCACGAAGCCGGCGCCGATGCCCTGGATCTTGTGCGGGCCCGGACGGCCGCCGGAGAGCACCGCCGAGCTCCGGGGCTCAACGGCCACGATCCGGCACTGCGGATTTCTCTCCTTGAGCACCTCGCCGACGCCCGTGATCGTGCCGCCCGTGCCTACGCCGGCCACGAACACGTCGACCTGCCCGTCGAGCGCGTTCCAGATCTCAGGTCCGGTGGTGCGGCGGTGGATCTCAGGGTTGGCGCGGTTCGAGAACTGGTCCGGGAGGAACGCGTCGCTTCCGCTCGCGAGCTCGCGGGCAGCATCGACCGCCTCGTTCATTCCTCCGAGCGACTCGGTCACCTCGACGTCGGCCCCGTAGAGACGGAGCAGACCCTCGCGCTCGCGGCTCATCCCCTGGGGCATCGTCAGCACGAGCCGGTAGCCCTTCGCGGCGCACACGAACGCCAGCGCGATCCCGGTGTTGCCGCTGGTGGCCTCGACGATCGTTGTGCGGCCCGGCTCGATCCGGCCCTCGGCCTCGGCCGCCTCGATCATCGCCACGCCGATCCGGTCCTTGACGCTGCCACCGGGATTGAACGCCTCGAGCTTCGCGAACAGCGCCACGTCGAGGTCGGGCACCATGCGCGCCAGCTGCACCATCGGGGTGCAGCCGACGTGGTCGGCGATGTTCGTCGGAACCGGTGACACGCAGCGAGCAGCCTACGAGAGCGTCGCCGAGGGACGTCGCCTCGCTATGAGTGCTTTCGGCAGACGGTGGCCACGGCGCCCTTGCGCCGGCATCCCTCCATCGCGAGCGCGGCGCGCCGGAACGCGTGGAATGCGGGCTTGGCGACCAGGCCGGATGGGGTGAAGCGGAACAGCCCGGCGAAGTCGAATACCCGGCCGCCGCGCTGCTCAGCGCCGGCCCAGTCGTAGTAGTCGAAGCCGAGCAGGCCGAGCTGGTGCCGGTCGCGCGCGAGCATCGGCAGCAGCGCGGCGATGTTCCGAGCCTGGCCGCGCTGCGTGGTGGCGAAGTCGTAGCCGTCGTTGTGGGGCGTCTGTCCGAGCGACGAGGGCCAACTGACCTCGTCGGCGATGAGGGGCTTGCGGCGATCGCCCGACGCGTCCATCACGTGGCGGATCTTGCGCAGGATCGTGATCACACCCGCCGGGTCGTGGGTGTATGGGTGGACGGCGACGACGTCGAACAACCGTGCCGCTCCCGGCACCGCGTAGATCTGCTGGAGCGAGCGCCACGAGTAGTTGGGCATGCCTGCCAGGACGACCCGCGCGCCCGGGTCGGCGGCCTTGATCGCGGCATGCGCGGCAGCCAGCAGGGCGACGTAGCCACTCACGAACGGCTGCTGGGGCCAGAACACGCTGAGGTTCGGCTCGTTCCAGATCTGCCAGGAGCGGATCGGCACCCGCGGGCTGTGGGTGTGCCAGAACGTCCCGTCGGGGCCGTAGCGGTGGATCAGCGCCGTCAGGAAGTTCGCGTACGGGATCACCGACGACGGCTGCGGATAGGACGTGTCCGAGACGGGCGCGGCGTCCCAGCCCGGCGCATAGAGCACCGTCGGCAGGAGGCTCAGGCGATGTTGGGCGGCGGCCGCCACGATCTCGTCGAGCCGATCGAAGCGGGTCGGCACGCCGCCCGCGTCGACGAAATCCGACTTCTGCGAGGCCGGCACCTCGGCCCAGCTCGGGTACGGCTGGGCGTAGGACCAGTTGGCGACGAAGCGCAGGTTCTCGACCCCGCTCGACGCCATCGTACGCAGCGCGCCGGAGAGGTCGACGCTGGGGCTGTCGCTGGTGTAGAGGGGCGGACCGATCACGGTCCCCACGAATCCCCTGGGCACCCGGGCTCCGGCGGTTGCGCAGAGCGCGCACGCCAGCACGATCACGCCCCCGAGGAGAACGACGATTCGGCGCATCAGATGTGGTACATGGCTGCGCCCGCGGCACTGGCCTCAGCCTCGGCCACGTCGGCGACCGTCGCGTCGGCCAGCACCTGACGGGCCGCCGCTCCGGCGTCGGCGAAGACCCCGGTGGCGTCCCGGCCGAACGGGCCATCGAGCAGCTCGACGATCTCGAGCACGGTCACGCCGCCCGGGTCGCGGGCAAAGCTGTAGCCGCCTTTGACGCCGCGCTGCGAGCGCAGCACGCCGGCCCGCCGCAGGGTCGCGAACAGCTGCTCCAGGAACTGCGCCGGGATGTCACCACGCCGGGCCAGCTCCGCGATCGGCACCGGGGTCGCGTCCCGGAGGCGATGGAGCTCGACGAGCGCACGCAGGGCGTAGGGCGACTTGGTGGTGATCGAGAGCATCCGGCCCGGCGATGCTAGCTCCCCCGGCGCCCGGCATCCGGCCAGGCCCGATTAGATCCAGCCGCGCTCGGTGGCGATCAGGACGGCCTGGGCGCGATCCATCGCGCCGAGCTTGCCGTAGACGTTGTGGAGGTGGGTGCGGACCGTGCTCGTCGACAGCCCCAGCTCCGAGGCGATCTGCTTGTACACCATCCCGCGCGCCAGGCGGCGCAGGACGTCGACCTCGCGTGAGGACATCGGGCAGGGGTCGATCTGGCGCGGACGCCCGTCGGTCGTCGGCAACGGCAGGTCATACATCACCGTGCGCAGCTCAGCCGGCGAGACGCCCACCTTGCGCGCGGCGGCGAGCAGGTCCGACGGGGAGATCGAGCCGCCGAACACGTAGTGGGCGAGCATGTCGGCGAGGCGCACCAGGGCGGCCTCCCCGTCTCCGTCCTCGGCGTGATGGCGCTCGATCACGCTCGCGATCGACTTCGGCAGCCCCCAGCGCCGGGCGAGCACTCCACCGACCAGGGCATGGTCCACGCCGAGCTCGCGGCGCTCACGCTGGATCCGCTCCTCCGGCGTGCGGGCGTCGCCGTGGATCTGGCGCGGATAGCCGGGGTACGCATGGACGAGGACGAGCTTGCCGATGTCGTGCAACAAGCCAGTCACCATCAGCCGGTCGCGGGCCTCGTAGCCGAGTTCACGAGCCAGCCGGTCGGCTGCGCGCTGCGTCGCCACCGCATGTAGGCGGAACCGCTCGGGGATCCCCTGCCACACGGCGGTGCGCTCGAAGAAATCGAAGGTGCGGGCTCGGCTCGCGATCGAATGCACAGTCTGCGGCGAGAGAACCTCGACCGCCTGGACCGCGGTCTCGACCTTCCCCCGCGTCTTGCCCTCGATCTGGTTGGCCAGTCGTAGCACGGCCACCGCGAGGGCCACGTCAGCCTCGACGGCCGCGACCACATCCGCGGTCGGCGGATCCCCGGCCTCGAACAGCCGCATCACGCGGTTGCGGGACTCGACCAGCACCGGAAATGCCTCGAGCGCCTCGAAGGCCGCAGTCAGGCGCCGGCCGTGACCTTCGTTGTGGTGGCGCTCGCGCGCCGCGTAGGGGTCAGTGGGTTGGGTTCTGGCTGGAGCGGTCGTCGCCACCGGTAGGTCACTCATTCCGTGTCGTGCGCCGTGCGCGGGCGTCTCTGGGATCTGTGATCGTAGTTTTAGCCCGCGTGGGCGTTATCGGCAAATGTTCGATAGCGGTTTAGCGCTCATCTGGACGCCCGCTCCAGGGCCCGGTCGATGCGAGCGAGCGTCTCCTCGCGGCCGAGTAGCGCGACGCTCTCGAAGATACCGGGCGACACGGTCGTGCCGGCGATCGCCACCCGCACCGGTTGAAACACCTTCCCTGGCTTACAGTCGCGGTGCTCGACCACTCCGCGGAGCGCCGACTCGATCGTCTGCACCGTGAACGGGTCTGCTCCGGCGAGGGCCTCGCGCGCGGCGTTCAGCGCGTCGGCCCCCCCATCGGCGGCGATCGTCTTGCGGAAAGCCTTCGCGTCGTCGACCGGTCCGTCGAACAGGAAGCCGACGAGCGGCCAGAACTCCGACAGCGTCTGGATCTTCTCCTCGGCGATCTCGACGGCGGCGTGCAGCCCGGCGCGGCCGGTGAACTGCTCGAGGCGACGGGTCAGCTCGTCGGTGCCGAGCTCACGAAGCCACAGCCCGTTGATGTGACGGAGCTTGCGCTCGTCGAACACGGCCGGGTTCTTGGACACCCGCTCGAGCCGGAAGCGCTCCGCGAGCTCCTGCAGCGTGAAGTGCTCCTCGTCGGGCGCGAATCCGGCGCCCAGCAGCGCGATGTAGTTGTCGACTGCCTCGGGCAGATAGCCGGCGTCGCGGAGCTCCTGGACCGAGGCGGCGCCGTGGCGCTTGGAGAGCTTGCGCCCGTCGGGCCCGTGCAGGAGGGGAAGGTGGGCGTAGCGCGGCGGCGCGACCCCGAGCGCCTCGAACACGAGCAGCTGCTTAGGGGTGTTCGAGAGATGGTCCTCGCCGCGGACCACGTGGGTGATGCGGGCGTCGAGGTCGTCGACGGCGACAGCGAAGTTGTACAGCGGCGAGCCGTCGCCGCGGGCGATCACCGGGTCGTCCATGCTCGCGTTGGGGAACTGGGTCCGGCCGCGGATGACGTCGTCGACCACGGTCACGCCGTCGTCGGGCACGCGCAGGCGGACAGCGCCCTCGTCGCTGGGCTCGCCGCGGAAGCCCCGATCCGCTCCGTGCCGCGCCTTGAACTCCCGGACGTCGTCCGCGGTGGCCTGCGAGTGGTAGGCGTGTCCGGAGGCGAGCAGCTGCCCGAGGACCTCGGCGTGGCGGGGCGCGTTCTGGGTCTGGAACATCGGCCCCTCGTCCCAGTCGAGCCGCAGCCACCGCAGCGCGTCGAGGATCTGCTCGACGTTCTCCGGGGTCGATCGCTCGCGGTCGGTATCTTCGATCCGCAGCACCATCTCTCCACCCTGTCCGCGGGCGAGCAGCCAGTTGTACAGCGCGGTCCGGGCGCCACCGATGTGGAGCGCCCCGGTCGGGGATGGAGCGAAACGAACGCGCATGACGAATCCATCCCCATGCTAATCGGCGCCCACGTCTCCAATGCAGGTGGATTGCCCAAGGCGGTCGCGCGCGGCGTGGAGCGCGGCTGCGAGGCGATCCAGATCTTCAACCAGTCCCCGCGGATGTGGAAGCCGACGGCCTACGACGAGGACGACTTCGCCGCGTTTCGCGAGGCGATCGACGCGAGCCCGATCGAAGCCGTGCTGATCCATGCCGTCTACCTGCTGAACTGCGCCTCCGAGGACAAGGAGATCCGCGACAAGTCCCTGAACTCGCTGATCCAGTCCCTGACCGTGGGCAAGGGCATCGGTGCCGTCGGGGTGGTCCTGCATCCCGGCTCGGCGAAACAGGGGGACGTTCCCGCCGCGATCAAGCGGGCCGGGGTAGTGATCAAGGAGGCGCTGCAAGAGACCGATGGCTGCGCGCTGCACCTCGAGGACACGGCCGGCGCCGGCGGCACGCTCGGCCGCTCGTTCGAGGAGCTGGCCGCCCTGCTCGACGCGGCGGGCGGCGGCAAGCGCCTCGGGATCTGCCTCGATTCATGCCACCTGCTGGCCTCGGGCTACGACATCCGCACCCCGTCCGGGCTCGACGAGGCGCTGAACGAGTTCGACGAGCACGTCGGGCTGGGACGGCTTCATTCCCTGCACGTCAACGACTCGATGACGCCGCTCGGGTCCAACCGGGATCGCCACGCCGTGCTCGGCCAGGGCGAGCTGGGAGACCGCGGTATCGCCACGTTCCTGTCAGAGCCGCGCTTCGAGCGCCTGCCATGCGTGATCGAGACCGGACGCGACAAGGGCGCGGTCGCCGCGGAGGACGTCTCAGACGCGTTCAAGCTCCGGCGGCGCGGTCAGGGCACACGGAAGTCCGCCCGGGCGCGCAAGCGAACCGCAAGCGCGAAGCGGTAGCTTCCCCGCCGTGAGCGAACGCACCGCAGACGCCCTGGTCGTGTTCGGGATCTCCGGCGACCTGGCGCGGAAGATGACGTTCCGCTCGCTGTACCGCCTGCAGCGGCGCGACCTGCTCCCCTGCCCGGTGATCGGGGTCGCGTCGAGCGACTTCTCCGACGACGACCTCCGCAAGCGAGCCCGCGACTCGATCAAGGAGACCGGCGAGGACCTCGACGACGACGTGTTCAAGGCGTTCGCCGCGCAGCTGCACTACCTCCAGGGCGATTTCGGCGACGAGCAGACCTACACCCGCCTCGCCGAGGTCCTGAATGACAAGCGGGATCCAGTCTTCTATCTGGAGATCCCGCCGTCGCTGTTCGGACGGGTCGTCGCCGGGCTTTCGAAGGCGGGGCTGGTCGGGGACGATCGCCGGATCGTGGTCGAGAAGCCGTTCGGCCACGACCTGCAGTCCGCCCGCGAGCTCGCGCAGGACCTCCACCAGTACGTCAAGGAGTCGCAGATCTACCGGATCGACCATTTCCTCGGAAAGATGGGACTCGAGGAGATCCTGTACCTGCGGTTCGCGAACACGATGCTCGAGCCGGTGTGGAACCGCAACTACCTCTCGTCGGTGCAGATCACGATGGCCGAGAGCTTCGGAGTCGAGGACCGCGGCCACTTCTACGATCCGGTCGGGGCGCTCCGCGACGTCGTGGTCAACCACCTGATGCAGCTGCTCGCCGCCGCGGCGATGGAGCCGCCAACCGGCGGCGACGCCGACACGTTGTCGGATGCCAAGCAGACCGTGTTCCGCGCGATGGCCGACGCGGACCCGCGCCACTACGTCCGCGGCCAGTACGAGGGCTACCGCGAGATCGAGGGGGTCGACCCGAAGTCGACGACCGAAACGTTCGCCGCGGTGCGACTCGACCTCGACAACTGGCGCTGGGCCGGGGTGCCGTTCTTCATCCGTACCGGCAAGCGACTGCCGGTCCGGCAAACCGAGCTCCGCCTCGTGTTCAAGCACCCGCCGAAGATCCACTTCGCCGATCCGGGCCACCGCCGACCTGAGCCCGACCAGATCGTGTTCAGGATCGACCCCAGCACGGGGATCAGAACGATCCTCGACGCCCAGCGCGCCGACAAGGCAGGGCCGCAGGACATCACGCTCGACGTCGAGTTCGCCAAGGAGGGCGGCGAGGGCGCCACCCCCTACGAGGTTCTCCTCCACGCCGCTCTCATCGGTGACCGCTCGCACTTCACCCGGCAGGACAACGTCGAGGAGACCTGGCGGATCTTCCAGCCCCTACTCGACGACCCGCCCAGGGTCCATCCATACACGCCGGACACCTGGGGGCCACCCGAAGCCGAGCGGCTGGTCGAGGGCTTCGGGTGCTGGCACGAGCCCTGGCTCCCTGAGCGGTCGTAGCCGTCGCGCGCCGTTCGACGACGTGGCAGTGCCGGGCGGCGCTGGATTTGCTGGGGAAAGGGGACGTTGGTCGGCGGAGCGGCCGCTCGTGCATAACGCAAACATCCGTGCCAGATCCGCGAGCCCCATCTGCATTTGTGCTGCGGAGCAGCGAAAACGCGCCACCGCCCGGCCATTCCGGATCGATTCTTTGCGTTTCGCACCATCACCACGCGCGACGCGCGCGGTCCCCACCTCCCCCTTTCCCCAGCACGCCGTTCCGTGCCTCGCACGCGCCACGGTGGCGCCAGCGCATGCAATGCCGGCGCCCGCGACCGTCGGCGCGCCGGCAGTCCCGGCGCGCCGTGGCCACACGCTTTCCGTCTACTTCTTCAGCTTGCCGATCACCGCTTTGTAGGCCTGGGCCATCACGGAATAGCCGTTCAGGTTGGCGTGGATGTTCGGGCCGCTGGGTGGCGTCGTACATGCCCAGGTCCAGCTGCACACCCGCGCGACGTTGATCGGGATCGACTGGCCGTTGAATGCGACCATGTCGGTCGAGTCATAGCTGTCGAATGCACCCGCGACGTCCGCCGTGGCGAAGCCGCCGGAGGTGTCCGCGGCGGTGATGTCGTCGTTGATCTGCTTCAGGAACGAGACCGACGCGACGGCCAGGCCGCGCGTGCTCGCGTTCGAGCTGAAGTAGCCGGCCAGGACCGGGTCGTACAGCGTCCCGGCAGCGAACTTCGTCCCCTTGGGCGCGGCCTTGCGCAGCGCACTGAGGATGATCGGCGTGTCGTGCTTGATCGACGCCTCACCCGCAGTCACGCACCCCACCAGGTCAGGCGAGGTTGCACAGCCATCGACGTCGTTGGCGCCGATGTCGAGCGTCACCAGCGGCACCTCGCCGCGGCGATGATGCGTCTTCAGGAACATCGTCGCTGCCTTCAGCTGCGACCCACCCTTCGGCTTGCAGTCCGACGGAACAGCCTGATTGCCCTTGCCGGTGATCATGCTTCCAGTTGTCTCGCCGCCGCAGCCGAGCTTGACCAGCTTCAGGCCGGGGACACGGCGGTGCTCGATCTTGAACAGCTGGTCGACGTAACCCTGGTTGGTGTTCACCGACTGGCCATTGACATTGGGCTGCCAGCCCCGTGACAGCGAATCGCCCAGCGCCAGGTAATAACGGTGCACGATCGACTTTCGTGCCTTGGTCTTGGGCGCGGGCGCGGCGCCCGTGGGCGCTTTGCCCGTGAACCGGGCCGAAGCGACGGTTGGCACGGCCACCGCGATCAGTACGCCGACCGTGACCGCCGCGCAGATGAAGCGAACTCTCAACTTTGCTCCTCTCGGGAAGCGGCCCCCTTGAGCCGCCCTGTGTGTCCGAGCCAGAGTGTGACACCTCCGCGCGGCAGGACCGCTTGGCTCTCGTTAGCGATGGGTATAGATCGAAGCGATGACGCACCGTGTTCCTGCTCATCAGGCTCTCGTGGTGGCGGTGCTGATGGCGGTGCTGGCGCTTGGCGCCGAAGCGGCGCACGCGGCGCCGACAGCCTCGGCCTCGGGTCTGCCGCCCGCCGGCTCGCTCATCGGCCTGGTCTACCAGTCCCCCGGAATCAGCCCGCCGGGCGCCAACGACTGGTCGTGCAAGCCGCCGAGCGCGCACCCCGAGCCGGTGGTGCTGGTCCACGGGACGTTTCTCGACCAGACCGAGAACTGGGATGAGATGGCGCTCGTCCTGGAGCACGCCGGATATTGCGTATTCGCGCTCGACTACGGACATCGGGCCACGCAGCGAATCCAGCACTCCGCACGCGAGCTGCGCGCATTCGTTCAGCGGGTGCTGAAGGCCACCGGCGCCCGGCGCGTGTCGCTCGTGGGTCACTCGCAGGGCGGCATGATGCCGCGGTACTACCTGAAGTTCCTCGGCGGCACCCGGTACGTGGACGACCTGGTCGGCCTCTCCCCCTCCAATCACGGCACGACACTGTTCGCTGCGGGGCCCGTGGGCAAGTACGCCGACTGTCCCGCCTGCTCGCAGCAGGTTGCAGGATCGACGTTCCTGCGCCACCTGAACGCCGGCGATCAGACGCCGGGTCCGGTTTCGTACACCGTGATCGAGACGAGCCACGACGAGGTCGTGACCCCGTACAAGTCGGCGTTCCTGCCGCTCGACCATGGACGGGTCACGAACGTGCTCCTTCAGGACCGATGCCCGGCAGACCCGGCTGAGCACGTCACGATCCCGTACGACCCGGTGGCGATCCAGTGGGTGCTGAACGCCCTGGGGCGCACGGGCCCCGCCGATCCGGCGTTCCGGCCTGACTGCACCGGGCTCGCGCTCGCGGCGGGCTGACTCAGGCGAGCCAGAGGGTGGCGGCGGGGCGGCTGGGTGGCGCGGCCCGGGCGAGACCCTGCCGCGTCAGGCTGCGCCGAGCGCCTCGGCGCGAAGCCCCTCGGACTCGGCGAGGATCGCGTCGCCGAGCAGCTGGTCGAGCTCCGCGTGCAGGCCGGCACTGCGCGTCACGCGATAGCCGCGGCCGAGTCGCAACCGCCGCCGCCCGCCGGTCGTGCTCAGCTCGATCACCACGTCTGACTCGCCAGGAAAGCCCGCCAGCAGCTCTTTTAGCTCGGTCAGGGCGGTGGGGGGAAGCACGGTGGCGTCGAGCCTGAGCCGGAATGCCTCGGGGCCCGTGGCCACCTTCGCCTCCAGTTCCGCGGCGGCCTGGACCTCCTCGGGCGTGGCCTCGAAGCGCTCGACCGATTGCACCACGATGCACGTCTTCTCACGGTCCTTGTGGTCGACGCGGCCGCGTACGACCACGATCGAGTCCGGCGCGAGCGCGCTCTCACACTCGGCGAGCGCGTTGCCGAACACGAGGATCTCGATCGCCACCCCCAGGTCGTCGAGCGTGGCGAACATCATGTGGTCGCCCTTCTTGGTCCGGATCTTCTTGGCCTGGGTGATCATCCCGCCGACCGTCACCCAGTCCCCGTCGCGGCGGTTGGCCAGCTCGGCCAGCGGACAGTCGACCTTCGCGCGGAGCGCGGGAGCGACCTCCTTGAGCGGGTGGGCGGAGATGAACAGGCCGATCGACTCCTTCTCCGCCGCCAGCAGCTCGGCGCGCTCGAACTCGATCGTCGGGATCGGGGCATGGCTGGGCGCGGCAAATGCCGCCACCGCTCCACCGGCGCCACCCGGCGCACCGGCGTCGAGGCCCATGTCGAAGATCGAGCCCTGACCGATCAGCGCGTCCTGCTGGGCCTTCTGCCCGGCGCTCTGGGCCTGCTCGAGCACCTCGAGCATCCCCTTGCGGGTCGCCCCCGTCGAACCGAACGCGCCGCACTTGATCAGTGCCTCGATCGCCTTCTTGTTGACCGCTCGCCCGTCGACGCGCTCGCAGAAGTCGAACAGGCTCTGGAACGGGCCCTCCTCGCGGGCACGTTTGATGGCTTCCACGGCGGCGAACCCGACGCCCTTCACGGCGTCGAGGCCGAAGCGGATGTTGCCGTCGACGACGACGAACTCGTGGTCGGACTCGTTGACGTCCGGCGGGAGGATCTCGATCCCCATCTGCTCGGCCTGGCCCACGAAGAACGGGACCTTGTCCTTGGTGTCCATCACCGAGGAGATCAGCGCCGCCATGTACTCGGCGGGGTAGTTCGCCTTCAGCCACGCGGTCCGGTAGGAGATCAGCGCGTAGCACGCGGCGTGGGACTTGTTGAACGAGTAGTCGGCGGACTTCTCGTTCGTCGCCCACAGGAACTCGATCACCGACTCGCTCGTCCCTGACCGTCGGCACCCCTCGACGAACTCCGGCTTGAGCTGCGCCATCGCCTCCCGGTTCTTCTTGCCGATCGCCTTGCGCAGGTCGTCGGCGCGGGCACCGCTGAACCCGGCGAGCTCCTTGGAGATGAGCATCGCCTGCTCCTGGTAGATGATCACTCCCATCGTCGACTCGAGGATCGGGCGCAGCCGCTCGTCGGGATAGGTGATCGCCTCCGGGTCGCGCTTGCCCCGCGCATAGGTGGGGATCTGATCCATCGCGCCCGGCCGGTACAGGGCGCCGAGTGCCACGACGTCATCGAACTTCGTCGGGCGGACCTTCTTGAGCGCCTCGCGCATCCCCTCGGACTCGAACTGGAACACGCCGACCGCGTCACCGCGGGCCAGCATCTCGTACGTCTTCGCGTCGTCGAGCGGCAACGTCGACATGTCGGGCCGGTGGCCTGTCGAACGCTCGACGATGTCGAGCGCGTCCTCGA
Organism: Solirubrobacteraceae bacterium; assembly: GCA_036494115.1. Lineage (GTDB taxonomy): Bacteria > Actinomycetota > Thermoleophilia > Solirubrobacterales > Solirubrobacteraceae > Palsa-465. The sequence goes on along the minus strand of DASXOS010000086.1, from coordinate 24,280 downwards.
TCACATCGAGGTTGCGCAGGCCGAGGAAGTCCATCTTGAGCAGGCCGATCTGCTCGACCGGCTTCATCGTGAACTGGGTGACGGTGCGGAATACCTTCTCGCCGTTCTCGTCCGTGCCGGCGTCGGCGATCTGGAGCGGCACGATGTCGGTCAGCGGCCGGTCCGCGATCACGACCGCGGCGGCATGGATCGACGAATTGCGGACGATCCCCTCGAGTCCCTGTGCCACCTCGACGATCTGCTTCGCGGTGGCGTCTCGCTCGACCTCGGCGCGCAGGGGCTGGCCCAGCTTCAGGCAATCCTCGAAGCTCGGCGGCCGGCCCATGATCGGGTCTGGGATCAGCTTCGCCAGACGATCGCCGGCGCCGTAGTCATGGCCGAGCACCCGCGCAGCGTCGCGCGTGGCCGCGCGCGGGAACATCTTGCCGAAGGTCACGATCTGCGCCACCGACTCCTTGCCGTACTTCTCGGTCACGTAGCGGATCACGCGCTCCCGGCCACGGACCGAGAAATCGATGTCGATGTCCGGCATCGACACGCGCTCGGGGTTGAGGAAGCGCTCGAACAGCAGGTCGTAGCGCAGCGGGTCGAGATCGGTGATCCGAAGCGAGTACGCCACGAGCGAGCCGGCTGCGGAGCCTCGGCCCGGACCCACCGCGATCCCGGCGTCCTTGGCGTACTTGACGAAATCCCACACGATCAGGAAGTAGCCGGAGAACCCCATCCGCTCGATCACGCCGAGCTCGTACTCCGCACGCTCGATCGCCTCAGCCGGGACGGGATCGCCGTAGCGATGCCTCATGCCCTCCTGAACGAGCGTGCGCAGGTACTGGGCCTCGGTACTGCCGTCCGGCGTCGGGTAGCGCGGAATCAGCTGGCGGCCCAGCTCGACCTCGACGTCGCAGCGATCGGCGATCTCGAGCGTCGAGGCGATCGCCTCCGGCCACTCGGCGAACGACTGCACCATCTCCTCGGTCGAGCGCAGGTAGAACTCGTTGGTGTCGAAGCTGATCTTCGGCTGGCTGAGCGTCGACTTCGTCTGCACGCACAGGAGCGCGGCGTGATGGTGATAGTCCTCGCGCCGCAAGTAGTGGACATCGCCGGTGCCGACCAGCGGCCGGCCCAGCTCCCGGGCGATCCGCACGATCCCCTCGTTCGCCTGGTCCTGGGCGGCGAGGCCGTTCTTTTGGACCTCGAAGTACAGGTTGTCGGCGCCGAAGGCGTCGATCATCTCCGCCGCGTGAGCCCGCGCCGCGTCGAGCCTGCCGTCGAGAAGGTGCTGACAGAACCGGGACTGCAGACAGCCGGTGAGCGCGATAACGCCCTCGGCATGCGCCGCGATCTGTGCCATGTCGACCGCGGGCTTGCCGCGCTGGTAGCCCTCGAGGAAGCCGGCCGAGGAGAGCTTCACGAGGTTGCGGTAGCCGGTCGGCGTGGCCGCCACCAGCGTCAGGTGGAAGCGGTCGAGCCGACCGGGGGCGCGCCGGGCGTGGTCGTCGACGACGTAGACCTCGCAGCCGAGGATCGGCTTGATCCCCTGCTTCCGGCACGCCGTGAACAGCTCCACGGAGCCGTTCATGACCCCGTGATCGGTCAGCCCGAGCGCCGGCTGACCGAACTCGGCGGCCCGTTTCGCAAGGTCATTGATCTTGCACGCCCCGTCGAGCAGCGAGTACTCGGAGTGAACGTGGAGGTGGGCGCAGGAGGCACTCATCTGGGGTTTCCGAGCATAGGTCCCGGGGCGGACATTTTGCGGCCCCCGAAACCCCGGGCCGGCGATTTCAGTCGCTCTGTGCGCGGTCGATCCAGGCGCGCACCAGCTCGAGCGGTCGCTCCTCGCCAGTGATGCTCGCGGACTCTGGCCGGGCCCCGGCCAGAACCGAGATCAGGACCGCCGGCGGGCACACGATCGTGGTCGCGAGCCGGCCGCTCGGGGCCTCCTCCTTGACCATGGTCCGATCGCGCTCCCAGACCTGGAGGTACAGACCTGGATCCTCTTTCTCCGGGCGCTGGTAGGCGATCGTGAAGGAGTCGGGACTCGTCCGGCCGCGATCGATCAGCACGCCGGCGAGCACGAGGCTCAGCCGAGGGCCGAGCTCGAGCTCGGCATAGGACGGATGGGATCGGAGCGTCGCGCGGAGCCGGGCCGGGACGGCGCGGCGGAAGGTGACCCGCTGCAGCCCCCGTCGGATCGGACCGGCGCCCATCCGCTTGGCGAGCCGATCGCGGTTCAGTTCCAGGTCAGGGGCCAGCGCCGTGAGGAGCTCGGTGGCGGCGGGGCGGTCGGCTCGGGCAACGTCGCGGATCCCGCGCTCCAGCCACCGGCTGCCGGCCGGTGGCACCTCGGGCGCAGTGGCCGGTGGCGCCTCGGGCGCGGTGGCCGGTGGCGTCCCGGGCGCGGCGGCCGGTGGCGTCCCGGGCGCGGCGGCCGGTGGCGCCTCGCGCGCGGCGGCCGGTGGCGCCTCGGGCGCGCTGGCCAGTGGCGCCTCGGCGGCCTCCGCTGTGGGCTCGGGCTCAGCCGGCTCGTCAGGCTCAGGAGGCGGCGCGGCGGCACGGAGGCGGGCCAGGGCCTCGGCGAACCGTTCGGGCTCGACGGACACCGTCTCCGCCGCGACGGACGGCTCGGGGGCGACAGGCTCCTCCGCCACGGTGGACAGGGCCGGCGGCGCAGGGATCTTCTCGACCCGGACCCCTGCGGCCGCGGCGAGCGCGACCAGCTCGGCCCGCAGGGTCTCGATCTCCTGCCACGCCTGCTCCGCGCGGGCGGTCTGGTCGCCCAGCTGCCGGCGGAGCGCCTCGACCTCGGCCTCCGCCGCGACGCGGGCGGCCTGCTCGCGCTCGGCGTCCGCCCGCAGGCGGCCGAGCTCTTCGCGCAGCTCGGCCAGGACCTGCTCGAGCTCGGGCTCCGCGCCCCCGGGCGCAACGGGGGCCATCGCAGCAACTGACTCGGACACCGACTCAGGTCCCCGCGAGAGACGCGCCTCGACGAGCTCCCGCTCGCCGCGAACCAGCTCTCGATCGTGCCCGGCGACCCCGTTCACCGGCGCCACCGCTCGCGGCAACGAGACGGCTGCGGTCCGGCGCGCCACCGCCGCCTCCTCCCGGAGCCGGTCGGCGATCGCCGCCGCGTGCTCCGAACGGGCCGTCGGCTCCGCGGCCTCGGCGAGGCGCTCCTCCGCGTGCGACCGAGCCGTCTGGGCAGCCTGGGCGGTGTGCTGGGCCTCGTCGGCGGCGCGGCGCAGCGTCTCGACCTCCTCTTCGAGCTCGCGTACCCGCCAGGCGTGCACCGACCCCTCGCGGTCCTCGCCACCCGTTTGGCCCTCGGACGCGACTCGTGCCCCCAGCTCCGCCTGGAGCTCGAGCCGGATCGCGTGCTCGGCGTGGGCGCGCTGGCGGACAGCTCGCAACTGCTGCTCGCGCTCGATCAGCAGCTCGCCGAGGCGTTCCGGCTCACGCCGCACGCCCTCGAGCTCGCGTTCGAGCCGCTCGACCTCGCGCGCCAGATCCCGGGCGGCGACCTCGGCGCGGTCAGCCCGCTGGCGGGCTGTCTCCGCCGCCAGCTCCGCGCTGCGCAACCGGCGCTCGGCGAGCAGCTGCGGGTTCGCCACCGGGTCGGCGGCGGCGCGCTCCGCCGTGGGGTCGCCCTCCGCGCCGGTGGCCGGCATCGGGAGGGGCACCACGACAGCGCCGCCAAGCTGCAACCACGCGTGCGCTCCCTGCGCGGGCGAGAGCGAGGCAGGGACCGAGAACGTCATCTGCCACGTGCCAGGGGCGGCACCGGTCAGGCTCGGCGGCTCGGGCATCGCGGGGAAGCGGTGACGCTGACCCTGAGCCTCGACGACGAGCAGCGGCTGCCCGCTCCAGGTGGGCCGCCCCCGCCGCCACCGGCCGCTGATCCGGACGGTCAGGTTCTCGCCGCCCTCAGCGAGCCACTGAACCGTCTCGATCCCCAGCGCGGACGGCATCATCGGGGGCTCGTTCATCGCGCCGAAGGTAAGCCGCGGCGCGGACGGATCAACCCCCGACCGCCGGGGGCTCCCCGCCCGCAGCCCCCGCTCCCACCAGTTTCTGCCGCGCCGCCCGCGCCTCGGCGAGCAGTGACCGGGCCTCGCTGAGACCCGCGTCGCCGGAGATCGCCTCCGTCCGCGCTTGCCCGAGTTCCGCGCCCAGCCGCTCGAGCTCGGCACGCAACCCGGCAGCCTCGGCACGCGCTGCCTCGCTCGACACCCGGCTGGCCGCCAGTTCTTCGCGGAGCAGCGCCACCTCGACGGCGAGCAGGTCACGCTCAGCCGTCAGCCGCTCCCGTGCCGCCTCGGCCTCCGCCAGCTGGCCGAGCAGGCCACGAAGCTCCTCGAGTTCGCCCCGCAGCTCCTGCTGCATGGCCTCGAGCTGCCCATGGGCAGCGTCGCGTCCCTCCAGCTCGGCTCGAGCCTCGGTCAGCTGACCGCGCAGCGCCGCCTCGGACGCCGCCCGCTCGCGCAGCTCGGCGCGGAGCGCCGCAACCGTCTGCTCGAGATCACCGCCGTCCATCGACCCGCACGGTATCGCCACCGCCGGGTGTCACGACCGCAGGCGCGCAGTGACTGTCGTCAGCTCGAGCTCTGCTGCTGCTTACCGGCAACGATCACGCCGGCGACGACGGCCACCGCAAGACCCCCGACCGCGGCCTTGAGCGCGAAGCCGGACATCCGCCGGCGCAGATACCACTTGCCGCCTTGCCAGACGGCGAATCCAAGAACCTTGTAGCCCATGTGGAGCCGATCTTACCCCGAGATCGGTGATTCACACAGGGCCGTGCGATCAACCATCTAGTCCGGGTTCCGAACTCGCCACGCCATCCGCGACTGGAGCGACCACAGCTCGATGAACCCGGGCGAGGCCGCCTGCGAGAACAGGCCGCCCGACTCGGCGAACGTCGCCAGATGGGCGTCGTAGACGGCATTCGGCGATGAGCGCGTGACCACCCGCGCCGACCCCTTGAACAGCTTGACGCCGATCGAGCCGGTCACCTGGGCGTTCGCCGCTTCCATGAAGACATCGAGATCGGTGCGCAGCGGCTCCCACCACAGTCCCGCGTACACGAGGTAGGCCCACTTGCGGTCGAGGTCGGGCTTCAGCTGGTTCTGGTGGATCGTGCCCACCAGACGCTCGAGCTCGGCGTGCGCGAGCAACACGATCGTCGCTGCGGGCACCTCGTAGATGTCGCGGACCTTGAGCCCGACGATCCGGTCCTCGATGTGGTCGACGATGCCAACCCCGTGCCGGGCGCCGACAGCGCCGAGGCGCTCGAGCAGCTCGACCAACCCGAGCGGCTCGCCATCCAGTGCCACCGGCACACCGCGTTCGAACTCGACGTTCACCACCTCCGGCTCGTCGGGAGCCGCTTCGGGGCGAGTGACGAGCTGGAACACGTCGTCGTCAGGAGCGTGGTCGAGATCCTCGATCCAGCGGCCCTCGCTCGAGCGCCCCCACAGGTTGTCGTCGATCGAGTACGGGGCGACCTCGCTTCCGCCCTTGACCGGGATCCCATTCTCGCGCGCGTACGCGACCTCCTCGTCGCGGCCCATCCGCCAGGAGCGGACCGGCGCGATCACTTTCAGCTCGGGGGCGAGCGTGGCGATCGTGGCCTCGATCCTCACCTGATCGTTGCCCTTGCCGGTGCAGCCGTGGGCGATCGTGTCGCACCCGGTCGCGCGCGCGTGCTCGACCGCCAGCTTCGCGATCAGCGGCCGCCCGAGCGCCGTGAACAGTGGGTAGCCGAGCCCGTAGATCGCGTTCGCCTTGATCGCGGGGAGCACGTACTCGCGGGCGAATTCCTCGCGGGCGTCAACAACCCGGCAATCGATCGCCCCGAGCTGGAGGGCCTTTCCGCGCACGACGTCGTAGTCCTCGCCCGGCTGCCCCAGGTTGACGGTCAGCGCCACCACCTCGGCCTCGTACTCGTCCTGGATCCATTTGAGCATCACGCTCGTGTCCAGCCCTCCGCTGTAGAGCAGCAGCACGCGATGGACGTCCTCAGGGTTCGCCTGGTAGGACGCAATCTGGGTGGCGGGATGCTCGGCGGCGCTCATGAGCGAGCGCGAAGCGTAGTGGCGCGCGCCGGCTCCGGTCGGCCCAAGCGGCGCTTGATGTCGAGCCAGAGGGCCTCGTAGGCGAGCGCGGGCAGCGACCCCGGTGCGATCTCTGCGACGACGGTCCGCTCGACGCCCATCCACTCGATCTCCTCCGACGAGGGGATCGCCGCGCCGAGCATCGCCACGCGGTGCATGTCCCGCACGTTCGCCATGACCTGCCGGTGCAGCCTCCGACTCGTGTCGACCATCGAGAAGAACGCGAACACCTCGAGATCCTTGCGGTCTTCGGCCAGCTCCTCGAGCTGGTCGAAAGTGCGCGAGGAGAGCGTGGCCGGGATGATCGGGACGAGCAGCGCGTCGGCCGCCTCGAACACGCTCTCGGAGACCAGCGAGATGCTGGGCGGGCAGTCGAGAAACACGAAGTCGTACTCCTCCCGAATCGGGTCGAGCACTCGCCCCAGGCGGCGGGTGGGCCGCTTGAAGCGGTCGAGCGCCAGGTCCATGTGGCGGTAGGAGAAGTCGGCGGGAAGCAGGTCGAGGCCCTCGTGGTCGGTGCCCTTGATCACGCTCGCCACCTCGCGCTTGAGGCCGACCAGCTTGCGGGTACCGCCGCGCACCTTGGGCTTGATCCGGAACAGATAGGTGCTGGCGCCCTGGGGATCGAGGTCCCACAACAGTGTCTGGAACCCGTCGCGCGCGGCCAGGTAGCCGAGGTTGACCGCCGCCGAGGTCTTCCCCACGCCGCCCTTGATGTTGTAGGTGGCGAGCACCTTCGTCACGCGAACGTCTCCTTGACCACCTGCCGTTGATCCTTCGACGCGAAGGCCTCGAAGCGCTCGGCGAACGCGCTGCGAGCCGCCTGCTCGTCCTCGCCGAGGCGCTCCACCAGGACGCCCATCGCCATCAGCGCGCGCGGGCCCTCGCGCAGCGAGGCGACTTCATCCGCGAGCGCGCGCACGGTGGCTGTTTGGACCTCGCGGTCTTGGTGGCGCCCCAGCACGTCCTGCAGCGACTTGAGGGTCTTGATCATCGGCTTGACGACGTCTTCGGGGTACAGCGGGGTCGCGAACAGCTCGAGCAGGTAGCGGAGCTCCTTGCCCTTCTTGCGCAGCTCGTGGTAGTCCTCGGCGGGTCCGGCCGGCTCGATCGCCTTGCCCATCTTCACCATCCGCTTGTACACCTTCCGGATCCGACGGCCGGCCACCTCGGCGATCGGACGGGCGGCGTCGGGGCGCTCGACGGCCGGCATCGACACCAGGCCGTCGAGGAACGTGCGCCACTCGGCGAACAGGTTCGCGGCGCGCTCGGAGCGCAGCGCCTGCACCATCTCCTGGTGCGCGCCCTCGCGGCGCTCGCGCAGCACGCCCCGCAGCGGCTCGAGGTCGCCGCGCATCGATTCGGGGACCATCGCCTGGTACTCGTCGAACTCGAGCAGGTAGACATCGAGGTCACGGGCGTCACCCGTCGCCTGCTGCAGCCACTTGAACTCGGCGCGGAACCGCGCCAGCTCGTCAGGCGGGAAAACGCGCTTTAGCTCGCGCTGGACGGCGCGCGAGCGGCGGACTGAAACGCGAAGGTCATGCAGGAACTCTGAGTCGATGTCGGCCAGCGTCCCGTCGAGGTTGGCCTCGATCACCTCGAGCAGCCGAAGCAGGACACCGGAGGCGGCCTCGTCGGAGCGCTGATCCGGACGGAGCGCGATCTTCAGCTTCGACTGGACACCGCCGGGCACGCCGCCGGCGGCGCGCACGGCCTCATCGACTAGCGGCTGATCGGCCACCTTGAACCCGAGCTCCGACTCGAGCGCGCCGACCACGCGCTCGAGCTCATTGTCGTAGCCGCGGACAGCGCCGAGCCGCACGCGCGGTCGCAGCATCGTGTCAGCCCCATTCGAGATGAGCTCAGGCTCCTCGAGCCGGATCCGCACGACGGTCTTGCGCTCGTCGTCGAGCACCCGCATCGGCCGGACCCGGCTGTGGACCTGCACCAGCGCCAGCAGGACTCGGATGCCGCACACGTCGCACAGCGCATCGCGCAGCGGCCCCGGTGCGAGGGTCGACGGTGACAGTGGCGCGTTCGGACGCGGCGCCGCCAGCACTGCGCGCTCGCCGCCGGTAGGGCCGTCGAGCAGCACGAGCCGCCCCTCCTCGTGGACGAGGGCCAGCCCCTCGGCGTGCAGCAACCCGTCGAACGTGTCGTAGAAGATTCTGTCGAGCTCGCGCGGGTGTCCGTCGTCGACGGCGAGACCCGCGCTCAACACGACTTCCGTGGCGTCGAGCGTCAGCGAATCGGGCGGCAGCAGCTCGGCGCTCACGCCAGTGCCGCCAGGCGCACCAGCGCCTCGTCGATCTCGTCGTCAGAGACGATGAGCGGCGGCTCGAGCCGGATCGTGGCGGGGCCGGTGGCGTTAACCACGAGCCGCCGCTCGAGCAGCGCCCGCCGGGCCAGCTCGGGAGCGGCCTGGCCGTCGCCGATATCGATCGCCAGCATCAGCCCCCGGCCGCGCACCGTCGTCACGTACGGCAGCTCGGCGAGGCCCGTGGCCAGCCGCTCGCCGCGGGTGCGCACCGCGGCCAGCAGCCGTGGATCAGAGCAGATCGACAGCGCCACCAGCGCCGCCGATGCGACCACCGGACCGCCGGCGAACGTCGAGCCATGGTCGCCCGGCTGCAGGACGTTCGCGAGCCGCTCGCCGGTGACCAGCGCGCCGATCGGCAGGCCCCCGCCGAGCGCTTTCGCGGTGGTCAGAGCGTCGGGAACGACGCCCGTCTGCTCGTAGGCCCACAGCGAGCCGGTCCGCCCCATGCCGGTCTGGATCTCGTCGAACACGAGCGCCGCGCCCGTCCGGTCGCAGGCCTCGCGTGCGGCGGCGAGCAATTCATCGGCGATCACGTTGATCCCGGTCTCCCCCTGGATCGGCTCGACCAGCACCGCGGCGGTGTCTTCGTCAACCGCATTCGCGAGCGCCCCCGGGTTCCGAGGCACGACCGTGAAACCGGGGACGAGCGGCGCGAACGGCGCCTGCTTCGATTCCTGCGGAGTCGCCGACAGGGCGCCGTAGGTGCGCCCGTGGAAGGCGCCCTCGAGCACGATCACGTTGCCGCCCGGGCGCGCTCGCCGGACCATCTTCAGGGCAGCCTCGTTGGCCTCGGCCCCCGAGTTGCAGAGAAATACCTTGCCCCCGAGCGAGCTCTCGGCGAGCCGCGCGGACAGTCGCATCGCCGGCTCGGTGTAGTACAGGTTGGTGACGTGGGTCAGCCGTCCCACCTGGTCGCGAACCGCGGCGACCACCTCGGGGTGGCAGTGCCCCACGTTCAACACCGAGATCCCAGCCAGGAAGTCCAGGTACTCGTTTCCGTCCGCATCCCACAGCCGACAGCCCGACCCGCGGACGAACTCGACTGGACTGCGGGCATAGGTGCCGATCGCGTGCTCGCGTTCGAGCTGCTGGAGCTCCGCCAGGCTCATCGCTCGCCCGATCCGATCTTGGTGCCCTGGCCGGCATCGGTGAACAGCTCGAGCAACAGCGAGTGCGGCACGCGGCCGTCGACGATGTGGGCGAACGAGACACCACCCCCGATGGCCTGCACGCAGGCCGCCAGCTTCGGCCGCATACCCCCCGAGACGCCCGGCAGCAGGTGGGTCACCTCGTCGGCGCTCGCCTCTGACACGAGCGACGACGGGTCCGACGGATCGCGCAGCCAGCCCGCGATGTCGGTGAGGAACATGATCTTGTAGGCACCGAGCGCGCTCGCCACCGCACCCGCCGCCTCGTCGGCGTTGATGTTGTACGAGTGTCCCTCCGGGTCGGCGCCGACGCTCGCGATCACCGGGATGTAGTCCTGGGCGACATGAGTGAGCACGTCGACATCGACGCGCTCGATCTTGCCGACGAAGCCGATGTCCTGGCCACTCGGCGCCGCTTGGCGCGAGGCCCGGAACAGGAGCCCATCGTCGCCGCACAACCCGACCGCCGGCTGACCGTGGCGGCCGAGGCGCAGCACGATGTCCTTGTTGACCTTGCCGACGAGCACCATCTTCGCCACCTCGACGGTGGCGGGATCGGACACGCGCAACCCGTCCACGAACTCGACCGGCAGGTCGAGCCGTTTCATGTAACTGGTGATCTCGGGACCACCGCCGTGGACGATCACCGGGTTCATGCCGACGTACTTGAGCAGCACCACGTCGCGGGCGAAGTCCTCCTTGAGCTGTGCGTCGATCATTGCGGCGCCGCCGTACTTGATCACGACGGTCCGCCCATGAAACTCACGGATGTAGGGGAGCGCCTCGAGCAGTGTGGCGACGTCGCGCATCAGCTGGCCCCATCCACGTGATCGATCACGTCGTGTAGTCGGCGTTGATCGTCACGTATTCGTGGCCGAGGTCGGAGAAGAACAGCTCGGTCTCTGCCCCTTCGCCGGGAAGTCCCACCTCATACTCGACCTCCTCGCGCTGGACGGCGGCCGTCAGCGCCGCGGCGTCGTGCGGCACGGCCGCTCCGCGGGCGCACACCGCCACGCCCTCGATCGTGATGTCCGCCGGCACCGGCCCCATCCCGGCGGTGGCCGCTCCGACTGCCTGCGCGATCCGGCCCCAGTTGGGGTCGCCGCCGTAGAGCGCGGTCTTGACCAGCGACGAGTCGGCCACCGAGCGGGCCACGCCATGCACGAGCTCGTCGTTGCCGCCGTGGACCATCACCCGCCCCACCCGGCGAGCCCCCTCGCCGTCGCGCACGACGTCGAGCGCGAGCTGGCGCATGACCGCGTCGAGCGCCTCGCCGAAGCGCAGCTCGTCCTCGGTTTCCGGATCGACGGCGACGCCGGAACGGCCGCTGCACTGCAAGATGATCGTGTCGCTCGTCGAGAGCTGGCCGTCGACGGACGCCCGCTCGAACGAACGCTTGGTGGTGACCCCGAGGAGCAGGTCGCAGGTCTCCGGGGAGAGCGCCGCATCACTCTGCACGAACACGAGCAGCGTCGCGAAGCCGGGCGAGATCATCCCCGCCCCCTTCGCCTGCGCGGTCACGCGCACGGTACCGCCGCCGAGCGCGACGTCGAGGCACACCTGCTTGCGGTACGCGTCCGTCGTGCGGATCGCCTCGGCGAAATCCTGCTCCCCGTCGGGGCGCAGCTCCTTGGCGGCGGCGGCGATCCCGGCGGTCACGATGTCGATCGGCAACGGGACCCCGATGACGCCCGTCGAGCACACGGCAACCGCGTCCTCGGACCCGACGCCGCTGGCGATCGCTCCCGATCCCTGCATGCGGGCGGCGTCGTCGAGACCGCGCCGCCCGGTGGCGGCGTTGGCGTTGCCGGAGTTGACGACGACCGCGCGGATCGCTTCGTTGCGGCAGCGGTCGCGAGTGAGGAGGACCGGCGCCGACGGCATCCCCGAGCGGGTGAAGCGCGTGGCGCTGGTTGTCCCTGGGGGGTCGGAGACCATCAGCGCCAGGTCGGGCGAGCCGGTCTCCTTGATCCCGCAGGCGACCCCGGCCGCGCGGAAGCCATCGGGCAGCCCGCCCGCGAGCTCGGTGGCATGAGCCGGCGCCTCGATCCACCGCGAGCGGAAGAAGCTCACGCGATCCCCTCCTCCTCGGGACGTCCGAACATGAGGTTCAGGTTCTGCACGGCCTGCGACGCGGCGCCCTTCCACAGGTTGTCGATCGCTCCGAACACGATCACCCGGCCGGTCCGCTCGTCGCGGTGGACGGACAGGCGGCAGATGTTCGTCTCGCGCACGTCGCGGACGCCGGGCGGCTCGCTGGCGATCTCCACGAACGGCTCGTTGTCATAGAAGCCGGCATAGAGCTTCTCGAGGTCGCCGGCCGCCAATGAGCCGGCTGCTCCATTTCCGACTGTCACGTAACAGGACACGAGCTCACCCTGGTCGAGGGGAACCAGATGCGCGGTGAATGAGATCCGCAACTCGGCGCCGAGCACCGCCAGCTCCTGCTCGATCTCCGGCGTGTGGCGGTGGACGGGAAGGCCGTAAGCGCTGACGTTCTCGTCCACGGTGACGAAGTGCGTCTTCTCGGTTGCCGCGCGCCCGGCGCCGGACACGCCTGACTTGGCGTCGATGACCACGTCGCCGAGCAGGCCGGCGCGAGCCAGCGGGGCGAGCGACAGGATCGATGCCGTCGGATAGCAGCCGGGGTTGGCGACGAGGTCGGTGTCCCTGATCTGATCGCGGTAGAGCTCGGGCAGGCCGTAGACCGCGTCGGTGATCAGCTCCGGCGCCTCGTGTGAGCGGTACCAGCGCTCGTAGGTGGCGGGATCCCTGAGCCGGAAGTCGGCACTCAGGTCGACGATCCGCACTCCGCGCTCGCGCAGGGCGGCCACCACCGGCGCGGCTGCGCCGTGGGGGTAGGCGACGATCGCTGCGTCGACGTCGCTGTGGCGGTCCAGGTCGAGCTCTTCGAGCACGAGCGGCACGCGGTGGTGGGGATAGAGCCGGTCGAGCGGGATGCCGACGTCGCTGCGCGAGGTCACCGTCTGCAGTTCGAACGAGGGATGCCGGTGGAGCAGACGCGCGCACAGCGCTCCGGCGAAGCCCGCTCCTCCGAACACCGACACGCTAGCCGGCACGGACCCTCCCCCCCAACTCACTTTCGAGCGCGGTCGTGATCGCCTGCCGGCGCTCGGCCACGTCCTCGTCGGTCAGCGTCCGATCGGGCGCCCGGAAGGTGAGTCGCAGGGCCAGTGAGACGTTCCCGCTTCCGATCTGCTCGGAGGAGCGATACACGTCGAACACGGTGGCGCGCGCCAGCAGCGGTCCACCGGCACGGCGCACGACATCGATCACCCGCTCCGCGGCAGTCTCGTCCGACACGATCACCGCGAGGTCCTCCCGCACCTCGGGGAAGCTGGTCACGTCCTCGTAGCGCGTGTCGCTGACGGCGTGCAATGCGACGGCGTCGAGGTCGAGTTCGAACGCAGCCATGGTGGCGCTGATGTCCCAGCCGGCGGCTACCTGGGGATGGATCTCGCCGACCCATCCGACGCGTTCGCCGGCGTCGCCCGCGAGCACCGCGGCGCTGCGGCCCGGGTGCAGGAACGGTCGTGGCTCGGCCGTCACCGACCACCGCACGCGCAGTGTGTCGAGCAGTCCCTGCAGGACGCCCTTGGCGGCGAAGAAGTCGGCGCCGCGCGGATCGGGCTCCCGCCAGGTGGGGGCGCGCACCGGGCCGGTCAGCAGGGCACCGAGGTGGTAGGGCTCGCGCGGCGGGCGCTGCGGGTCGGCCTCCGGAGCCGGAGCAGCCAGGTACACGGCGCCGGCCTCGAACAGCCGGATGGTCGCCGCTCCGTGCGCGTGGTTGCGCCGGGCCACGTCGAGCAGCGACCCGAGGAGTGTCGTGCGCAGCTGGGACTGCTCGGCCGACATCGGGTTCTGAAGCTCGACGGCGCGCTCGTCGCCGAGCCGGAGCCGCTTCGCCAGATCGGGCGCGACGAAGCTCCAGCCGACGATCTCGAACAGGCCCTGGGCGGTCAGCGCGTCGGCCGCGCGGCGGCGAAGCCGCTGGCGCGGAGTGAGCCGACCGGATGCGTCATGACGCGAGGGAAGCGTCGCGGGTAGCTTCTCCAAGCCGTCCAGCCGCGCCACCTCCTCGATCAGGTCGGCCTCGCGGGTGATGTCGGTGCGACGGAAGGTCGGGACGGCGGCGTCGAGCCCGTCGTCAGCGTCGGCGACGCCGAAGTCGAGCGCCTCGAGGATCTGGCGGCTGCGCTCCCGCGGGACGGCGACGCCGAGCAGCGTTTCGAGCCGTCTGTCGCGCAGGCGAACCGTCTCCGGCGCCGGCCCGGGGCCGCCGATGTCGATCGTGCCGGGCACGAGCCTGGCGCCGCACAGCTCGATCATGAGCTGCGCCGCGACCGCCTGCGCCTCCATCGCCTGCTCGGGCTGGATCTGCTTCTCGAACCGCGTCGAAGCCTCACTGCGCAGGCCGAGCTTCAGCGAGGTGCGGTGGATGTTCGCGCCGATCCAGTTCGCCGCCTCCATGACCACGCGCGTGGTGCCGGGCTCGACCTCGGAGCGCGCACCGCCCATCACGCCGGCGATCGAGGTGGGGCCGTCGTCGTCGGCGATCAGCACGACGTCCGGATCGAGCGTCCGCGTCTGGCCGTCGAGCGTCTCGACCTGCTCGCCGTCCTGCGCGCGGCGGACCGTCAGCCGGCCGCCCGCGATCCGGTCGAGGTCGAAGGCGTGGAGCGGCTGCCCGGTGAGCAGCATCACGTAGTTGGTGATGTCGACGACGTTCGAGATCGGCCGCTGGCCGGCCGCCATCAGCCGCGCCTTCAGCCACGGCGGGCTCGGCCCGATGTTGACGTCCTCGAACACCCGCGCGGTGAAACGCGGGCACAGATCCGGGGACTCGACGGTGATGCGCACCGCGGCGAGCTCGCCGGCGCTGCCGGGATCGCTGTGCCACGGTGGCGATTGCAGCGGCGTGTCGGTTGCGGCGTGCACCTCGCGGGCCACGCCGTAGATCGCCAGGCAGTCTGGCCGGTTGGGGGTGATCTCGAGCACGAGCACGTCGGTCGCGATCGCCAGCACCTGCTCGAGCGGCGTCCCGGGCTGGAGACCATCGGGCTCGAGGACGAGGATGCCGGCATGGTCGGTGCCGATCGCCAGCTCGTCCTCGGCCAGGATCATCCCGTTGGACTCCTGGCCGCGCAGCTTGGCCTTCTTCAGCTTCGTCCCGTCGGGCATCACCGCGCCCGGCTTTGCCACCGCGACGGTCTGGCCGGTGGCGACGTTCGGCGCGCCGCACACGATCTGCGTGGGCTCGCCGTCGCCGACGTCGACCAGGCACACCCGCAGCCGGTCGGCGTCTGGGTGCCGGTGGGCGTCCAGGACCCTGCCGACCACGAAGTTCTCGAGCGCGGCGACGCCGTGGCGCTCGACCCGCTCGACCTCGGTGCCGGTCATGGCCAGCCGATCGGCCAGGGCGAACACGTCGAGGTCGGGCGCGCAGTACTGATGGAGCCACTCGAGCGGGACCCTCATCCGAACTGCTCCAGGAAGCGCAGGTCGTTGTCGTAGAACAGCCGGAGGTCCGGGACGCCGTGCTTGAGCATGGCGATCCGCTCGATCCCCATCCCGAAGGCGAACCCCTGGACCTTCTCGGGGTCGTAGCCGTGGTCGCGGACGTGCTCGAGCACGTTCGGGTCGACCATCCCGGAGCCGAGGATCTCGATCCAGGCCGTGCCCTTGCACAGGCCGCAGCGCTGACCGTCGGCGGTGATGCCGTCCGTGCAGTTGAAGCACGACACGTCAACCTCGACGCTGGGCTCGGTGAACGGAAAGAAGTGCGGACGCAGCCGGACCTCGCGGTCCTCACCGAAGATCGCGCGCGCGAACGCGAGCAGAGTCCCTTTCAGGTCGGCGAGCGTCACGTCTGTGTCGACCGCCAGCCCCTCGATCTGGTGGAACTGCGGCGTGTGGGTGGCGTCCGAGTCGGGCCGGTACACGCGGCCGGGCACGATGATGTAGATCGGCGGCGGCTGACGCTCCATCGCCCGGATCTGCATCGGCGAGGTGTGGACCCGCAGCAGCAGGGTGCTGGGGTCGAAGATGTCGTGCAGCGGGCTGATGTAGAAGGTGTCGGTGGTCAGCCGCGACGGGTGCGTCGGTGCGTGGTTGAGCGCGTCGAAGTTGTAGTAGACGGTTTCGACCTCGGGCCCTTCCTCGACGTTGAAGCCGAGGCCGACGAACACGTCCTCGATCTCCCGGCGAGTCTGGGTCATGAGGTGCAGCCGCCCCACCGCCGGCAGCGGATCCGCCGGCAGGGTGATGTCGACACGGTCCTGCTCGAGGCGCCGTTCGAGCTCCTCGGTTGCCAGCTGGCCACCCTTGGCCTCGATCGCCTGCTCGAGTGCCTGGCGGAGCTGGTTGGCCGCCTTGCCGGTGGCGGCCCGCTCCTCCGGCGGTAGCTGGGCCACGTTGCGCAGCAGGTTCGGCAGCTCGGCCTTGCGACCCAGGTAGCGGACGCGGACGTCCTCGAGCGCGCGTGTGTCGGAGGCGGCCGCGATCGCCTGTTGCGCGTCGTGCTTGATCTGGTCGATTCGCTCCGTCATGGCCGGTCGGCCGCCATCCTAGTTACCTCGTAGAGAGCGACTGTGGCCGCCATCGCCGCGTTCAGCGAGTGCGTTCGCGTAGGAATGTGCGCGACGTGATCCGCGCGCTGCACCAGCTCGGGCGGGAGCCCCTCGCGCTCGGCGCCGATCAGCAGCGTCGTTTCGTGAAGTTTCCGATTTTGGGTCCGAGGGGTGGACCCAGATCCAGAAAGTTCGCCCAAGGGGCGCCCGGCCTCGGGCACCAGGGCGATCGTGAGGCCCGGCAACTCGTCGATCGTGGCGACCCGAGCCACCGGCACGCTGAAGATCGCGCCCATCGAGGCGCGAACGGCCTTCGGCCCGAACGGGTCGGCGGTCCCGGGGCCGATGGCCGCGCACGACGCTCCGAACGCCTCCGCGCTCCGGAGCACGGTGCCGACGTTGCCCGGGTCCGCGACGCCGTGCAGGTAGACGCACAGCGGCCCTTTGGCTTCTGGCGCCCACCGTTCCTCATAGACAGCCAGCGTTCGTGTCCCCGAGCCGAGCCCGGATGCATCCGCCAGCAGCTTCGGCTCGACCTCGATCCCGGGCAGACCGCTCCCCGCGGCGCAGAAGCGATCGACCGGCTGCCAGCCGGCGGCGTCCGCGGCCGCCAGCAGATCCTCGCCCTCAGCGACGAAGCGCGCCGCCTTGTCGCGCTCGCGCCGGCGGGTCCGCAGCTTGCGGATCTCCTTGAGCTTCTCGTTGTGGCTTGAGGTGATGGTCATGAGAACGAAAAAGGGCGCCCTCCTGATGGAGCGGCGCCCGGGTGGCGGTGCTGGTGGTTCGGCGAGTGCTCAGCCGGCCGCCAGCGCCTCGCGGGCGCGGTCGGCAAAGCGTCGGAAGGTCTCGGCGTCGCGAACGGCGATGTCCGCGAGGATCTTGCGGTCGAGCTCCACGCCGGAGAGCTGCAGGCCGTGGATGAACTGCGAGTAGCTCAGGTCGTTCTGGCGCGCGGCCGCGTTGATGCGGGTGATCCACAGGCGGCGGAAGTCGCGCTTGCGGTTGCGGCGGTCGCGGTAGCGGTACTGGTCCGCCTTGAGCACGGCCTCCTTGGCGGTCCGGTAGTGCCGGCTAGCGTCACCCCGGTAGCCCTTGGCGAGCGCGAGCGTGGCCCGGCGCTTCTTGCGCGCGTGCGTGGAGCGCTTGACCCGGGTCATGACTTCTTCTCTCCAAGCATCACCTTGATCCGCGGGACATCATGCTTCGAGATCACGGCCGGGCGGGCCAGGCCGCGCTTGTACTTCGGCGACTTCTTCTCGAGGATGTGGCTCGAGAACGCCTTGCGGCCGCGCACTTTGCCGGTGGCGGTCACCTTGAAGCGCTTCTTGGCGCCGGAATGGGTCTTCATCTTCGGCATAACCGGTCGCCTAGTAAAGCAGAGAGTTACTCGCGCGCCCGGTGGCGAGGGTCCAGCTCGTCGATCAGATCCTCCACCCGCTTGACCGCCGGGTGCTCGCGCGCCTCGGAGAAGCGATCGGTGAGCTCATCCCAGACGTCGGAGACGATCTTCGACACGCTGTCGTCGGTGGTGACGTAGCCGAGCTCCTCGTCGGTGGCCCGGCCGGGGCGCTCGCCGGCGGCCTCGCGGGCGGCGCGGCGGGCCTGGGCGGCTTGGCGGCGCGCTCGCTCGGCTTGCTCCCGCGCGTGCTGGGCCTCGCGCAGCTCACGCTCGATGTCCCGCAGCCTGTCGTCGATCCCGGACTCCGGGGCGGCGCGCGGTGGCGGTGGCGGTGGTGAGGCGTGCTTGCGGAGCTCGCGGACCTTCGTGTACGCGTCCTGCACCGCCTCGAAGCGCCGGGCGGACTCGACCGACCCGCCGTTGTGATCGGGGTGGTGGAGGCGCACCATCCGCCGATAGGCGGAGCGGAGCTCCTGGTCGGACACGCCCGGGCTCACGCCGAGCGTCGCGTAGGGGTCCTCAGGCGGCGGCGTCACTCGGCGGCTCGGCCGCCGCCGGCTGGCCGTCGGGGCGATCGTCGCTCGCGCCATTGGTGCTGGCCTCGTCCTCGTGCGGCTTCTCCCCAGCCAGGATCGCCTTCGAGGGGCCCAGCATCATCGTCATGTTGCGGCCGTCCTGCACCGGTGCCTGCTCGACGACGGCGATCTCCGAGAGCTCCTCTGCGAGGCGGTCGAGCAAAGCCATGCCGCGTTCCGGGTGCGTGACCTCGCGGCCGCGGAACATGATCGTGACCTTGACCCGGTCCTTGCCGGTGAGGAAGCGCTGGACGTGGCCCTTCTTCGTGTCGTAGTCGTTCTGCGCGATCTTCGGCCGGAACTTGATCTCACGGACGTTGACCTGCTGCTGGTGCTTGCGCGCTGCCTTTTGCTTCTGGGCCTGCTCGTACTTGTACTTGGAGTAGTCGAGCGCGCGCACCACCGGGGGGCGGGCGTCGGGGGCGACCTCGACGAGGTCGAGATCGCGCTCCTGCGCGTACGCCAGCGCCTCGCTGGTCTTGATGACCCCGATCTGCTTGCCGTCCTCGCCCACGAGCCGAACCTCGGGCACGCGAATACGGTCGTTGATCCGGGTCTGGTCCCGCTCTGGCGGGCGCCGGTCGAACCTACGAGGGACCGGCACTAGTTGCGGTGGCGGCGCGAACTCAAGCGGCGCCAGGCCGTGTGTAACGAAGCGTTTGGATCAACGGCGGCGAGTATAGCGGTGTGTCTAGCTTCTGGCACGGGTTTTCGTCTCTTCGGACAACCGTTCGATGAACTCAGCGACGCCCTCCGATCCGCTGTCCCCGCGCCGATGCTCGCGGAGGGATACCTCGTCGCGCTCCTGCTCGCGATCCCCGACGACGAGCATGTATGGAATCTTGCGCAGCTCGGCGTCACGGATCTTGCGGCCGACTGACTCGGTGCGGTCGTCGACCTCGGCCCGCAGGCCGGCTGTCTCGATCCGCGCCGCGATGCCCCGGGCGTACTCGAGGTGCCGGTCGGAGATCGGGAGCACGATCGCCTGTACCGGCGCGAGCCATACCGGCAACTCCCCACCGAGGTGCTCGAGCAGGATCCCGATGAACCGCTCGTAGGAGCCCATCAGGGCCCGGTGGATCATCACCGGCTGGTGCTCGGCGTTGTCGGCACCGGTGTAGGTGAGGTGAAAGCGCTCCGGGAAGTTGTAGTCGAGCTGAACCGTTCCGAGCTGCCACGAGCGACCAAGCGAGTCGGTCATGTGGGTGTCGATCTTCGGCCCGTAGAAGGCCCCGTCCCCCGGGTTCAGGTCGTACTCGAGCCCCTTGCTCTCGAGGGCTTGGATCAGCGCAGCCTCGCTGTGGTCCCACAGCGCCTCGGACCCGATCCGCTGCTCCGGGCGCGTCGATAGCTCGAGCCGCACGTCGAGGCCGAACACCTCGTAGGTGGCGAACGCGAACTCGAGCGCCGCCGCGACCTCGTCCTGGATCTGGTCCTCGGTGCAGAAGATATGGGCGTCGTCCTGGGTGAAATGCCGGACCCGGAGCAGCCCGTGGAGGGTTCCGCTGGGTTCGTTGCGGTGCAGCAGCCCGGGCTCGAAATAGCGGACGGGAAGATCGCGGTAGGAGTGCTTCTGGAGCAGGTAGAGCTGGCAGTGGCCTGGGCAGTTCATCGGCTTGATCGCCATCGCCCGGTCCTCGGCCTCCGTCACGAACATGTTCTCGCGGTACTTGTCCCAGTGGCCGGAGGTCTTCCACAACGAGCTGTCGTAGAGCTGCGGGGTCTTGACCTCGGTGTAGCCGCGCGGGCGCCCCATCTCGCGGCTGAGCGCGACGAGGGAGTTGAACACCTCCGCGCCGGCCGGGAACCAGAACGCCGAGCCGGGAGCAACATCTGAGAACGTGAATAGCCCGAGCTGCGGCCCCAACCGCCGGTGGTCGTTGGCCCGTGCGCGCTCGAGGCGCTCGAGGTACTCCTCGAGGTCCTTGCGGGAGAAGAACGCGGTCCCGTAAACGCGGGTCAGCATCGGGTTCGCCGCGTCGCCGCGCCAGTACGCGCCGGCCACCGACTGGAGCTTGAAGGCCTTGATCCGCTTCGTGCTCGGGGCATGGGGGCCGCGGCACAGATCGGTGAACGGCCCGTTGGTGTAGAGCGAGACGGTCCGCACGCCCTCGTTCTTCACCAGGTCCTCGATCAGCTCGACCTTGTAGTCCTGCCCCTCTGAGAGGAAGCGTTCGAGCGCCTCCCCCGCATGCACGTCCTCGCGCACGAACGGCTCGTCGGCGTCGATGTGCTCGCGCATCTTGGCCTCGATCCGCTCGAAGTCGGCATCGCTGATCGAGACGCCGTCGGGAAAGTCGAAGTCGTAGTAGAAGCCGTTCTCGATCGGGGGCCCGATCGAGATCTTGACTCCGGGGTACAGCTCCATGACGGCGGCGGCGAGCACGTGCGCGGTGTCGTGACGGATCAGGTCGAGCGCGTCCTGCCCGCTGCGCTCGGTGACGATCTCGATCTTGCCCGGGTTGCCGTTGAGGTCGGGGAGCGCACGCGACAGGTCGCGCAGCTCGCCGTCGACCTTGACCGCGAGCGCCGCGCGAGCCAAGCCCGGACCGATCGCGGCCGCGGCGTCGGCGCCGGTCGCACCCTCGGGAAGGGTCAGCTTGTTGCCGTCAGGCAGCTCGAATTCCATCGCCCCGCTGATGCTAGTCGGGGGTTCAGTGCGTCTTGTGCTTCTCGACGCGGAAGCTGAACTTCGCGACGGGCACAACGCCGATGAACTGCCGCTGGGCGCAGATCATCGGGCAGACGATCATGTTCTTTGCCGCCCCGCTCGTGGGCTGCGGGCAACCGCACGACGGCCGGATGATCTCGTTGACCTGGCCCTGGAACTTGCCCACGCACCACCGCTTGCCGGCGTCCGGCTTGAGCGTGACGTGAACCATCTGGCCCTGCTGAGCAGAGGTGACGGCCGCCGCGGCCGATGCGTCACAGCCGCCCTTGGACGAGGAATCGCTGGCCGAGATCGTGTACTCACTGGCGGTGCTGCCCGAGCCGACGGTCCGCGGTGCCCGGAAGCGGACGCCGAAGCTGCTCTTCTTGGTGCCCAGCCGCGGGGACACGTTCGCCCGCGGTGTGCTCTGCGCGAACGCGGGCATGGCGCTGGCCGCCACAGCCGCGACGACCGCAAGGACAAGCCAACCTCTCCGCGACATCGGGCTTCAGTGTACCCACGGCGGCCCACACCAATCGCACGCTACATTTACGCCCTCCCGGGCGATTAGCTCAGCTGGGAGAGCGCCGTCTCGACAAGGCGGAGGTCGCTGGTTCGAGCCCAGCATCGCCCACTGCTTCAAGCCGCAGCGACGTTGCGGTGGGCTTTCCCATAGGTGGCGCCGGTGGTGGATGAAAGAGCGGCGACCCAGGGGCGCGGGGCCGCCGCTCTCTCGTGGTCCGCGGTGCCGGTACTCCGCGCGATCAGGCGAGTCGCGCGTCGACCGCGGTCCCAGCCCAACGGCTACGAAGCCAGCTCGACCTCGTCCCAGACGGCTCCGGCGTTAGAGATCCGGAGATCGGCTTCCTGGACGAGGGCGTTCGGCGTCAGTGCGGCACTGCTGCACATCTGCGCCTCGCCGTTGTCATCGCCGCGATCGTCGCCGGGTTCCCCCTGGTCCCCACGATCTCCCTGGTCGCCACGATCGCCGTTGTCGCCGGGGCCGCTGTTATCGCCACCGTCCCGGCCGTGATCGTCGCCGCTCATCGACGCCTGCCCCTGCGCCTCGCACTTGATGCGCGTGGCGTCGTTGACGACGCCGCTGACCGTCGATCCATCGTTCAGCTGGATCATCAGCACGCCGTTCTTGAACGACGCGACCTTGCCGGCGGCGGCGTCGTTACCCGGCGCCGTCGGGCTGTGGCCGATCCGCTCATGGCGGATCGCGTGATGCCGCTCGTGGTGGCGGCGATGCTCGCCGCGGTGATGCTCGCCCCGGTGATGTTCTCGGGCGATGGAGCTGGCGGGCACGATGGCGATCGCAGCGGCACTGAGCAACACACCGAACAGGGTCCTTCTCATTGCTGACACCTCCTCACGTCACTCACCCCAGTGGTGAGGACGCCTCGGCTGGACTTGTGCCAGGGAAGAGCGACGTCGAGCGAAAAGGTCACGCACATTTCTCGGCGCCGCGTGCGCGGTAGGTTCAGCGGAGATGATTCGTCCCCGCCGAGACGATGACCTCGAGCGGCTCGTCGTCCTTCTGCGCGCTGTGTACGGCAGCGACGGCTACCCGGCCCACTGGCCGCGCGATCCCACGCGATGGCTAGCGAACCATCGGACGATCGGCGCCTGGGTCGGCGAAGAGCAGGGCGACCTCGTTGGTCACATCGGGCTCACCGCGCCCGACCCAGACCGAGCTTGGCCTCAGTGGCAGGACGCGCTCAGCCTCCCCATCGAACGTCTGGCGGTGATGCGGCGCCTATTCGTAGCACCGCACTGGCGCCGGAGAGGGCTCGGTACGCGCTTGATGACCTGCGCCGCGCGCACGGCGGCTGAGCATCGACTGCATCTCGTCCTCGATGTGGCAGACCACAATCACGCCGCGATCGCGTTCTGGCAGCGACACGGGTGGCGTCAGGTCGGAACCGCAACGGTGCCGGCCGGAGACGAGGGGCGCTCCCTCCGTCTCCTCCTGTTCGCGGGGTCGTTTCGGGGGTCAGCTGCCACCTGATGTGGAGTCGCCGTCGCGACCGCTCCCACTCGACCCGCGGCCGCTCCCACTCGACCCGCCGCCTCCATCTGTGCCGCCGCCGGTCCCCGAACTTGAGGAGGCGGTGGGCGACACCGGCTCGCCAGACGTGGTGCCGTCCCCGGATCCGCCGCTCGTCGACGACGTGGGGCTGGAGCCACGCGAGCCGCCATCGCTCGTCTGGGTCATGGACCGGCCACCGCCATCGCCCGAGGTGGAACCACCACCGCCGGAATGACCGGAGTCGCCCGAGCTTCCCGCAGTGCTCGAGCCGCTCGAGCCACTCGAGTCACTCGAGCCGGTGCTGCCCGAGCCGGAGCCGGAGCCGGAGCCTGAATCCGAACCACCCGATCCCGACCCCGTGCCGCCACTCGAACTCGGGCCGCCGCGACTTGGACCGGGCCCACCACCGCTCCGCCCGCCCCGTCCGCGGTTTGACTGCCCCCCATCATGAGAGCCGGCGCCCTGATCCCGTGGCTCGAGACCGTGGCCGCGCGTACCCGCGGCCCCGCCGCGCCCGAGAACCGCCGGCAGCGTGCCCTGCAGACCGCTGCCGAGGGCGCGCGCAGCCGTGCCTGCGGCGGCCGGCGCCACCGCGGCACGTCCACCGCCGTTGCCGCGCACGTGCAGCGCTGGAGCTCCGGCTGCGGCGGAGGAGTGATGTGCAGACGGCGTGCGGTTGACGTCGACCACGATCCCGCTGGCGATCACCCCGGACGCCAGGAGCGCGCCGAGCTTTACGGTCGCGCCACCGGCCGAGGCCGCGCCCGCACCGATCGCGACCTCCGAATCGCCCGGGGCGCGAGCCGACAACCAGCGGAGCAGTGGGTACGGAGTCACGGCCGTGGCTGCCGCGCGCACGGTCATCCGGGCGCGGTGGACGAGCTGGCGGACAGCGCCCTCCGAGAGTCCCATCGAGCGCGCGATCTCGACCCGGCGCCGCCCCTGGACGGTCCCGACGAGCGCCTGCCTCTGACGGTCGGGCAGGCGGCCGAGCTCGGACAGGGCGCTGAGCGCAAGCGCTCGCTCCTGCATGACGTCCTCGAGCGGAGCGCTCGTGATGCTCTCCTCGTCGAGAGGGGCGTCGCGCGGCGCGTGGATGCGCGCGGCCGCGTGGCGCACGATCTGGTAGAGCCAGCCGCGCAGGTGCCTGACCTCGGTGCCCGCCCGCAGCGCGGCGAATGCGCTCAGGAATGCCTGCTGGACGATGTCCTCGGCGTGACCATCGGAGCACAGCCGTCGCGCGTGCGCGTGAAGCTCACCGCGATAGCGCTCGACGATGACCGCGAATGCACGGTCATGTCCCGCGCCCGCGAGAGCCACCAGGCGCTCGTCGGACTGCGAGCTCAGGAACAGGTCGGACAGCCACGGGCTCACGCTGCTTCAGACGCCGCCGGATCACGGGACCTTCCCGCCACCTTACGGCTCTCTTAGAGGAAGAAATCAGCCGCCG
>DASXOS010000085.1:0-17251 GCA_036494115.1 Solirubrobacteraceae bacterium | reverse complement strand
GCAAACAACACGACAGTGCACCTTCAGGTGCCGAACGTTGAGCCGGAACGCTCAATACGGCGGGCGGTCATCGCCTGCTTCACGCGATGCCGGTCTCGGCCGGATGTGTCGAAGTTCGAGTAGTTCGAGACCGAGCGCCTCAATCTGCCCAACGACTTCGAATAAGGCCGGCCGGCCCTCGAGTAAACCGGTGAGCACGGTCTCGCTGCCTTTCAGCTCAGACACCATCGAAGGGAAGGCCGACAACGCGGTCGCGCCGAGCCGGTCCTTTATTCGGATCGTGTACAGGTCCGGCGGGATGGTCACGCGAGCATTCTGGGGGCCGATCTGGTGAGTTCGCGACGCCCGAATTTGGTGATTGTGCGCGCGCCGGTGCTTGCGCTGTGTCGCGCTGTTCAGCGGCGCCGGGTTGAGAGGAGCCGAAGCTCGCGCGCGCGTTGGACGGCGGACGTGCGATCGCGCGCACCGAGCTTGGAGTAGATGTTGCGGAAGTGCGTGTTGATCGTGTTGATGGATACGTAGAGCTCTCCTGCGATGTCGGGCCGCGTCAGGTTCGTCGGCAGATATCGCAGGACCCGCAGCTCACCCGGGCTGAGCTTCTCCAGTGGCGCTAGGCGCGCTTGGTCCGTGCTTGGCGCCGATGGGCCTCGCAGCAGGTCGAGGATGTCGGCGAGAAGAGCGCCATGAGCGGTTTGGTGACGCGGGAGCGCGTCGAGCAGTTCCGCGGCCTCAGTCATTGCAAACGGGAAGATCAGCCGGTGTGGCTCGGCGGCCGAAAGCGCCGCCTCGGCTGCGGCAGCGGCGGCGTGGCGATCCCCCAGCTGTAGGTGCGCGATGCCGGCGAGCAGATGCGATTCCACGAGCCCGAACGCGGGGAAGTCGGCAGGAGGCGTCACGTCCCGAACATCCCGGAGTACATCCAACGCCATCGCGGGGTCCCCCTCCACCAGCGAGATCACCGCACGCGCGTTGTAAAACATCTGGTGGCGTTCGGCGGAGAACTCGGTGAGTGTCGTTCGCGCCTCATCTCGCATCCCCAGGCGAGCCTGCGTGGCCGCGAGCCATCCGACAGTCGGCTGTGCGAGAGCGTGGAGCCCGGTGAGTTGCGACTGCGCGTGCGCTGCCGCCGCGAATGCTTCGAGCGCCGAGTGATGTTGCCCGCGACCAGCGTGCAACATGCCTGTCACCATGTGCAGCATCACCGCAGCTGCCGGGTCAACCTGTGTCTCGGCGACCTCGCAGGCGCGGCGTAGCCACCGCTCGCCCTCGTCGAACTCGCCCATCCAGATCGCCATGCCGCCGACCGCCCCGAGCGCGGGCGCAAGTATCGACCGATCCTCCAAGCCATACCGCTCGGCGAGGGCCACCGCGCGACGGCCGCGCTCGCGTGCCGCCGCGACCGAGACGAGCTTTGACGGGAAGCCCTGATGCGCCCGACACGCGACCTCCAGGTACGGTCGCCCGATCGTCCGGGCGAGCGCAGCACCCTGGGAGAGGTGCCGCTCAGCGTCGTCGAATCTCCCAGACCATGTCTCGACAATCCCGAGATTCAGCAGCGCGACTGCCCCCAGTTCACTACCCATCGCGGTCTGATCGTTCGACTCACCTGAGATCGAGGAATCCAGCACGCTCACTTGTTCGATGACCTCGGTGAACTGCCCGCTACGCCGCGCCAGCGCCAACCGCAACGACGCGACGGCCACCATGAGGCGGCGGCGGCGAGCCGGCGGAACGCTCTCGACCTGGGACTCGGCAAGCGCCAGCTGCGCAGCCGCTTCCTCCAAACGTCCTTGGTTCAGCTCAGCTGCCGCGTGAGCGAGCGCCAGATCGGGATGATCGGCTGAGGCGCCTTCAGGAAACGCCTGGAGCACCGCCCCGATCGTTCCAGCTTCCCCGTCAAGCACCCACTTGAACGAGTGGTCTGCGACGAGCCGGGCGGCATCAGCGAAATCGCCGGCCGCGAGGCTGTGCCGCACGGCCTCGACGATCTCTCCGTGATCCGCGAACCACTTCCCCGCCCGGCGGTGGAGGTCCGGAACCTCATCCGCCGATGTTCGGCGGAGCTCCAGGCGCAGGAAATCCGCCAGAAGTTGGTGGTAGCGAAACCAGGTGCGCTCAGGATCCAGCGACACGACGAACGCGTTCACGTCCTCCAGTTCCAGCAGCATCTGCTCCGAGCCCGAGCGGCCGGCGAGCAGGTCGGCGAGCTCACCGTCCATCCGGTCGACAAGCGAGGTCCGCAACAACATGCTCTGAACCTCGCTCGGTTGGCGTTCGAGCATCTCGGCCATGAGGTATTCCCCGATCGCCCGATCGGTGCCTGAGAACTCAGCCACGAACCGCTCGGGATCCGGATGACCGCTGAGCGAGATCGCAGCCAGGCGCAGGCCGGCCGCCCAGCCCTCCGTGCGCTGGTGCAACGCGGCCACCCCGCCTTGGGACAAGCCGATCCCGGACGCAGCAAGCAGCTCGCGCGTCTCGCTCTCACTGAACCGCAGATCCCCGGCCCGGATCTCGGCCACTTCGCCGGCCAGCCTGAGCCGGTGCAGCCTGATCGCTGGATCCCGCCGAGACGACAACACCACACGCGCTGAGGCAGGCAGAATCGCGAGGAAGTGCTCGAGCTGCTTAAGGGCGTCAGCCGACCTGAGCTCGTGAAGATCGTCAATGATGAGCACGACGGGTTCGTTTTGCTCGGAGACCGCCGACAGCACACTGTCAACCACCTGATCGCCATCGAGTGCAGCGGTCGACGCACGTTGCGTCGCATGATCGATCGAACGCGCCGCGCCATGGATCGCGTCCAGGACGACGGCCCAGAAGCGCTGCGCATCGTGTTGGTCGCGATCCACCGACACGAACGCGACGCGACGAAGGCTGATCGATCGGTCAGCCCAGGCACGCAACAGCGAGGTCTTCCCACTTCCCGGCGGCGCCGAGATGATCGTCACCCGTTTGCTCACAGCGCGATCCAGCAGCCGGCGGACGTCTTCCCGATCGAGCAGGCCCCTCGCGACCAAAGCGTCCCTTGAGACCAGCTCCTCCAAGTGCTCCCCGCGCTGCCTCGTCGCCAAGCGGGTCATGCTGTCTTCACGGTCAAGAGCGTCGATCAGTGTGCTCCCCACGGGCACGGGATCGTGACGTTTGTGCAAGGCGGTCGCATCCCTGAATCCTTAGTCGTGACCCCAATGTCGCCCTCAGTCATGCATAGGCGGAATGACCCGAAGTATCCCACCCATTGTCTCGTCAGGAAGGCGGTTGCTCGGCCGGGAACACGAATGCGGGGTGCTCGACCGGCTGCTCAACGGCGCGCGCGCCGGGCGTGGCGGCGCCTTGATAATGCACGGCGAGGTGGGTGTCGGGGCGACGAGGCCGTCGGCGCCGGCGTCCAGGAGTCGCCGGCGACGACCGCGGCGGAGGCGGCGGGATGATTTGTGGTGCTCCGCTCGCCCGAATCACTGTGATCCGGTGATGCCTCGTCACCTGCCTGGCAAGGATGGTGGTGGCCGCCCTCGCGGCAGGAGATGTCAGCAGCGGATTGACATGGGCCGGTGGGCCTGGAGCGCTGCCATGCCAAACCCGAGTGAAGGGAGTTCCTCTGTGAGCACCGAGCAGCAGCAGACCCTCGACGCGATCCTGCGACAGTCAGCGTTCCCCGCCGACAGCACGGTCGACGAGCAGCGCCGGCAGTTCCGGGAGGCGATCTCAGCCCAGCCGCTGCCCGGCGACGTGACCGTGACCGCCGGCGTCCTGGGCGCCATCCCGACCGCGGAGATCACCGTCGACGAAATCGACGCCCGCCACGTCATCCTGTACTTCCACGGCGGCGTGTACGTGATCTCAGACGCCTTCCTCGCCGCCGGCCTGGCCTCACAGCTCGCCCGGCGCGCGCACGCCAAGGTCATCTCCGTCGACTACCGGCTCGCTCCCGAGCACCCCTACCCGGCCGCCGTCAACGACGCGCTGGACGCCTATCAAGCCCTGCTGGACACCGGCATCGCCCCCGCCGACATCGCGTTGGCGGGAGACTCCGCCGGCGGCGCCCTGGCCATCGCCACCCTGGTCAACGCCCGCGACCACGGACTGCCCCTGCCCGCCACCGCCTACGTCATGTCGCCCTACGCCGATCTCACCCTGGCCGGAGCGACCATGCACACCCACCGCGCGCTTGACCCGCTGCTCAGCCCCGAACTCCTCCAAGCCCGCGTCCCTGACTACACCGCAGGACACGACCCCGCGCTACCGCTCATCAGCCCCGTCTTCGCCGACCTGTCGGGCCTACCGCCCCTGATCATCCAGGCCGGCGGGCACGAGGTGCTCCTCGACGACGCCGTCCGCCTCGCGCGACAAGCCGCCACCGCCGACGTCCAGGTCACCCTCGAGATCACCCCCGGGGTGCCCCACGTCTTTCAGGCCTACTCCCCCATCCTTGACGAAGCCGCCACCGCACTAGACAGAGCCGGACAGCTCCTCACCGCCCACCTCGCCGACGCAGAACGCATCACTGCATAGCGAGAGAAAGGTCACCGGCTGATGTCCAAGGCAGTCCGATTCGACGATTACGGTGGCATCGAGGTCCTGGAGGTGCGCGACGTGGCGCGTCCGGAGCCCGGGCCCGACCAGGTGCTCGTGGCGGTCCGCGCCGCCGGCATCAATCCCAGCGAGGCGAAGATCCGTGCGGGCCTGGTCCGCGAAATCTTCCCGGCGACGTTCCCCAGCGGCGAGGGCTCGGACCTCGCCGGCGTGGTCGAGGAGGTCGGCGCGGGCGTGAGGGGCGTAGCGGTGGGCGACGAGGTGATCGGCTATACCGACAACCGCGCAAGCCACGCCGAGTACGTGCTCGTCGAGGCG
The DNA here is from genome assembly GCA_036494115.1 of Solirubrobacteraceae bacterium. Classification (GTDB taxonomy): domain Bacteria; phylum Actinomycetota; class Thermoleophilia; order Solirubrobacterales; family Solirubrobacteraceae; genus Palsa-465. Next base: position 12,400 of record DASXOS010000085.1, on the reverse strand, counting down.
ACCAACCTGACGCCGAAGCCTGTGGAGGTCCCGTGGGAGGTGGCGGGCGCGCTGTTCGTCGCAGGCGTCACGGGGGTCGCCACCGTGCGCGCCGTAGCCCCGAGTGAGGGTGAGGCGGTCGTGATCGCCGGAGCGGGTGGCGGCGTTGGCGTGTTCGCGGTCCAGCTCGCGATCCGCACGGGCGCGCGCGTCCTCGCCCTGGCCAGCGAACGCCATCACCCATGGCTGCGCGAGCGCGGCGCGGTTCCCGTCGCCTACGGCGATGGCATCAGTGAGCGGATCATCGCGGCCGCCGAGGAAACGCCGGTGGCCGCGTTCATCGACCTCGTCGGGGGCGGCTACGTCGAGCTCGCGCTCGAGCTCGGCATCGCCGCGGACCGAATCGACACGATCGTCGACTTCCCCTCAATCGAGAAGTTCGGCGTCAAGGGCGACGGCGGTGCGGCCGCGGCGAGCTCGGCGACCCTGGCTCAACTGGCCGAGGCGATCGCGGCGGGCGACCTCGTCGTCCCGATCCAGCGCACCTACCCACTCGACGAGATTCGAGCGGCGTTCACCGAACTCGAAGCCGGTCACATCGCTGGGAAGATCGTCCTCATCCCCTGACTCGCCGGACAGTGCGGCTGTGGCCTACGCGGTTCGCGCCGTCGGAGCAGCGCCCGTCGCCACTACACGGCGTAGGTGGACAACTTGACCGCGCCGGTGATCAAACATTTACCGGACCATTGGCTCAGTACGCGCGAGGGAGGACGCTGAAGGAGTGCGCCAGCGGGCCGCGGTGAGCCGGCTGGGTAGACCGCGCCGTGGTCAGTCGGTCCTGACGATCAACACGTCGCAATGGGCATGATGCGAGACCCGGTTGGGCACCGATCCGAGCACGCGCCCCGTGCCGGTCATGCCCCGGTTGCCGACGATGATCATCTGGGCGTGTTGCTCGTCTGCGATCTGCACCAACGCGTCTGCTGGCTCGCTGGGCCAGACATGCGTCTCGCTCTCAACGCCGACCGGCGCCAGCCGCTGCTGCGCCCGATCGACGTAGTGCTGAGCACGAACTCGCCCCTCGTCGTGCTCGTCGAGCCCGACCACAAACCCCCTGGAGGCCACCCCGCTCACGCCCTCCGAGCTCTTGGCGTAGCAGCTCACGATGTGGAGCTTCACACCCAACAACCTCGCCAGCTCACCGGCGCGGTCCAATGCACCCGCCGATCGCTCCGAGCCATCTGTCCCAACAACGATTGACCCTGATCCTGCCATCCCAACCCCGATCCTCGATCCCGGCACCGCCGGCATGCGGATTAACTCACACACCGCAACCGTTGGTCAGCGATTCAAGTCCTCTCCGGCGCCCTCCGCACGCTGTTCCGAGGGCAGCCACCATGGGTGGGCAGTCTTGACGGCAACGCGATCGGCGGTCCGCACGGCCCGCCTAGGAGGAAAGTCAAGACCGGCAGCCCTCGTGACGGGCAAGAGAATCGGTCAATGCTGAGCGCTGCTGACGGGCCGTCTCGTCCCCGGTAGGCTGATGTCGTTGAGCCAGCGCTTTTCTGAATGGGACTCGCGCGAAGGACTCGTCGATGAGCCGGTTGACGCACGCCGCTACGTCGAAGCGCTGCGGGACCGTGCCGGACTGATCTTGGGGTTGGCGGCGGTGGTCGCCGTGCTCGTGGGGCTGATCTCGCTGGCGCTGCCGAAGAGCTATACCGCCAGCGCGAAGATCGCGCCTTCGGTCCAGGCGACCACGATCGCCGCATCGGGCTCGCCCGCGCAACTGAACTTTGCCACGCTCCAGGCGTACGTCACCTCGCCGACGGTGCTCGCGTCGGCCGGCCGAAAGCTCGGCGCATCGCCGACCAGCCTGCAGCAGAAGGTCACGACATCGCTCGACGCCAGCGCGAACATCGTGAACATCACGGCCAGCGATGGCGATGCTCGACGCTCGGCCCAGATTGCCAATGGCGTCGCCGAGACGTTTCTGAGCGTGCGCACCGCGGCCGAACGGGCGCAACTCGCCGCGCAGGCGAATTTGCTGACACCGAAGATGCTGGCCGCCCGCGCGACCGGTTCCAGCGGCCTGGCCGCCTCGCTGCAGCAGCAGATCTCTAACGTCCTGGCGCAGGAGGCGAGCGCGGGCTCGGACCTCCAGATGCTTGCGCTGGCGCCTGTGCCCGGCAGCGCCAGCAGCCCACGCCCGGCGCGCAACGCGTTCTTCGCGTTCGTCGTGGTGCTGTTCATCGGGGTGCTCGCCGTCGCGGGTCGGGAACTGCTGGCCCCGACCATCTCGGGCGAGCGTGAGCTGAGCACCCTGATGAGGATGCCCGTCCTCGGACGAATTCCTCGAGTCGCGCCCGAGGGACGCGTGCGCCGCACCGCCGCCGATGCGTCCGAAGCAGAGGCTTACCGCTTCCTTTCCAAATCGATCGACCTGGGCACCTGGCCAAGTGGCTGCCGCGTTCTGGCGGTCACCAGCGCGGTGCGCGGGGAGGGCAAGACGACGGTCGTGAGCAGGCTTGGTGCGGCGTTCGCCGAGGCCGGCAGCAAGACCCTGCTGGTCTGTGCCGATTTGCGCCGGCCGATGCTGGACCGGGTCTTCGGATTGGCGCCCGACGACGGGCTCGGCAACGTGTTGAGCAGCCCGAACGGCAGCCGCGCGGCGGCAGAGCCGAGCCAGATCGAGCACGTGGGTGAGAAGCTCTACGTGCTTCCCTGTGGTCGGCCGCTCCAGGACCCCGCCGCGGTGATCACCAACGACGTGGTGCGATCGCTGGTCGAGCGCGTCCGGCAGCTCAGTTTCGAATACGTGCTGTTCGATCTGCCACCGCTGATCGACGCCGCCGAGACGCAGCTGTTCGTGCGCTACGCCGACGCGGCGATGGTTGTCTCGATGGTCGGTCGTGCCAACGCGGAGCAGCTCTCAGAGACGCGCGAGCTGCTCAGCCGACTTGCGGTGCGACCGGCAGGCATCGTGGTGCTTGGCGTCCGGACCGCGGGACGCCGCGCCCGGTGGCACGCCGTCGAGATCGCTGACCGGCCAGCTGCCGGGGCACGACCGGTTAGCGATCAAGGCTCCGCTCCGTTGCCGTCTGAGTCGTCTTTCAAGCCGTCCGAATCGACGTCGGACCCGGAGCTGCCCATGCCGGCGGTGATACCCGAAGCGTCCGACCCGGCTGGGCCCGCTGAACCCGCTGGCTCCGCCCAGCCAGCGGCGCTGTCCGAGCCGCCCTCCGAGGCGACCACGTCGGCGCCGCGGACACGGCCGGCGTCGCGCCGCCGAACGCGCCAGAAGGCCTCGGCCACGGACGGGCCTGCGCCGGAGGCATCCACCGACGCATCTGCATCGCCGCCGCCCGCCGAGGCGACCACGTCGGCGCCGCCGGCGCGGCCGGCGCGCCGCCGAACACGCCAGAAGGCCTCGCCCACGAACGGGCCTGCGCCCGAGACATCGACTGAGGCGCCTGCGTCGGCGCCGTCCGCCGAGGCGCCTACGTCGGCGCCGCCCGCCGAGACGCCTACGTCGGCGCCGCGGACACGGCCCGCGTCGCGTCGCCGAACGTCCCCGAAGACGCGTCCCGGGCCGCCCCCGCCCAAATGAGTGCTGCAACGATCCAGAGGTGACGCCAATGGAGCGTGTCGATGACGGCGCTGTTCACCAGGAGGCCACACCACGCCGCGAGGAGTACCGCCGAGCCAATCCCGTACGTGTCGCGGCCATGGAGAACGTTACGCGCGGCGAAGCCGAGTGTGCCGAGCAGCAGTGCGAGCACCAGCAGCAGGCCAAGCGGACCCTGCTCGGCGAAGGCCCGCACGTACGCGTTATGCGTCGCCAGCGGCAAGATCACATCGACCTGGCCCGGCCCGACGCCGATTGGATGGTGTTCGCCGAGGCTGATGCCGGCCGCCTGGGCACTGAACCGGGACGTGTCGTAGCCCTGCAGAGCAGCTCGCTCCTGCAGGAAGCCGCCCGCTCCGGAAAGCGCAATCGCGGTGGCACCGCTGACGAGGATCACGGACAGTACGGCGAGCAAACGAGCGGTCGTCCGGGCGCTGTGACGTCGGAGCAGCAGCACCGCGAGCATCGTGACGAGCGCGACCGCGAGATCGACCCATGCTGCGCGCGAATACGAGAACAGCACCCCGAGCCCGAGCAGGATCACCCCGGCGAGCTTGAGGCGGCGAGGCGCGGGAAGCAGGCGCGGGGTGACCGTTTCCTCCAGCAGGATCAGGAGAGCCGGGATGAGAAACGGGCCGAACACGTTCGGATCCTTGAAAAACCCATCGGCGCGCCCGTCGAACAGCAGCGTGCTGCGGCCGGGGATCGGCGCCAGAACCGCAAGGACTCCGAGGGCCGCGGAGATCAGCGCCGCCGTCAGGTACCAGACCACCACCCGCTGGGAACGCCGGCGACAGTCCACGTAGCTGGCGAGCCAGATCGCGAACAGCGCCAGGTAGAGCGTGATGCTGAAGAACGACAGCGCCGTCCCGATGCTGACTGAATCGATCGCTGAGACTGCATTGAGCGCGAGCAGCGCGGCAAGTAACCCGATCACCACCGACGGTACGCGGCTGGGATGAAACCGGCCACTCAGCACGGCCGCGCAGATCACCACGGCGAAGACGGCGTCGGTCGGTGTGGGCTGGAAGCGGACGACGGCCAGCAGCAGCAGGCCGAGGGCGATCGCAGCCTCATAGCGCACCAGGACGAGGCCCACGATCGCCAGCGCGGCGACAGCGGCGACCGCCACGAGCAGCGGCGGCGGCGGCGCTTGGCGCGCAAGCACGACCGCCAGCGCGAACGAGACGGCAAGCACCGCGCCAGCACTCGCTGCCGCGCGGCGCAGGGCCGGCACTCCTCCGATCGGCGCGGTTTTCGCGGAAACGCTCATCAGGCCCGCGCCAGAATCATCGCGCCGTGCGACCGCCGGCGCAAGCTCCGGAGCTGAGCGGATGGCTCTTCGGCGCGAGCAGCTCGCCCTCGAGCCACGGGCGCTGTACGTCGCAAAGGCCGCGTACACGCACGCGCGCTCTCTCTGGTGGCAGACCCGCGGCGGCGGACGGGCCGACGCTGCGGGCGTGCGGATCCTCGCTTACCACCGGGTGTCGCCGGACCGGGACGAACTCGCCGTCAGGCCGTCGCGATTTCGTGAACAGATGGAGCACCTCGCCACCGCGGGCTACCGCGTCGTCGGTGTCGGCGAGGCCGTGGCGGCAATCGACTCGGCTCAGGGAAGCCCCACCATCGGCCTGACGTTCGACGACGGTTACCAGGATGTGGTCGACCATGGTCTGCCGGTGCTCGTCGACCTGGGCTTTCGGGCGACGATCTTCGTGCCGACGGGGGCGATCGACGGAACGCACCCGTTCAGCTGGTACGAACGGCCACCGCCCCTGCTCGATTGGGCGACGATCGTCGATCTCGACCGCGATTCGACGATCGATTTCGGAGCTCACACCGTCACTCACGCCAACCTGCTCGGGCTCGACGACACCGCGGCCGCGCGCGAGATCGCCGGCTCGAAGGAGGTCCTGGAGTCGCGACTCGGGCATGTGGTCGCGGCGTTCTGCTACCCGGCGGGGCTCTACGGCGGGCGCGAGCAGGACCTGGTGCGCGCCAGCGGCTATGAGGTCGCCGTCGGTGCCGAGCCGGGGCCGAACGGTCCCGCCAGCGACCGACTCGCGCTGAGACGCATCGGCGTTGGTCCGCGTGACCGCCTGCTGGACTTCCGTGCCAAGATCGGCGGCGGCCACGACACCGAGCCGCCGCTCCGCTCGGTCTATCGTGCGTCGCGCTTCGGCCACCCGCGCTCCTCGAGCAAACGGGCGTAGAGCTCGAGGTGCGCCCGCCAAAACGGCGGCAGGTCATAGCGTTGCAGCGCGTCCCTCCGTCCCGCCCGCCCCATCTCCTCGCGCAACGTGCGGTCGCCGATCACCCGCGCCAGCGCATCAGCGAGCGCCGCCGCCGCACCGGGGACGACGAGCAACCCTGTGCGTTCGTCGTCGACCATCTCGGGCACGCCGCCGACGGCGGACGCGACGACCGGTAGGCCGACCGCCATCGCCTCGATGATCGAGACAGGCATGCCCTCCGAGCGGCTGCTGCAGACGAATACGTCAGCTGCCGCGAGGAGCCGGGGGACGTCGGAACGGTCGCCCAGCAGCCGCACGCTGTCGCCCAGCCCGAGCTGCTCGAGCTCGGCTTCGATCATCGATCGATCGGGACCGTCGCCGACCAGCGAGGCGCGGAACGAGCCGCGCTCCAGACGAGCGAGCGCCCGAGCCAGCGTGATGAAGTCCTTGGGCGCGCGCAGGCGCCCAACGCTGATCAGCTCAACCACGCCGCCGCGTTGCACTGCGGGCGGCAGCGCGCTCACTTGCACCGCATTGGGGATGACGACGGTCTGCTCGGCGCGGCAGGCGCCCGCTGCGATGCCGACGCGCCGCTCATACTCCGCCACGCAGATCGTCGCACTGGTGAGCGGCAGCATGGAACGCTCGGCCACGCGATACAGCCGACCCGGGAACCCGGCGTAGGCGGCGAAGGCCCAGCCGTGGACTGTGAAGATTCTGATCGGAACACCCGCGAGCCATGCGGCCAGACGCCCGAGGATGCCCGCCTTGGAGCTCGAGGTGTGGACGATCTCCGGGCGGTAGCGGCGCATCAGCGCCATCAGCTCGACGAGCCCGAGCGGATCCCGCCAAGGGCTGAGCGCGCGACGCACGTGCCGGAGCGACACGTATCGCACGCCGGCGGCGATCGCGGCATCGCGCAACGGGCCGTCCCCGTGGGCGGCGACCGTGACCTCGAAGTGCTCGGTCACCGCTGGCAGCAGCGCCATCACATAGCCTTGGGCGCCGCCGGTCTCGGCGAGCGTGATCAGCAGCAGCAGGCGCGGGCGCCGGCCTCCGATCACTCCTGGCTGGTCTGGTCTCCCTATGCCCTTCGTCCTTGGCGGAGGGCGTCGCTAACCGCTGGGCCCAGCCGCGCAAGATCGCGGTCGCGAAGTTCCTGATGCACGGGAAGCCCGACGAGACGGCTGCGCAATGAGCCTGCCTGCGGAAACCGCTCCGCTGGCAGCGAAGGGTGAGGTTCAGACCAGAAGTCGAGCGCGCGGATTCGATGACGCAGGAGGCGCTCCATGAAGCCCTGCTTGTCCTTGGTGTCGATCATGAAGGCCCACGGGCAGGCGCCTTTCGACACCCGGGCAAACGGCTTTGCCACCGCGTCGCCGAACTGCGCCAGCAGCTGCTCGTAGTTCGCGCGCCTCCGCTCGGCCAGCGCCGGATCAACCAGACGCGGAAGCAGAAATCGGGTGGTCCGCGCCGGAGGGCTATCGGGGTCGCCGAGAACGTAGCTGCTCATCGCCGGATCGACCTCTCGATGCACGCGCTGGAGCTCGGCGCGCAGTCCGTCCTCGAGGCCGGTCAGCAGCGCCGACCGTGAGAGCAGCCATTCGGCATGTCTGATGCCGACGGTGCCGAGGCGCAGCGCGCCCCGTCGTGCCGGCTGCGCAAAGCCGTTGCGCGCAAGCACCGCTGCTCCGTCCGGTACTCCCAGCGTTTTGTAGAAGGTGAAGATCGACAGATCGCCGAAGGAGCCCAGTGGCCGGCCGTCAATCGTCCCGAACCACCCCTGCGCCGCGTCCTCAATCAGGAGCAGGCCGTGGACATCGCACCAGCGTCGCCACCGAAGCACGTCCTGCGGGAAGCCGAGATAATGGATCAGGTACAGGGCTGCGACCCGCTCGTCGAGCAGCTCAGCGAGTTCGTCCTCATCCGGCGCGAGCGAGTCCGTCGCCTCGTAGAAGCGGCATCCGACGCCGGCGCGCAGCAGCGCCTCGACCTCGGTGCCGCAGTGGTAAGCGGGCACCAGCACCACGGCATCCGGCCGGAGCTCGAGCGCCCGCACGCTGTGCCAAATCGCGTGGCGACCCCGCGCGAACATCACGCATCCGGGTTGGTCGAATGGAAAAGGCAGCTCTGGCGCCGGGCGGCGGCAGTAGACCGCGGGAGGGAGGGGGGGCGGGACGGCGAGCCGGCCAACCCGCTCCCTACCGGCGACGCCGCTGGTCCTCGGTGCCACGAACCGGCCGTTGCGCGGCGCGCCCGGCGCCCGGCCGGCGTTCGGCGGTGCGGTCGCATACACGGGTTCGGGCATCCTGGCGCTAAAGCGAGTCGACGATCGAGACGAGCAATTGCATCGTGTCATTCCAGGTGAAGCGCTCCCGCTCGGCCGGATCGGGGTTGGGGAGGGCGTCGCGGTCAGCGACCAGCGCCCGCAACAGCGTCTCGAGCTCGTGCTCGCCCGAGACGAGGCGACCAAGGCGATGTGAGGCGACGAGTTGCACGACCAGCTGGCGGTCGAGATTCGCCCCGTGGCCGAGCACGAGAATCGGCCGTCCGGCGCCGATGTACTCGATCAAACGCATTGGCAGGGCGGTTGGGAAAAGGTCGTGAACCGGCAGCAGCAGCGCGTCGGCGGACATCATGCGGTCGATCAGCTCGCGACGTGGGATCGGCTCGCTCGTGCTGACGAAGTCCGCGACCCCGTGGCGCTGGGCCTCGAGCGCGGCGCGATCGGTCAGGCGCCCGACGAACTGCACGGTGAGCTTGTCGGGCGACAGCCAGCCGTCGCGATGGCCCGCGGCCAGCGCGCTCAGCAAGCGGCCGACATCCTGGTCGGGGTACAGCGTGCCGGCGAACAGCAACTCGACGCGTTCGCGGGCCGTTGCCGGCGCCACGGGCGGGAAGTCTGCCGGGTCAAAGCCGCTGCGCAGCACGGTGACCGGCTTGCCGTGGCGGCGGTCGAGCTCCTCGCGGTAAGAGTCGGCCGTCGTGGTGAGGTGGGAGGCACCGCGGATAGTGGTGTCCTCGAGGATCACGTCCACCGCGTCGTGCAGGGCGCCGTTCGCCCGCCCCGGGTCGAGCGCCCAGATATCGTTGAAATCGGCGATCCACGGTCGCCCCGCACGCACCGCCCGGGCGACGACATGCGCCGATACAGGGCCGGTGCTCATCAGCACGTCGCAGTGGCGCCCGGCTCGGCGAGCGGCCGCGACCGCGGCCGGCACCCAGGTTACGTAGCGATCCGGAACGGTGACCCGCGCCGCAACCTCCCGCAAACGGCTGGTGCGGGCCGGGCCGCCGGGCTCATGCTGGGTCGCGAGCTGGCGGAGGTCGACGCCGAGGCGACGGCCGCGGGTCTCGACGTCGAGCCATGCCGCCGGGATCACCTCCGCGCCGGCCTCCATTCGCCGTTCGTTGCCGGGGCTCGAGGCGCACACAACCGTCACTGAGTGTCCGGCGGCCGCCAGTCCAGTCGCCATCGCGTGTGCGCGTACCCCCGCTGCTCCTGCCGCTCCCTGCGGGAGCCGAAACATGGCGGACAGCATAAGCACGCTGGACTTCAAGGTGCCCCGATTAGAGAACCGAAGGATTACTATAGGCCGAAGCGATGTCAGATTTTCTGTCATCCCGCTCGGGAGGGCCAACCTACCAGGTGAGGGGCATCGGGAACTCAGGTAGCCGGTGGTTGGTGGCGCTGTGCGCCGTATTGGCCATTGCGGGCTGCGCGGGGTCGACGAGGTCGCCGGCCGAGGTGTCGGCGGTCCGGGCCGCCGATCGGGGCGCCACCGCGAAGGTGCCGGCCCGAACGGCACGCGATCCGCTCGCGGTCGCATACCGGGGCCCGCACGCCCTTCGGGGGCGGGTCATGCTGCGCGCCAAGATCCGGCACGGCACGCGAGTCGTCGCCGCGACGTTCATGCTCTCGGGGCAGCCGCTCGGGACCGTGACACAGGCCCCCTGGGCACTCGATGTCGATGCGACCGCCCTGCCCGACGGCCCCGCGTCGCTGACCGTCGTCGCGGTCGATCGCCTGGGGTGGCGCTCGGTCTCGCCCGCGGTCGACGTGCGGGTGCTCGGTGGCGGCGAGACGGTGCAGCACGCTTCGCCCGCCCGGGGCCTGGGGTCGGCGCTGCGAGCGCTGGCGCGGGGGTCGGCGACGGTCAAGCTCGCGCCGGGGCTCTATCGCGTCGGCGAGCTCGCGCTGGGCCCGGGCGCTCGGCTGCTCGGCTCCGGGCCGCAGACGGTCCTCAGCCCGCGAGCCGGGACAGGTCAGACGGCGCTGCTGAGCACACGCAGCGGCGGCGTCCGGATCTCGGACCTCGCGGTCCAAGGCGCCGGGCGGATCGACGAGGCGGTGTCGATCGGGGACGGCTCGAGGGACGTGCGCGTGCAGCGGATCGAGGTCTCGGGAGTGCGGATGAACGGCATCGCCGTGTGGGGGGCCCACGGCAACGTCTCGATCCAGGACTCGACGATCGTCGGCGGCGCCACCGCCGGCAATGCCGGAGTGCTCGACCAGGGGTCGGTGAACAGTGGCGACACCAGCGTCGTCCGCACGCGAGTGACCGGCTTCGTCGGGTACGGCGTGCTGTTCGCCCAGCGGTTCTACGGACTCAGATCCGCCGCCATCCACAATCTCGCGCTCGATAACACGATCAGCGACATCATCGACCCGCACCGCCAGGACGGCACCGATGAGGGCGGGATCTGGACCGGCGGCGTCGAGGCCGCGGTGATCGGCAACGACATATCGGACACCGGGATTGACGGGATCGAGACGGTCGGCTCATCGACCCGCGACACGATCGTTGATAACACCGTGCGGGACACGCCGGTGGCGATCTACATCGAGCATTCGACCAACGGCTCGCTGGTCCTGGCGAATCGGATCGCCAACGTCGGGACTGGGATCAACGTCGAGTGGCGCCACGCCGGCGGCGGCTCGAACGGGAATGTGTTTGCCTACAACCAGATCGCCGCTACCCGGGTCGGCGTCTTCGTCGACGTTCAAGAGGACCTCAACAGCATCGTCAGAAACGTCTTTCGCGGCACGCAGGCGACGCCGGTGATCCTTCAAGGCTCATCCAACAACACGGTCCGTGGCAATGTGGCCTGTCCCGCCAGCTCGGCTCCGTTTGTTGTACAGCAGGCGGCGCTGTCCGAGACCGGTGCCTTAGCGAGATCGAGCCACAACCGACTGGTTGACAACGAGCGGACCAGCCCCTGCAGAGCGGCCTGACGCCGGCACAGGAGCGGCCCAAGGCGCCGGCGCGCAAGCGAGCCAGGGCACGATTGGGCGCAACTCAATTCGCGTCCTGATCAGCCAGATCTCCGGCAACACCGGCTACTTCTTCGCGGTGCTGCTGCTCGCGCGGACGCTCGGTCCCACCGATCGCGGCACGGTCGCGTTCATCACCACGACCGCGCTCGTCACGGCGCAGCTGGCCAACCTGGGCGTCAGCTCGGCAACGACCGTGTTCGCCGCGCGTTCCCCCGCGCTGCGTCCCGCGCTGCTCGCGAACATCACGCTAGTGGCGTTGGTCGGCGCCACGACCGTGGGCCTGTGTGTCGTGGCGCTGCTGGTGCTCGTTCCCGGCCTGCGTCCCGACGGCATCGGTGCCGGGGCCCTCGCGCTGCTCACGCTTGGTACAACCGCCAGCGCAAGCGGCGCCGCCGGCTACGCGTTCCTGCAGGGCTGCGGTCGCTTCCGGCCGTACTCGTACGTCCAGGCCAGCCTCCCGTGGGGATATGCCGCCGCGCTCGTGGTCGTCGACGTCACCGCCGGGCTCACGATCGTGCGCGCTCTGGCGATCTGGACGGCGATCGAGGCGGTGGCCGGCGTGGCGCTGCTGTCGGCGGGCGCGTCCGAGACCGGCTGGAACCGTCCGGACATCGGCGTTCTTCGCGACTCGGTGCGCTTTGGCGCGCGTGCATGGATCGGAAGCCTGTCTCAACTGCTCAACGCGCGGACCGATCAGATCATCACCGGGATCATCAGCACCGAGGCTGTGCTCGGCGTCTACGCGGTGGCCGTCAACGCGTCGGAGGTCCTCTACTACCTCCCGAGCGCGGTGGCAACGGTCTTGCTGCCCGCGGTTGCGGCCGCCGAGTCAGCGACCCGGCTCGAACGCACGCTGCGCGTGTATCGGGCGACCCTGCTGTTGACGCTGGCGTTGATCGTGGTTGCCGCCGCGCTCGGGCCGCTGTTGCTGCCGCTCGTGTTCGGTGACGCGTACCGGCCGGCGGTGGTCCCGTTCCTGCTCCTGCTGCCCAGTGCGATCGGTTTCGCGACGATGAGCGTGTTCACCCGATCGAGCCTGGCCTCGCTCGCGCCGGGTCGCTCGTCTCTCGGTCCGCTGGCCGCACTGGTCTGCCAGACGACGCTCGACCTTGTCCTGATTCCGCGCGCCGGGGCCAGCGGGGCTTCGATCGCAGCCAGCGTCGCGCTGCTCGTCGGGGGCGCGGTCGCTGCCTTCGTGTATCGGTCGCGGTTCCCGTTTGCGTGGGCTCTGCTGCGGCCCGGTTCGGCTGACCTGAACACGATCCGCTCGCTCGCCCGGAG
>DASXOS010000084.1:0-90569 GCA_036494115.1 Solirubrobacteraceae bacterium | reverse complement strand
GGCCCGGTGAGCGGGCGCTCGATCTGTGCGCCGCTCCCGGCGCGAAAACCACCCATCTCGCGGCGCTGCTTGAGGGGCGAGGGGAGCTGGTCGCGGTCGAGCGACATCCCCGCCGCGCCGAGTCGCTGCGTCGGACGTGCCGGCGGATGGGCGCCGACGTCGCCCGCGTCGAGACCGGCGATGCCGCGCAGACCCGCACCGACGGGCCGTTCGATCGGGTTCTGGTCGATCCGCCGTGCAGTGGCCTTGGGACCCTCCAGTCCCGGCCGGACCTGCGCTGGCGGGCGACGCGCGAGGCGATCGGCGAGCTCGCGGAGATCCAGGGGCGGATTCTGGCGGCGGCCGCTGCCGCCACGGTTCCCGGCGGGACGCTCGTCTACTCGGTATGCACGATCTCGGCCGCCGAGGGCGAGGGCGTGGTGAACGGCTTCCTGCGCGAGCACCCGGAGTTCACGGCTGACGATCTGGGCGAGGAATACCCCGAGTGGGGCCACCCCGCGGGCCCGCCGTTCCTGCAGTTGCTGCCCGACCGGGACGGGACCGACGGCTTCTTCATCGCCCGGCTGCGCCGGTCGCCGCTCTGATCGCCGATCGTGGAGCCGTCTGCCACCGCGTTAACCTAGGGCTGTGGCAGACCAACCCGTGAAACTCGGGCCGGAGTGCCCCGCGTGCGGCGAACCGTGGCTGCGTCCGACTGCGGCGCCCGGGCGGTACCGCTGCGTCTACTGCCTGCAGCGCTACGAGCTCGTGTCGGTCTGCCCGGACTGTGGCGAGCACTCCACGATCGTCCGCATGTCGACCACGGCGATCGTGGTCTGCAACCACTGCCAGGGCAGCATGCTGAGGCCTGTCTGAGCGTGGCTTCCCCGTTGCTCCGCGAGCTGCGGGTCGCGCCGTCGATCCTCTCCGCGGACTTCTCGAAACTCGGCTCGCAGGTCTCGGAGGTCCTCGCCGCCGGCGCGCGCGTGATCCATGTCGACGTGATGGACGGGCACTTCGTGCCACCGATCACATTTGGATCCTTGATGGTCGACGCCCTCGCCGACCTCGTCCACGATGCCGGCGGGATCATCGACGTCCACCTCATGATCGAGCGGCCGGAGAACAAGGTGGCCGATTTCGCGAAGGCCGGGGCCGACAACATCACCGTCCACGTCGAGGCCACGCCCCATCTGCACTACGCGCTGCAGACGGTGCGCGAGTGCGGTTGCTCGGCCGGGGCCGTGATCTCTCCCGGGACCCCGGTCGAGGCGCTGCGCGAGGTCGCTCCGGAGGACATCGATCTGGCCCTGTGCATGAGCGTCAACCCCGGGTGGGGTGGTCAGACGTTCATCGAGGGATCGTTGGACAAGCTCCGCCGGATGCGCGAGCTGCTGCCCGAGGAGGTCGCCCTCGAGGTCGATGGCGGCGTGCACGAGGGGACCGCCGGCGACGTTGTCAAAGCCGGGGCCAACCTGCTGGTCACGGGGTCCGGAGTGTTCAAGGCGACGGACCCAGCCGCCGCGTACGCCGCGATCGCCGCCGCCGTCGGCGCCCGCTGAATCCTCGTACATCTGACGTCAACGTTCCCCCAACAGTTTTCGGGTAACGTGATGCGCATGCTCTCTCGGAGGAGGACACCTCTCTTTGCCGTGCTCGTCGTGGCGATCGCGCTCGCCGGCTGCGGCAGCTCCAGCAAGTCCACCAGCTCGAGCGCCTCGGGCTCGACGACGACCAGCTCGTCGAAGGTCAGCGCCGGCTCGTACGTGCATTCGATCTGCTCGGCGATCTCGCCGTTCGAGAAGGACGTTCAGGCTCGCTCCAGCGCCCTGAACCTCTCGTCGATCAAGAGCGCCGCCCAGGGCAAGACGGCTCTTCAGGGCTTCCTGACCGCAGTGGCCGCGGACACCGACAAGGCCGTCACCCAGCTGAAGGCCGCCGGCACACCCAACGTCACGAACGGGTCCGCGATCTCACAGGGAATCGTGACCGCCTTCACCCAGCTCAAGTCGGCGCTTTCAGGCGCCGCCAGCCAGGCCGGGTCGCTGCCGACGAACAGCGCGCAGTCGTTCAAGACCGCCGCCCAGACGCTCGGCACGAACGTCCAGGGCTCGATGAGCAAGATCGGCTCCAGCCTCGGCAACCTCAAGAGCGCCGACCTCGAGAAGGCGGCCTCGAGCGACCCCACCTGCAAGAGCCTCGCCTCCGGCTGAGAACCTGGCAGGGCGGCTGACCCCGGCGGTCAGCCTGGCGCTGGGGCCGGTTCGGCGCTCGGCGACGCGGTCCCCAGCCGATACACGAAGCTCAGCATCCCGCACAGCAGCAGCGTGGCCACGAAGTAACCGACCTCGACCCGGGTGACCTCCGAGGAGATCGTCGGGGCCGCCACGAAGGCCACGAACACCACCGCCGCGATGAGCCAGGCGATCGAGGCCAGCCCGGCACGCTTGCGGGCAAGCGCGGCCTGATTGAGCGTCCCCGACACCAGGTGCAGGCCCATCCCGATCGCCACCACCGCGAGGCCGAAGCGACCGTACTGAAAGCCCTTGTTCCCGAGCAGCGCGGTCATCACGAACGGGCCGATCGCGAGGAGCCCGATCGCCACCGCGCCCGCGAAGGCGGCGATCGCCAGGATCGTCAGCCGGATCGCCTTGTGGAACTCGTCGGCGCTCTCCCGCGCCTCGAGCCCGGCGAGGTGGGGGAGGATCGAGGTCTGGATCGCCTGGAACAGCTGCAGCGGGGCGCGCACGATCAGCAGCACGTTGAACACGAATCCCGCCAGCGCTCGCCCCGACGTGTGGTTGACGATCAGCACAGCCGCGTTCATCAGCGTCTGCTCGGCGAGCATGATCCCCACGACGGCGAACGCGAACCCGGTGCCGCGGCGCACGGAGAGGTCGAGCGAGGCCTCCTCGACGGCGGCGTGAGCCGGGCCCTCCCGCGCGGCGTCCGCCGCCGAGATCTCGGCGAGCTCGGGCGTCTTATGCACCCGGCTGAACGCGAACGGCATCACCGACAGCGACACGAACGGTGCCACCGCCATCCCGAGTCCCACGATGTTCTGGCCCGTCCCGATCCCGACCGCAGCGGCGAGTGCGAACACGAAGCGTGAGGTCGACTCCAGGAACACCAGTCCCCCGTACAGGGCAAAGCGCTGGTGACCGGCCAGCCAGCCGCGCGCGAAGTAGCTGGCGGCATACGCCAGCACGCCGATTACCAGGATCCAGTAGAGCGCGCTCGATCCGTCGAATAGGTTCTTCTCGATCTGGGGCCGCAGCGCCAGCGCCACCGCCAGGAACAGCAGCGCGAAGCCCAGCTGGATGAGCGCCGGAACCCGCAGCGGATGCCCGTGCAGACCCCGCGCCCGACGGTCGGCGATCGTGCGCGAGAGCAGCTGCTCGATCGGCCGGTAGATCACCGACAGGATCACGAACATAATCGCCCAGCAGAGCGAGATCCGCCCGTACGCCTGCTGGCTGAGGACGTGGCTCGCCGTCGCCAGGTACGCGAACGTGAAGATCCCCGTGGAGGCGATCCCGATCGACAGGATCCGGGCGCCCGAGGCGTAGGTGCCGGTGTTCGGCTGCTGCGAGCCGCCCGCCCCGCCCCGCGGCGGCTCGTCCCCGGCGCGCTCTGCGGGAATCGTCTCGGCCGGACCGGCCATCAGCCGACTGTCGCCAGCGCCATCGTCCACGGGAACGGCGAGCGGACCGCGCGCACTTCGCCGTAGCGGCCCAGCATCCGTACGAAGGCGGCTTTCGACCAGTGGTTCACGTGTCCCGGCGTGTTGCCGAGCTCGCCCAGGTACGCCCCCCGGGCCAGGTTGAGCGCGCGCCACAGCGGCTCCCGTGGGACAGACACGAGCAGGTGGCGGCTCGCCACGCGCGCCATCTCGGACACGGTGTGCTCAGGATCGGGCACGTGCTCGAGCACCTCGATCGCCGAGGCGAGCTCGAACTCATCGCGGTCGAACGGGAGGTCGCCTGGGGTCATCGTCCGGTACGCCAGATTCGGGCGCTGCCGCCGCGCCCACTCCGCGCGCAGCTTGGGATCGTCGAGATCCACCCCGACGATCCGGCCGGATCCGAGCCGGTCGGCCCACTGCTCGGTGAGCACGCCCTCACCGCATCCGACATCGAGCACCGAGGCGGGCGCCGCCGCCACGAACAGCTCGTCGAGGTCGGTCTCGAACGCGGCCATCAGCCGGCGCACGAGCGGATTGGTCGAGCCGTACTTGTCGTAGGTGTTGCCGGTGGGGACGGTCGGCGTCGCGGGACCCGAGACGCTCATACCTCGAGCGCCTCGCGATCGCCGCCGTCGCCCTCGCCCCGATGTGCGACCCCCTCGCCTCCCTGCGCGACGGGCGCCGCTCCCGGCTCGTAGTGCGAGGGCTCGACGCCGAGCTGGAGCTCGATCCGGCGGACTCGCTCGAATGTGCGCTGCGACAGCGTGCGCTGGGCGTCGAGCAGGTCCCCGATCACGCCGAGCGAGCCGAGCAGCATCGCGGCGTTGAACAGCACGGCGCCCGCGATCAACGACTGCACATGGCCCTTGCCCTGGCCCTCGATGAAGTAGACGACGAACCGGATGAACACTGCGAGGGCCGCGAGCCCCATCAGCAGCGCGCCGCTCCAGAAGACCTTCAGTGGCTGGTACTGCGAGTAGATCCGGAAGATCGACAGCGCATTGCGGCGCACGTACGCTGCCATCGACGGAAACAGGCGCGATTCGCGCGTCTTCGGATTCGTCCGGATCGGCACGTGGTCGACAGCGACCATCAGCTTGCCGGCCTGGATGATCGTCTCCAGCGTGTACGTGAACTGGCTCGAGACGGCCTGCATCTGGAGCGCGGCCTCTCGGTTATAGGCACGGAAGCCCGAGGTGGTGTCGGGAATCCTGGTTGAGGACGCCTGGCGCACCACCCAGGAGCCGAGCCGCTGCAGCAGCTTCTTGGCGGGCGAGAAGTGCTCGATCGTCTCCACCTGCCGGTCGCCGACGACCATGTCCGCCTCGCCCCGCACAATCGGCGCGACGAGCCTTGGTATGTCCGCGCCCTCGTACTGGTTATCGGCGTCGGTGTTGACGATCACGTCGGCCCCGAGCTTCAGTCCCGCGTCCAGCCCCGCCTGGAACGCCGCGGCCAGGCCCTTGTGGTTGGTCAGGCGCACGATGTGGTCGACGCCGCGGGCACGGGCCACCTCAATCGTGGCGTCGCTCGAGCCGTCGTCGACGATCAGCCACTCGACGACTTCGAATCCGGGTACCTGGCGGGGAAGCCGGCTCAACGTGAGCGGCAGCTGCCCCTCCTCGTTGAAACACGGGATCTGGATGATCAGCTTCATGGCCTGCAAGCGAACGGTAGCGAGCTAGTGCCCACCGACGACACCCACGAACCGGCCTCTCGCCAGCAATCCGGCGCCGAGACGGCAATACTCAGCCCGTGAAGTTGGACGCGGCCACGCTGACCCCGCCGCCCGTCGCGGAGCCCCGCAGCCCTGGCGAACCCCGAGTCCGGAGGGGCCGCGGGCGCCGCCGCCGGCCGGCACCCGTGCGCCGCCACGCGCCTGATCTGCACCGACCGGCGCTCGTGCTCCTGCTGGTGGCCACCTTCCTGCTGCGCCTGTGGGGAATCAAGCAGGGACTGCCCTACAGCTACAACGTCGACGAGGCCACCCACTTCGTGCCGCGGGCGGTGGCGTTCTTCTCGCATGATCTGAACCCCCGCTACTTTCTGAACCCGCCGGCCTATTCCTACCTCGTGCACGTCGTGCTCGAGCTGTGGTTCGGCAGTGCGGACGCGGTCACGCGCAGCTACGCCAGTGATCCCACGAGCGTGTTCGTCGTCGCCCGCGTCGTCGCCGCCGCCCTGGGCACGCTGGCCGTGTGGCTCACCTACCTGGCCGGGGGGCGGCTCTTCAACCGCACCGTCGGCCTCCTCGCCGCGGCGATCTTCGGCCTCGCGTTCCTGCCGATCTTCTACAGCCATCTGGCGCTCAACGACGTTCCGGCGCTGGCTCCGGTCGCGCTCTCCCTGTACGGGATCGGGGGCGTGTTGCGGCGGGGCCGCTATCGCGACTACGCGATCGCCGGCGTCGGCATCGGTCTCGCCGCCGCGACCAAGTACACCGGCGGAGTCACGCTGCTGTGCCTGCTCGGCGCGTTCGTGAGCGATGCCGCCGGCGGCTCGGTGTGGCCGTCCGCGAAGCGCCTCGTCGTCGGGCTCGCGGTGGCGCTCGTCGCGTTCGTCCTCGCCAATCCCTACGCGGTGCTCGACTTCGCCGCTTTCCATGCCGGCGTCTCCCAGCAGGCATCGCTGGCCGGGGGCGCCGACCCGGTCAAGCTCGGCACCAACCCGGGAAGCGGCATCTACTACTACCTCTGGACGTTCACGTGGGGACTCGGCTGGGGACCGGCGCTGGCCGCGATCGGTGGCGCCATCCTGCTCCTGGCCCGGCGCCGGCTGGCGATGGCGCTCGTGCTGCTGCCCGCCCCGATCGCGTTCATCGTGTTCATGGGGGACCAGCAGCGTTTCTTCGGTCGCTGGCTGATGCCGATCTTTCCGATCGTGGCGATCCTCGGCGCGTACGGGGCCGTCGAGCTCGTGAAGTGGCTGCGGCGGACCGTGCGCATTCCCGCGCTCGTGCTCGGGGCGGCCGCGGCGGTGCTGCTGCTCGCCCAGAGCGTCGTCGCGGTGGTCCACAACGACGAGGTCTTGTCGCGGCCCGACACCCGCAACCTGACTCGCTCCTGGATGGTCGCGCACATTCCCGCCGGCTCGAAGGTGGTGATCGAACCGGTGGTACCCAATGAATGGGGCACGGACATCGGCCGCTCGCTCCAGGCCACGATGAGCGGCGCCCGCTGGTATGAGTTCGCCACCTGGCTGTCGCCGCTCGACCCAGCCGGAAATCCGCTCCCCGCGCGGGAGCGCCGATACGTGCTCGTCGATCAGTACGAGCGGACACTGCGGCCGGCGCTGATCGACGACTACGAGGCCAAGGGCTTCTGCTGGGTGGTGATCGGCTCACTCCAGGCCGGACGTGCGTTCGCGGACCCGACGGCCGCGCCGGAGGCCGTCGCGTACTACGCGGCACTCGCCAACCGCGCCCGTCTCGTCTACCACGTCAGCCCGTTCCGACGCGGGGCGCATCCGATCCCATTCAGCTTCGACTGGTCGATCGATTACTACCCGCGCCAGTACCGCACGCCCGGCCCGGAAATGAGCGTGTATCGGCTCACCGGCGGCGCGTGCGCTTCGTAGCCGGGTAACGATCCGGGCTCGCGCTCGCCCTGGATATGCCCTTCGCTTGCGCCCGCAAGCGTCATATGCTCTAAGTCCGACCATGCCCCTGAAAACGGAGACAGATCGTCGTCATCTCGCTCGAGCGATTGAGCTGGCTCAGCAGGGCCGTGGCCGCGTCTCGCCCAACCCGCTTGTGGGCGCCGTGATCGGCCGCCAGGGCCAGGTCGTGGCCGAGGGCTTTCACCGCGCCGCCGGCTCGCCGCACGCCGAGGTCGAAGCGATCCTCGCCGCCGGCGACCAGGATCTCGCCGGGGCAACCCTCTACATCTCGCTCGAGCCCTGCTGCCACCACGGCCGGACGCCGCCCTGCACGGACGCCATTCGCGACGCCGGCATCGGCCGGGTCGTCATCGCCTCCGACGATCCGAGCGAGCACGCTTCAGGCCGCGGTCTCGGCATCCTCCGCGACGATGGCGTCGACGTGGTCGTCGCCGATGGCGAACTCGCGAGCCGGGCCCGGCTGCTCAACCAGCCATTTCGCAAGCGCGCCCGGACCGGGCGGCCGTGGGTCCTGTTCAAGTCGGCGATGACGCTCGACGGCAAGGTCGCGACCCGCGGCGGCGACTCGAAGTGGATCAGCGGCGAGGAGAGTCGCCGGATGGCTCACCACTGGCGCGCCGAATGCGACGCCGTTGCGGTCGGGATCGGGACCGCGCTTGCCGACGATCCGCAGCTGACCGCGCGGGTCGAGGGAGTGGCGCGACAGCCGCGGCGGATCGTGTTCGACTCGCTCGCCCGGCTGCCGATGGACTCGAAGCTGGTCCGCGCCGCGCGCCGGACCCCGCTCACCGTCGTCGTGTCGCGCGCGGCACCACGGACCGCCACCGACGCGCTCGAGACCCACGGCGTCGACGTGATCGTGGCCACGGGGGAGAACGAGCCGGCGCGGGTGCGCTCGGCGCTGGATCAGCTTGGCGCCGCCGACGTCACCTCGATCTTGCTCGAGGGCGGGCCCCATCTCGCCGGCGCGTTCCTCGATGCCGGTGAGGTCGACGAGATCCGGCTGTTCCTGGCGCCGATGATCCTGGGTGGCCGGACGGCCCGCGACCCGCTCGAGGGCGAGGGCGTCGAGCTGATCGCCGACGCCGCTCGCGCGCTGACGCTGGAGTGCGAGCGCGTCGGAGAGGACCTACTGGTGTCGGCCCGGATCAAGGAGTGGTGAGGCGGCATTGTTCACGGGACTGATCTTGGACCGTGGCCGGGTGACCGCCGTCACTGACTCCTCGGACGGCGTCCGGCTGACGATCGAGTCCGCGCTCACCCCTGAGCTGTCGCCGGGCGACTCGATTGCCGTCAACGGCGTCTGCCTGACCGCGACCGAGGTGCAGAACGGGACGTTCGCCGCCGACGTGATGAACGAGACGCTGTCCCGGACGTCGCTCGCCGGGGCCGGCGCCGGCACCGACGTCAACCTCGAGCTTCCGCTGCGCGCCAGCGACCGCCTCGGCGGCCACGTCGTGCAGGGCCACGTCGACGGCCTGGGCACCGTGACGGCGCTCGCCGACGACGGATTCGCCCGTCGAGTCGAGATCGAGGCTCCCGCCGAGCTGCTGCGCTACGTGGTCGAGAAGGGATCGGTCGCCGTCGACGGCATCTCGCTCACCGTCGCCGAGCTCTCAAACCGATCCTTTACCGTTTCCCTGATCCCCGAGACGCTGCAGCGCACCAACCTGGGCGCCGCGCAACCGGGCCGCAAAGTGAACCTGGAGGTCGACGTGTTGGCCAAATACGTGGAACGACTGATGAAGGGGGCCGCATGAGCACCAGCCGCGTCGGCGTTCAGATGGCCACGATCGAGGACGCGATCGAGGACATCCGTCAGGGCAAGATGGTCGTCGTCGTCGACGACGAGAACCGGGAGAACGAGGGCGACCTGACGATGGCCGCCCAGTTCGTCACGCCCGAGTCGATCAACTTCATGGCCAAGGAGGCGCGGGGCCTGGTGTGCCTCGCGCTCACCCCCGACCGCTGTGACGAACTCGGCCTCGACCTGATGGCGGCGAAGAACGAATCGGCGTTCGAGACGGCGTTCACGGTCTCGATCGAGGCGCGCAGCGGAGTCAGCACCGGCATCTCCGCAGCCGACCGGGCACGCACGATTCAGGTCGCGATCGACCCGCAGACGAGCCCCCGGGAGCTCGTCCAGCCCGGCCACGTGTTCCCGCTGAAGGCACGTTCGGGCGGGGTGCTCGAGCGTGTCGGCCAGACCGAGGCGTCGGTCGACCTGGCTCGCCTCGCCGGCCTGATCCCGGCCGGCGTGATCTGCGAGATCATGAACGACGACGGGACGATGGCCCGGGTGCCGGACCTCGTGCCCTACTGCCAGCGGCACGGGCTCAAGATGATCACCGTGGCCGACCTGGTCGCCTACCGCCGGCGCACCGAGAAGCTCGTCGAGCGCGTCGTCTCGACCAAGCTGCCGACTGGATTCGGCGATTTCGTGGCCGTCGGGTACCGCTCGCTGGTCGACAACAAGCACCATGTGGCGCTCGTCAAGGGGGAGATCCAGGACGCGCAGGACGTGCTCGTGCGCGTCCACTCGGAGTGTCTCACCGGTGACGTGTTTCATTCGCTGCGCTGCGACTGCGGCGAGCAGCTCGAGTCGGCGCTCTTCATGATCGAGCGCGAAGGCCGAGGCGTGCTGCTGTACCTGAGCCAGGAGGGGCGAGGGATCGGGCTCCTGAACAAGCTCCGCGCGTACAAGCTCCAGGAGGAGGGACTCGACACAGTCGACGCCAACCTCCGTCTCGGACTCCCCGCCGACCTGCGTGACTACGGGATCGGCGCCCAGATCCTCGTCGACCTCGGGCTCAGCTCGATCCGGATCCTCACCAACAACCCGAAGAAGATCTCGGGGCTCGCCGGCTACGGGCTGTCGGTCACCGACCAGATCCCGATCGAGCACGTGCCCAACCCCCACAACGAGGCGTACCTGCGCGCCAAGCGCGAGAAGCTCGGGCACACCCTGCACCACCAGGGCCTCGCGCTCGACGAGGAGATGCTCCAAAACGAGCACGAGCAGGACCTACGCCGCGAGGCCGATGGCGGCTGACCGTCGCGTCGCGCTGTGCGTGGCGCGCTTCTATGACGAGCTGGCGGACAAGCTCGAGACCGGCGCGCGTGCCGCCTTGTTTGACGGCGGCGTCGTCGAGGTCGACCGCTTCGACGTGCCGGGCGCGTTCGAACTGCCGCTCGCGGCCAAGTACGCCGCCGAGTCCGGCCGCTATGCCGCGGTGGTGTGCCTCGGCGCGGTGATCCGCGGCGAGACCGACCACTACGACTACGTGTGCGCCGAGGCCGCGCGCGGGATCCAGCAGGTGCAGCTGGAGACCGGAGTGCCGTGCGGCTTCGGGCTGCTCACCGTGGACACGATGGAGCAGGCCCTCGACCGCGTCACCGGCGGCTCCAAGCGCGACACCGGCGCCCACGCAGCCGAGGCCGTGCTGGCCTCGCTCGGCGTGCGCGACCAACTCGCGGCCAAGCGCGGGCCGGCCGGCTTCGCGGTCTAGCGTCGGCGGGCATTTCGTCGCATTTCGTCGCTCTGAGTGCGAGGCGTGAAGCGCCGGGCGCGCATAGCGGGCAAAACGTCGACACACCTCGTCCGATCCGAGCGGAATGCGAGGAAATGCACGACCACAGCTCGACAACGTCGGCGGATTTCGGCGGCCGTGACGAACTACGTGCGTCCTGGCGCAACAGCTCGTCACTCGGCCGCGGCATCGGCAGCTTTGTCGAGTTATGGTCGCAACCGGACGAAAAGCAGCCCGGCCCCCTCCTCAAAGCGCCGTTCAGCCGACCAGGAACCGTGACGCCGGCCGAAGGGTCGCACGCCGCGTCGGCCGACCGATCACGCGGGGTCCGCCCTAGTCGCCGCTGTCGTGGCCCGGCGGCTTACCGCCGTGCCCGGGCGGAGTGCCGCCGTGGCCTGGTGGGCCGTGGCTCGGGGCGGGTCCGCCACCGCCGCTCTGGTTGACCTGCTGCCCCACGGCGCGCAGCGCGGCCTGCAGCTCGGTCCGGACCGTGTCGGTCTGGTTCGGGATCTGCAGGCGCTGGTAGAGGACCGGGATCGCCGCCCTGGGATCGCCGGACAGACGCAATGAGCGCCCGAGGTCGTAGAGCGCGTAGGCGTAGGTGAGACTGCTGGGCGAAGCGGCGCTCACCGCCTGGCGGAGCACGGGGACCGCCGCCGCGTAGTTCCCGCTGTCCATGAGCTGGTGGCCCTGCGCTTCGAGTGTGTCCGCGGTCGGCGCGTTCGTCGTCGCGGCCGCCGGGCTGCCGGTCACCGTCGCCTGGGTGCTGCTCGTCGTCTGACCGGACGCCGCCGGCTTGTGGGCCTTGTGGTGGGTCCCGGCCGGGTGGTGTGTCCGCGCGACCTTCGTCGCCGTGCCCGATGCGTGCGAGGCGGCGGTCTTCGATGGGGTCGAGCCGCCGCTGAAGGCGCCGCTGGCCACTGCCGCGATGACCACGCCGATCACCGCGGCGGCAAGCGCGGCCAGCGCAGGTCCCCGATGGGAGCGAGACCTACGCACCGGGGTGAGGAGCGGGCTGGCATCGCGCTCCGTGCGCTTCGGGGCGATCACGGTCGGCGTGGAAGCCGCCACTGCGGGACTCTCGCGGAGCGCGACCTCGACCGCCTCGGCGAACTCGGATGCGGTCGGCCAGCGATCCTCGGGCCGTTTGGCCAGCCCGCGGGCGAGAACGTCGTCGAGCGCGTGCGGGAGCTTCGGGTTGCGGCTGCTGGCCGGAGGTGGCTCCTCCTCGAGATGCTGCCGCGCCTGCGCCGCGAAGTTATCGGCGCCGAACGGGCGCTCTCCCACCAGCAGCTCGTACGCGGTGACCGCCAGCGAGTAGCGATCGCTGGCCTCGGTGGCAGGACGGCCCACCACCTGCTCGGGCGCGATGTAAGCAGCGGTCCCGAGCACCTGACCGGTGGAGCTGTAGGTGTCCTCGGTGCCGAGCTGCGCGATCCCGAAGTCGGCCACGTGCAGCACGCGGTCGCCATCGAGCAGGAAGTTGGCGGGCTTGATGTCCCGGTGGATCACCCCGCGGGAATGAGCGTGGTCGAGTGCGTCGGCGGCCTCGCGCAGCCATCGGACGGCCTGGGCGTGCGTCACCTCGCCGACGCGCAGGGCATCGGCGACGGTGCCGCCGGCGAGGTACTCCATGACGATGAACGGCCGGCCGATCGGCTCGTCGACCTCGGTGGCGTGGCCGACGTCGTAGATCGTGACCACGTGCGAATGGCTGGAGAGCCGGGCTTGGGCGCGTGCCTCGCGCTTGAACCGGCGAACCGCCATCGGTTCCCGCGCGTACGGCATCGAAAGGAGCTTGATGGCGACGCTCCGTCCCAGGGCGCCATCACGCGCGCACCAGACGGCAGCCATCCCACCGGTCGCGATGCGGCGGCGGATCTCGTAGCGCTCCGGCAATGCCAGACCCTCGAGCATGGCCGGTCCTCGATGGGCGGTCTTTGCCATCGGGATAATTTTCTACCCGGCGCACCTGTTCTTAAGCACGACTTCGCCCAAACCGTCTCCCCGGGCGAGTCCCCCAGCTCGCGATCGCCCGCGAGCCGGGGCCTGACGCACCGTGAGGCTATACTCGCCCGCCATGCCCAAGGTCTGCCACGTTTGCTCGAAGGGCCCCTCGTTCGGCCACAGCCGCAGCCACTCGATGGTTGCCACGAAGCGGCGGTTCGAGCCGAACCTCCAGCGTGTTCGCATCGACGACCGCGGGACGCCCCGCCGCGTGTATGTGTGCACGCGGTGCCTGAAGGCC
This sequence comes from Solirubrobacteraceae bacterium, assembly GCA_036494115.1. Taxonomy (GTDB): domain Bacteria; phylum Actinomycetota; class Thermoleophilia; order Solirubrobacterales; family Solirubrobacteraceae; genus Palsa-465. The sequence continues at coordinate 77,509 of DASXOS010000084.1, read as the reverse complement.
GGCAAGGTCACCAAAGCCCGGTAGGGGTGGGCACAGCTGCCCCAAGCGGCTGCGACAAGCGCGCATAAGCGGCCTGTGTCCGACCCCAGCATCGTTCGTTTCCGGACGGTCGTGGAGGCCGGTCTGGCGGCATTGGAGGCTCGCCGCGAGGAGGTCAACGACCTCAACGTGTTCCCGGTCGCCGATGGCGACACGGGCGACAACATGGTGCTCACCCTGCGGGCTGTGCTCCAGGAGCTCGACCGCCTCTCGGAAGCGTCCGCCCAGAGCACGATCGACGACATCGGCCGTGACGAGATCGTGGGCTCGGTCGCGCGCGCGGCCCTGCTCGGTGCGCGCGGCAACTCCGGGGTGATCCTCTCGCAGCTGATCCGCGGCGCCGCCGAGGAGCTGGCCAGCCGTCCCGGCGAGCTCGTCGATCCGGTGCTGATCGGCGCAGCCCTGGCCCGCGCCGCCGATCAGGCCTACGGCTCGGTGCGCGAGCCGGCCGAGGGCACGATCCTCACCGTGGTCCGCGAGATGTCGGTCCGCGTCGCCTCCGAGCTCGCCCACATGCCGGACGGCCGTCTCGGTCCGGGGGCAAGCGACGACGAGCAGAACACTGTGATCGCCAAGGTGATCGAGCAGGCGCTCGACGCCGGTCAGGACTCGGTCAAGCGCGGTCCCGACCTGTTGCCGGTGCTCCGCGACGCGGGCGTCGTCGACGCCGGGGGCTACGCGCTGACCGTGTTGCTGGCCGGAATCGTGGGAGCGCTTCGCGGAACCGCGGCGCCCGCCGTCGAGCATCATGCCGCCGCCCGGGTGACCCACCCGCAGCACTCCTCGGGTACATACCGGTACTGCACGAACTTTGCGGTCACCGGCTCTGAGCTCGAACCCCGCACCTTCACCGCCCTGCTCGAGCAGCTGGGCGACTCGGTGCTGGTGGTCGGCGATCAGACCACGCTCAAGATCCACCTCCACACCGACGATCCGAACGCCGCCACCGCCGTGTTCGCCGACGCGGGCGTGGTCTCGCATCTCGACGTCGCGGACATGCGCGAGCAGGTCAGGCAGCGTGACGAGCGTCTTGCGGACGCGGCGCCGGCCGTCGTGTGCGGCGCGCTTGCCGTGATCAGCGGCGATGGGATGGTGTCGCTGTTCGAGAGCCTGGGCGTCCGAGTCCTCGACGGCGGCCCGACGCTCAACCCATCGACGTACGACATCCTCGCCGCGATCCACGCGATCTCGGCCGAGGAGGTCGTGGTGCTGCCGAACAGCTCGAACGTGCTGATGGCCGCCGAGCGCGCCGCCGAGCTGTCGGACAAAACCGTGCACGTCGTGCCCTCGCGCTCACAGCAGGCCGGTCTGGCGGCGGCGGTCAGCCTCGACCCTGCCCGGTCCGCCGCCGAGAACGCGGCGGCAATGATCGAGACGCTCGAGCATGTGCGCACCGGGGCCGTGGCTCCGGCTGCCCGCGACGACGCGCGCGGGCGGTTTCGCGAAGGTGACGCCGTCGGTTTCATCGAGGAGCAGATCGTCGCCTGGGGCAAGCCCCGCGAGACGCTCCGCGACGTCCTCGAGCAGCTTGCCGAGAACGCTGAGCTCATCACCTGCCTGCGGGGCGCCGAGGCGCCGCTCGACGACGACACCGTGCAGGCGCTCGCCGCCGGCGAGGTCGAGTTCGAGCTCTCCAACGGCGGTCAGCGCAGCTACTGGTGGCTGCTCTCCGCTGAGTGATCGCCTGACCGCGTGATCGCCCGCCCGCACCGACCGCGGCGCGAGTCATCATCACGTGTGATCGATGTCCGCGACCGCCTTCGCCAGCGCCCGTCCGCTCGACCCCGATGAGCTCGAGACGGCACCCGTCCGCTACCCGCGGCCGTCGCGGCTGGCCACCGCGCTGAAGCTGCCGGGGGCGAAGGCCGAGCGCGCCGCTGAGACGCTCGGCTTGCACACCGTCGGCGATCTGCTCGAGCACCTGCCGCGTGATCGCCGCGAGGCCCGATCGATCGCTCAGCTGGTCCCGGGGGAGGCCGCCACCGTCATCGTCGAGGTCCGCGCGATCGCCTCCCGGCCCGTGCGCCGCCGCGGAATGCGGCCCCTGGTCGAGGCCACCGTCTCCGACGAGACCGGAACGATGAAGGCCACCTTCTTCAACCAGCCGTGGCTGGTGCAGCGCTATCCGCCGGGGACGCGGCTCGTGCTCCACGGTAAGTACGAGGCCCGCAACCGGTTTCGCGTTCAGGGTCACGCGTCCACGAACGAGTCCGCCAGCGGCGCCGAGGCGGTCGCGCACTATCCGGCCACCGAAGGTCTCTCCTCGACCCAGATCCTGGCCCTCGTCGGCGAGCACCGCCCAGCGCTGCGCGAGGTGACGGAGCCTCTGCCGAGCCGTCTGCGGCATTTGGAGCGACTCGTCGACCGCCCCGGTGCACTGGCCGCGTCGCACTTCCCGGACGGCGAGAGCGATGTCGAGCGCGGACGGCGCCGGCTGGCCTTCGACGAACTGCTGCTCGTCCAGCTCGCGCTGCTGCGCCGCCGCCGGCTGCGGCGGTTGGAGCGGCTCGCGCCCGTCCTCGACGGCGAGCGCGAACTGACCGCCCGTTGGATGAGCGAGCTTCTCCCGTTCGAACTGACCGGCGACCAGGAGCAGGCGATCGCGGTCATCGACGAGGACCTCTCCCAGGAGCGTCCCATGCAGCGGCTGCTGATGGGGGAGGTGGGCTCGGGCAAGACCGTGGTTGCGCTCTACTCGCTGCTGCGCGCGGTCGAGCATGGCTGGCAGGGCGTGCTGATGGCGCCCACCGAGACGCTCGCCGAGCAGCACTTCGCCACGATCCAGGCGCTGATGCCCGGCCAGGCGGTGCCGGTGGCGCTGCTCACCGGGTCGACGCCGGCCCGCCGCCGGCGGGATGTGCTGGCGAAGCTCGCCACCGGAGAGCTGTCGCTCGTCGTGGGCACCCATGCACTGATCGAGGACACGGTCGAGTTCGCTCGCCTCGGGGTGGTGGTCATCGACGAGCAGCACCGCTTCGGAGTTCGCCAGCGGGCTGCGCTCGACGCCAAGGGAGGCGATGACCGCGCGCCCCACGTGCTCCACATGACGGCCACGCCGATTCCCCGCACGCTGGCGCTGGCCGGCTACGGCGACCTCGACTTCACCGTGCTGCGCGAGCTCCCCCGCGGTCGTCAGCCGATCGAGACGTTCGTGTGCTCGAGCGAGCGCGAACGGGCCCGCGCGTACGACCGCATCCGCGAGGAGCTCGACGCCGGCCGCCAGGCGTTCGTGGTCTGCCCCCTGGTCGAGGAGTCCGAGCAGCTCCAGGCCAGGGCCGCCACGGCGGAGTTCGAGCGGCTCCGCGCCGGCGAGCTGCGCGGCTACGAGGTCGTGCTGCTGCACGGCCAGATGCGCGCGGCGGAGAAGCAGACCGCAATGGACGCGTTCGCCTCGGGCTCTGCGCATGTGCTCGTCGCGACCACGGTGATTGAGGTCGGCATCGACGTGCCGAACGCCACCGTGATGCTCGTTGAGAACGCCGAGCGCTACGGGATCTCGCAGCTGCACCAGTTGCGGGGGCGGATCGGGCGAGGGTCGCATGCGTCGCTGTGCCTGCTGTTCGGCTCCAAGGATTCGGCGCGGCTGCGCGCGCTCAGCGCCTCCGGCGATGGGTTCCGGCTGGCCGAGATCGACCTCGAGCTCCGCGGCGAGGGCGAGCTCGTGGGGGTGCGGCAGAGCGGGCTGGCCCAATTCCGGGTGGCGGAGCTCCCGCGCGATGCCGAGCTGCTCGAGCGTGCGCGGGCGCACGCCGACCGGATCCTGGCCGAGGACCCGGACCTGGAGCTCGGAGAGCACGTGCTGCTCGCGGACGCGCTCGTGCAGGCGTACGGCGCCGAGGCGCGCGCGCCGATCCGCGCGTGAGGGTGATCGCGGGCGCGCTCGGTGGGCGGACGCTGGTGGCGCCGCGCGGTCGCAGCGTGCGGCCGACCTCCGACCGGGTGCGCGAGGCGCTGTTCTCGATCCTGGGGGAGACGGTCGTCGATGCACGCGTGCTCGACCTGTTCGCCGGATCCGGAGCGCTCGGCATCGAGGCACTCAGCCGGGGTGCCGCGTCGGCCGTGTTCGTCGACTCCTCCGCGGCCTCCGTGGCCGCCGTCCGGCGCAACCTGCATGCGCTCGGTCTGGACGCCGAGGTCGTCGCTCAGGGGGTCGCGCCGTTTCTCCAGCGCGCACGGGCGGCTCGCCGTCAATACGATCTCGTGTTCGCAGACCCTCCATACCGTCAAGCGAGCGCGCTCGGACGGGAGCTCTCCACGGGACTGGCGCCGGTGCTCACGGCAGACGCCCGGGTCGTGGCCGAGAGCGACCGGCGCGAGCCGCTCGAGCTGCAACTGCCTCTCCTGAGCGAACGTCGCTACGGCGACACCCTGATCCGCATTCATGGCTCCTGACAACCGCATCGCCGTCTGCCCCGGCTCCTACGACCCCGTCACCTACGGGCACCTCGACGTGATCTCGCGCGCGGCGGCGATGTTCGACAAGGTGATCGTCGCGGTCGTCAACCTCCCCGTCCGCAAGGGAGGAACGCTGTTCAGCGCCGAGGAGCGAGTGGCGTTCGTGGAGACCGCGACGCGCGACCTCGACAACGTGACCGTCGAGCCATTCAGCATCCTGGTGGTGGAGTTCGCCCGGCAGCGCGGGGCAAAGGCGATCGTCAAGGGCCTGCGTGCGATCTCGGACTTCGAGTACGAGCTGGAGATGGATCAGCTCAACCGCCGTCAGGCCCCGGAGATCGAATCCGTGTACCTGATGGCCTCTCCCAAGTACAGTTTCGTTAGATCCAGCGGAGTGAAGGAGCTGGCCACCTTCGGCGGCAGCATCGAGGACATGGTCCCTGATGAGGTCGCGGTGGCGTTGAAGGAACGGCTCAGCCGCTGACGAAACAGAGGTTCTGCAATGGATGTCCTGGTACTCATCGACAAGCTGGACGATCTCGTCCACAACGCCAAGCCCGTTCCGCTGACCGACCAGGTTCGCGTCGACAAGGAAGAGATCTACGACATCCTCGACCAGATGCGCGCCACGATCCCCGAGGAGATCAAGCAGGCCCGGTGGATCGTCAAGGAACGGCAGGAGATGCTCGCCGAGGCCAAGCGCGAGGCCGAGCGCATCGTCAAGGAGGCCCGCGAGCGCCAGGAGCGCCTGATCTCCGACGAGGAGATCACCAAGCAGGCCGAGCGTGCCGCCGAGGACATCATCGAGGACGCGCGCGCCCGCGAGCGGGAGATCCGCCTCGGCGCCGAGGACTACGCCGACGAGATCCTGAACACGCTCGAGGTCAACCTCACGAAGTTCATCGCCGCCGTGCAGCGCGGCCGCGACCGGCTCGCCGGCAAGGACGAGCCCGTCGAAGTCTCCTAGCAGTTCCTTGATCGAAGTCCTGGAGACCGACATCACCTCGCTCGAGGTGGATGCCATCGCCAATGCGGCAAACACCCAGCTGCTTCACGGTGGCGGCGTGGCGGGCGCGATCTCTCGTGCCGGCGGTCCGGCGATCGATTCGGAGAGCCGCGAGGCGGCGCCGATCGGCCTGGGGGAGGCGATCGAGACCTCGGGTGGCGACATGCCCTGCCGGTGGGTGATCCACGCCGCGACGATGGAGCTGGGCGGGCCGACGTCGGCAGACATCATTCGTCGTGCCACGGCATCGACGCTCGAGCTGGCGGACCGCCTGGGCGCCCGATCGCTGGCGCTGGTCGCGTTCGGGACCGGGGTGGGCGGTTTCCCCGTGGATGAGGCCGCGTCGATCGAGGTCGAAGAGGTGCGGCGAGCGTTGTCGTCCGGGAGCGCGCTGGAGCGGGTCGTGTTCGCGGTGCGGGGCTCCGAGGCGCGCTCCGCGTTTGAGCGCGCACTCGAATCCGCCGATTAGGTTCTCGTGCGGCGCTTCGCGTCGGTGGTTGTGTCGTTGGCGGTCATCCCGCTCGGATGGCCGCACCATCTGCTGCTCGGCGTGAGCGACTCGCCGGGCGACGCGCCGGCGCTGCGAGCGCACGCGCCGCTGGACGCGCGCTACCAGTACCTGTCCGGCGGCGTCAACACCGGCGAGGGCTGGTCGACCTGGAACCCGAACGGCACGTTCGTCTCGATGTACGTGCGCGAGTCGATCGCGGCCCACATGATCCCGGTGTTCACGTACTACCAGCTGCTCCAGTCCACGCCCGCCGTCGGTGGGGACGAGCTGCACAAGGATCTCTCGAACCTTCGTAATCGGACAACGATGAGCGCGTACTGGAAGGACTACTCGCTGCTTCTACGGCGTGTGCGCGCGGCCGCCGGACGGCATCTGGTCGTCGTCCACGTCGAGCCGGATCTGTGGGGGTATCTCGAACAGGCTCATGCGGTTCCGCTGGCGCGCCGGTTCGCTGCGCGGTTGATCTCGCTGCGCCACCGGCTGGCGCCGCGGGTGCGGTTGGCCTGGCACCTGAGCGAGTGGGGGACGGGGGAGGACCCGACCTATTCCAAGCCATCGCTGTCCCACATGCGGGCGTTGGGCTTGGCGTCCGCCCGCTTCTATCGCTCGCTTCACGCCCGGTTCGATCTGGTCTTCAACGACGTCACCGACCGCGACGCGGGCTTCTACCGGGTGATCGAGGGTAACCCCCGGACGGCCTGGGGACCGGCCGACTTCCACCGCCACGACGCCTATATCTCGGCGTTCGTGCGCCGCGTCCGGGTGCCGGTCGTGCTCTGGCAGCTCCCGCTCGGCAACTCGTTCCTGAACGACACCTGGGATCACTTCCGCGACAACCGCGTCCAGTGGTGGCTCGCCGGCGGTCCGGGGTCGGCGGCGCGGGCGCATCTCCGCGCCACCCAGCGCGCCGGCGTGATCGGGCTGCTGTACGGCGGTGGCGCCGACGGGACGACCTCAGCTCAAACCGACGGCGGCCTCTTCTACCGCCTGGCCGCGGCCTACGAGCGCCACCCGCTGGCGCTGAGCTGACCCGGGGCCCGTCTGCCTCGTCACCGAATCTCGAACCGAGACAAACCCTCGGCGGCGCCACCGTCCTCGACGACCTCGACAGACTCGACACTCGCCCGCGACGGCCCCTCCCGCAGGAACGCCAGCACGCGCTCGACCGCGTCCTGCGGTCCTTCCAAGACCACCTCGACGGCACCGTCGCCCCGGTTGCATGCCCAGCCGGCCACCCCTTCGGCCTCGGCCCGCTCACGCGTCGAGTCGCGGAAGAAAACGCCCTGGACATGGCCGGAAACCACGACCCGGCGACGGACGGCGTCGGCGCTCATTGCACCGATTCTTGCAAGCCCGCGGTTCCGTCCGCGGCCCGCGCCATCCTCGGGCGCTGTGCAAGCGATGTGGTTACTGATCGGGGTTCTCGCCGGTGCCGCGGTGGCGCTGGTGGCTTTGCGCGCCCGGCTGCGCTCCCTGTCGGCCGAGGCGGCTCGGGCGGGCGCGCTCGAGCGTGACCTGGTCAAGGCCCAGGCCGACCTCGAGCACGAGCGCCAGCTGGCGGGCGAGCGTCTGCGCACGGTGACCGAGGCCCAGAGCCGGATGTCCGAGTCGTTCAAGGCGCTGAGCGCCGAAGCGCTCCAGGCGAGCATGTCGCAGCTCACCGAGATGGCGCGGGCGCAGCTGCAGACGGCTCAGGCCCAGGTCAAGGGCGACCTCGACAAGCGCCAGAGCGCCGTCGAGCAGCTCGTCGCGCCACTCAAGGATCAGCTCGGCCGGGTCGACACGCAGCTCGTGCGGCTCGATCAGGCCACCCGCGAGAGCCGTGGGCGCCTCGACGCCCAGCTCCGGACACTGGCCGAGACCGGCGAGAAGCTGCGCACGGAGACGGGTGCCCTGGTCACCGCTCTGCGCAAGCCGAACACACGCGGGCAATGGGGCCAGATGCAGCTGCGCAACGTGGTGGAGCAGGCCGGCATGGTGCGTCACTGCGACTTCCAGGAGCAGGGCGCGATCGCCGGCGACGAGACAACGCTGCGGCCCGATCTGATCATCAGCATGCCGGGGGGCAAGCACGTGATCGTCGATGCCAAGGCCCCGCTGCAGGGCGTGCTCGATGCCTACGAGGCGCGCGACGAGGAAGAGCGGATGCGCCATCTGCGCGACCACGCCCGGCTGCTGCGCAAGCACGTCAAGCAGCTCGGGGACAAGGCGTACTGGGCGGGTCTCGACTCGGCGCCCGACCTGGTCGTGATGTTCCTCCCGGGAGAGCACCTGTACAGCTCCGCGCTCGAGGCCGACCCCACGCTGATGCAGGACGCGATGGCGCGGCACGTCATGATCGCGACGCCCACGATCCTGCTGACCATGCTCCACTCGGTGGCGTACGGCTGGCAACAGGAGCGCGTCGCCGAGTCGGCGCGGGAGATCTCGATCCTCGGCCGCGAGCTTCACGCTCGGCTGGTCAAGCTCTCAGGCCTCATGCAGACCCTCGGCAAGCGTCTGAACAGCGCCGTGGCCGCCTACAACGAGACCGTCGGCTCCTACGAGGCGCGGGTCATTCCGGGCGCGCGCCGGTTCGCCGAGCACGGCGCGGTGGCGGCGGACCGTGAGATCCCGGAGATCGAGCAGGTTTCGCTCAGCGCTCGCTCGGTTCACGTCGGTGACGACACGGCCCCCAACACGGCCCCCCAGGAGCGCCCGAAGCCCGAGCAGGGACAGCTCACCGCGATGCGTCTGCGCGCGGCGGAGTAGCCCGCCTAGTGGGCCACTAGTTCGCCCGGGCCTGCCGGCCCTCCCACCACCGCCTGAGGTCTTCGCGCTGGTGGGGCAGGGGATCGGCGCTCGGCTTCATCTGCTGCACCTGCGCCAGCGCGTCGTCGATGTCGATCCCGCGCCGCGCTGCGATTACTCCCGCCGCCACCGCCGCCGAGCGTTGCCAGCCGGCGCGGCAGTGCAGGTAGGTGCGGGCGCCGTGGTCGAGGGCATCGGACACCGTCCGCACGGCGGCATCGAGTTGGTCGCCTTGCAGTCCCCCGTAGTCGACGAGCTCGAGCCGGGCCTCCTCGATGCCCGCGCGACGGTAGGCCTCCACGACCTCGTCGCGCTGGCCCGGGGCGTACTCCTCGTCCTCCACGAGGTTCACCACCCGCTCGATCCCGACTCGTTGCAGTGCTGCGACATCGTCGGAGTCGAGCGGATACGCGCCGATCGTCAGTGTGTCATCGAGGTCGGCGAAGCCGTAGGTGCGAAACCACGTGGAGATGGTCTGAGGATATGCACCGTGGCCCCCCGCCACCCCTCGAATTTGCAGTCACTGCCGTCGCTAAGCTGGACATCGATGTCCCTCCGGACCGACACGTTCGACCTCGGGGGGCTGCGACTCAGCGCCGGGGAGGGTCGTCGGCTCGATCTGGGCGTGGCGTTCGACCCGTTCATGCTGGGGGGCGAGCGCTACTCCGTTGTCCCGTTGCTGGTGCCTGCCCGCCTCGACGTCTCCCGCACTACCGGCGACGGCTACGCGCTGCGCCTCCGCTTCGACGCGGCGCTGGACGGGCCGTGCATGCGGTGCCTCGAGCCCGCGGCGCCGGCCTTCAGCGTCGACGCGCGCGAGGTCTCCCAGCCGGGGGAGGGAGAGGAGCTGAGCTCGCCCTACGTCGTGGCCGGCGTGCTCGACGTGCATGCGTGGGCCCGCGACGCGCTCGCGCTGGCGCTACCGGCGACCGTCCTGTGCCGTGCCGAGTGCGCGGGCCTGTGCCCGGTGTGCGGCGCCAACCTCAACGAGGCCGGGTCGGAGCATGGTCACGAAACCGGGCCGGATCCGCGCTGGGCCAAGCTTTCCGAGCTTCGTTTCGACTAACCTGATGCCGCATGGCCGTCCCTAAGCAGAAGCAGTCACACGCCCGTACGACTCAGCGCCGCTCGCAGCACAAGATCGCTGCGCCGACCTACAACGAGTGCCCCCAGTGCCACAGCCCCCGTCTGCCGCATCGTGTTTGCCCGGTGTGCGGGAGCTACAAGGGCCGCGAAGTGGTCACCGCGCCCGCTGACGAGCCCACCCTCTGACAGCCGCGCCGATGATCACCGTCGCGGTTGACGCGGGCGGGGCCGATCTCGGTCCCCGAGAGGTCGCCGAGGGCGCGGCGCAGGCCGCTGCGCAAGGGATCGGCGTGCTCCTGTTCGGACCCGCCGCGGACATCGGCCCGGTGCCCGCCGGCGTCGAGGTCGTCGACGCGCCGGTCTCGATCGCGAAGGCGACCGATCCGGCATTCGCCGTGCGCTCCACTCCTGAGGCCTCGATCGTGCAGGCCGCCAAAGCCGTGGCGGACGACCGCGCGCAGGCGCTCGTGTCCGGCGGCTCGACCGGCTCGGCGCTCGCGGCCGGCCTGTTCAACCTTCGCCGCGACCGCGGCATCTACCGCCCGGCTCTCGCCTTGCCGGTGCCGATGCCCGGCGCTGCACCGGTGCTGCTGCTCGACGTCGGCGCCAACGTCACTTGCCGGCCTGAGCACCTTGTCCAGTTCGCGCACATGGGGTCGGGGTTCGCGCAGGCGGTGATGGGGATCGCCTCGCCGCGGGTGGCGCTCCTGTCGAACGGCGAGGAGCCCGCCAAGGGGACGCCCGAGCTCGTGTCCGTCCACGAGCAGCTGATGGGGACCGGCGGCACCGGGCTGAACTTCGTCGGCAACATCGAGGGCACCCAGGTCACCGACGGCGTCGCTGACGTGGTCGTGATGGACGGGTTCACAGGCAACATCACGCTGAAGCTGATCGAAGGCGTCTCGGGCCGGACGATGCGTGCGATCAGGGACGCCGCGATGAGCTCAGCCCGCGGCAAGGTTGGGGGTTGGCTGCTGGCCCCTGCGATCCGAGCGCTGCGCGCGGAGATCGACCCCGAGACTCCCGGTGGCGCCTACATGCTCGGTCTGCGCCGCCTCGGCGTGGTCGCGCACGGCCGCTTCACCCGGCGTGGCTTCGCCCGCGCGATCGAGGTCGCGGCCCGCGGCGTGCAGGAGGACGTGATCGCCCGCACCCGCACCGCCCTGGTGGAGGCCGGCGCGCTGCGCTCCCGCTCCGCGGACGCCGAGGACAACTCCCCGTCCGAGCCCACGGCTACGGTGTCTGGCCGATGAATCGCGAGCAGGTCTTCGAGCTGATCCGCGCCCATCTGGCCGACGAGCTGGAGCTGGATCCGGACACGATCCAGGAGTCCACGCGCTTCAAGGAGGACCTGGAAGCCGACTCCCTCGATCTCTACACCCTTGTCCAGGAGCTCGAGGACAGCTACGGGGTGAAGATCTCCGACGAGGAGGCGGCCCGGATCCTGACGGTCGGCCAGGCGGTCGAATTCGTGCTCGCGAGCGGCGTTCAACCGTCGGCTGCTGCGAGCCATAGCCCTGACCCTGAGTGACCACCCACCGCAAGGGACCGAGCGAACGCCGCGGCCATGCTGGGGCGGCGCTCGCGGACCTGTTGGCCCGGCTGCCGGACGACTTGGCGCGCAACGCAGTCACCCACTCCTCCTGGACCTCGAGGCGCTCGGACTCCTACGAGCGCCTGGCCTTTCTCGGCGACAGCGTGCTCGCCCTGGCGGTCACGACGCACCTGTATCCGCGGCTCGACCCGCAGCGCTATGGGGCGGGGAGCATGACCAAGATCCGGGCGCAGGCCGTCTCGGGCCGGTCCTGCCGGGACGTGGCCGAGCGGCTGGGAATCCCGGAGCGCCTCCGGACGGCTTCGCCACCGTCGGCGGCCACGACGGTCGACGCGCTGGTCTCGACGGAGCGCGTGCTGGCGTCGGTGATCGAGGCGGTGATCGGGGCCTGCTATCTCGCGTTCGGGTACGAAGCCACCGCCGAGGCGGTGGTCGAGGCGTTCATGCCGGAGATCGAGGAGGCGCTCGAGCATCCCGTGGACTTCAAATCGGCGCTGCAGGAGCGCCTGGCCCGCCGTGGCGAGCTCGTCAGCTACGAGGTGGTCGGCGAGCAGGGACCCCCGCACGACCGCACGTTCTCGATCAGCGCCCGGATCGAAGGGGTCGAGATCTCCCGCGGGAGCGGGCGGAGCAAGAAGGACGCCGAGCAGGAGGCCGCGCAGGCCGCGCTCGAGGCGCTGGGCGACTGACCGCTGACCCGGGAGGCCCGCTGTGTACCTGAAGTCGATCGCGCTCAAGGGCTTCAAGTCCTTCCCCGACCGCACCCGCCTCGAGTTCGGGCCGGGCGTCAGCGTGATCGTGGGGCCGAACGGCTCGGGCAAGTCGAACGTCACCGACGCGGTGCTGTGGGCGCTCGGCGAGCAGTCGCCGCTCGCCGTGCGCGGCCAGTCGATGCAGGACGTGATCTTCGGAGGCACCCCAGGGCGGCAGGCCGGCCGAGGCGCCGAGGTCGAGCTCGTGCTCGACGACAGCGAGGGCACCCTCGGGCTCGGGACCTCGGAGGTGTCGATCGTGCGTCGCCTCGACCGCTCGGGCGACGGCGAATACCGGCTCGCCGGGGCGCGGTGCCGCCTGGTCGACGTGATCGAAGTGCTGTCCGACACCGGGCTCGGTAAGGAGATGCACTCGGTGATCTCCCAGGGCCGGGTGGAGTCGATCGTGACCTCCAAGCCACGCGACCGGCGCATGCTGATCGAGGAAGCCGCCGGCCTCGGCAAGCACCGCAAGCGCCGGCGCCGCGCGCAGTTGAAGCTGGCCCGCACCCAGGACAATCTCGACCGGGCGCTCGACGTCGAGCGCGAGGCCCGCTCGCGGCTGCGCCCGCTCAAGCGCCAGGCCGAGGCCGCCGAGCTTCACGCGCGCATCGAGCGCCAGGCGGTCGAGGCTCGCTGGGAGCTCGCCCGCGACGACCTGCGTGCCCGGGGCCTCGCGCTGACCGAGGCCGAGCGGGCGGCGGCCGAGGGGCGCGCCCGGCGCCAGCAACTCGAACAGCAGCTCCAAGAGGTGGCCAGGCGTCGCGAGAAGGCCGAGGAGGCGCTCGCACAGCGCAGCGCCCAGCGCGAGGAGCTGTCCCGCCGCTGCTTCATCGCCCAGTCCGCGGGCGAGCGCGTTGGCTACCGCGCCGATGCCGTCCGCGCGGCGGCGGCCAGCCTCGAGGCGCGCCTGACCCGCGGGCGAGCCGCACTCGAGTCGCTGCATACAGAGGCCGCCCGCGACACCCCCGACCCCGAGGCCGAGAGCCGGATCACCAAGCTGCAGACCGAGATCGACGCGCTCGACCGGGACCGGGAAGCGGAGCTCCGTCGCCAGCTGGCGGAGCTCGAGCAGGAACTGTCGGCGGCTCACGAGCGCGCGGTGGCGCTGGGTGCGGATGTCGAGGGCAGCGCCGAGCAGCGACGTCAGGCCGAGGATGCGCTCGAGCTGGGTCGCGGGGCAGTGCGGGAGGCCGAGCGCGGCGTCGAAGCGGCCAGGCGCGAGGCGGCTCGGGTGGGCGGCGAGCTCGCCGCGGTCAACCAGTTCCTGCGCAGCCAGGCCGCCGTGCCCGGCGCCGCCAGCGCGCTGTCGGACGAGCTCGAGGTCGACCCCGGCTACGAGCTGGCCGTGGCCGCCGCGCTCGACGGGCGCCTGCGGGCCGCTGTCGTGCCGGATCTGGATACCGCCGGCGGCCTGCTCGACCGGGCCGGTGCCGACGGCGGTCGTGCCCTGATTGCCCTCGCGCAACCGGGCGCCCTCATACCCCCTGAGTCGCCGGGAGGGCCCCCTGAGTCACCGGGCGGCGCCGCGGAGCGGCTTGCCGATCACATCCGGGGCCCGGAGCCGGCGCTCGGGCTGGCCCGCGCGCTGCTGCAGGGAGCCTGGCTGGTCGAGTCGCTCGAAGCGCTGGCCCCGGCCTTTGCGGGGGTCGCCGTGACGCGGACCGGCCGGGTGTGGTCGGCCCACACTCGCGAGCTGCGCCAGGCCCCGGCGGCCGGCGAGGAGCGGGTCCTCGCGGAGCGCAACCGGCGCGATCAGCTGGTCAAGGCGAGCGAAGCCGCCGCGGGCGCCGAGCTGTCGGCGGGCCGCGCGCTTAAGCAAGCCACGGCCGGCCTGTCCGAGCAGGAGGCCGAACGCGACGAGGCGATCACCGCTCATCGCGCCGCGGTCCGCGCGCGTGACGAGGCTATGGAGGTGCAGCGGCGGATCGCGGCCCAGATCGAGCGCCGTCGCAACGCGCCCGACGATGGACCGAATGCCGGCCGCCGGGCACAGTTGGCGGCAGAGCTCTCCGCCGAGCGCGCCGCCATCGACCGCGCGGAGCGCGATCGTCGCGAGCGCCAGGCGAGGATCGAGCGGCTGGCGGCGTCGGTTTCCCGCGACGAGCAGCTCACCGGGCCCGTCTCCGGCGTCATCGGCGCGCTCGAGCGGGCCGCCGAAGCGATCGCGGCCCGTCGAGAGATGTTTGAGGCCACGCTCGCTGCCGACCGGGAGGCAGGCGAGCACGTCGCCGCCGAGCTCCGGCAGTGCGCCCAGCAGGAGGCCGGGCTCCACACCCAGCTCCACCGCGAGAACGAGGCGTTGACCGAGGCGGAGGTGAGGCTGCAGCGAGCGCGCGACCAGCTCGCGGACACCGAGACCGAGGTCCGCGAGCTCGCGGCGCGGCTCGAGCTCGAGGCCGCTCGGGGCGACGAACCGCTCGGCGAGGAGGAGCGCGAGGCGCTGCGCACGCGCCTGGAGCGCCTGGCCCGCCGCCGGGAGCAGCTGGGGCCGGTCAACCCCTTAGCCCAGGAGGAATATGCCGAGGCGCTCGCGCATGTCGAGGAGCTCGAGACCCAGCGCGAGGACCTGGAGACGGCTCTGCGCGAGCTCGAGCAGTTGATCTCGGACACCGACAAGCAGATCCGGGAGACGTTCGAGCAGACCTTCGAGGCCGCGGCGAAGAACTTCGAGGAGATCTCGGCGCAGCTGTTTCCGGGCGGCCGCGGCCGGTTGCGGCTCGTCGCCGAGCGAGACGGGCCCGAGCGGGTGCTCGGCGGTCAGGCCCCGCCCGAGGACGATGCCGACGGAGCTGCCGACGGGGGCGAGGCGTCCGACGCGGCGACCGACGAGCCGACGGAGGAGGACCTCCACGGGGTCGAGATCGAGATCACCCCGGCCGGCAAGGAGATGAAGCGGCTAACGTTGCTCTCCGGCGGCGAGAAGTCAATGACCGCGCTGGCGTTCCTGTTCTCGGTGTTCCTGGCCCGGCCGTGCCCGTTCTACATCCTCGACGAGGTCGAGGCCGCGCTCGACGATCTCAACATCGACCGCTTCCTGTCCCTGCTGCGTCAGTACGCGACCCGGGCTCAGTTCATCGTCGTCACCCATCAGAAGCGCACCATGGAGGCCGCCGATTCCCTGTACGGCGTCTCGATGGGTGCCGATGGCATCTCCAAGGTGATCTCGCGGCGGTTGCCGCGCGAGGACGTCGCGGCTTGATCGGCTAACGTCGCCGGCCGCAATGGCTCGCGACTGGCAGGACCTGTTCATCGTGAACGGCGCCCCCGCGCCGCAGGACGAGGCGCCCGCCGCCGAGGAGCGGCGGGTGGGCCGTTTCCGGCGGTTGCGCGAGAACCTGAGACGGACCCGCCAGGCCCTCTCCTCGGAGATTCAGGCCACCCTGTTCGAGGATCTGAGCGACGAGACCTGGGAACGGCTCGAGGAGGCCCTGATCTACGCCGACGTCGGGGCCCGAACCACTGCGCAGGTGGTCGAGCAGCTCGAGCGCGAGGCGACGGCCGGTGACATCACCGGCGGCGAGGCGCTGAGCAACCGGTTGACCGAGCTGCTCGCCGACATCGCCAAGACCGGCGACGACCGCATCGATCTCACTCCGGAGCCGACCGTGATCCTCGTCGCCGGGGTCAACGGGACGGGCAAGACGACGACCGTGGGCAAGCTCGCCTGGCACCTGCGCAAGGAGCTCGGCCGCTCGGTGGTGCTCGGTGCCGCGGACACGTTCCGCGCCGCCGGGGTGGAGCAGCTCGAGGAGTGGGCGCAGCGAGCCGGGGTCGCGTTCGTAAAGGGGCCCGAGCGCGCCGATCCGGGCGCCGTTGCCTACGACGCGGTCGCCACCGCGCGTCGCGAGGGCGCGGACGTCGTGATCATCGACACGGCCGGCCGCCTCCACACCCAAGACGACCTGATGGCCGAGCTCACCAAGGTGCGGCGCGTGATCAGCAAGCAGATCCCTGAGGCGCCGCACGAGACGCTGCTCACGGTCGACGCCACCACCGGCCAGAACGGGCTCCGGCAGGCGCGCCTGTTCTCAGAGGCGGTGAGCGTGGACGGGCTGGTGCTGACCAAGCTGGACGGGACCGCCAAGGGCGGCATCGCCTTGGCGATCGCGCATGAGCTGGGGATCCCGGTGAAGCTGATCGGCATCGGCGAGAAGCTCGAGGACCTGCGCCCGTTCGAGCCCAGCGAGTTCGCCCGGGCCCTGGTCACCCAGTAACACCGCACAATCCTCGGTTGACCGGCCACGCAGGGCGATAAGCTCGCAGGCACATGTCAGGATGGGTTTGGTGGGTGATCGCGGCCTGTGTGTTCGGGATCGGCGAGATGCTCACGACCAGCTTCTTCCTGGCGCCGTTTGCACTCGGGGCGGGGCTCGCGGCGATCGTGGATGCGGCCGGCGCGGGTGGGCTCCCGGCCTGGATCGTGTTCATCGTCGCCTCGGTCATGACCCTGGGGATCGTGCGGCCGATCGCGCGCTCCCACATGAAGGTCCCGCCGCAGATCCGGACCGGCGCCGCCGCCCTGGTGGGGAAGCAGGCGATCGTGCTCGAGCGAATTGCCAACGACGAGGGCGCCGGATGTGTGAAGATCGACGGTGAGGTCTGGACCGCGAGGGCATTCGACGATGACGAGATCATCGAGCGGGGGACCCGCGTACATATAGTCGACATCAAGGGCGCGACGGCGCTGGTGACCGAATAGGAGGCGACCATGGCTGGAGCAATCGTCGCGATCGTAGTTGTGGTGTTCCTGGTGATCCTGTTCGCCCGGACGATCCGGATCGTGCCCCAGGCGCGAGCCGGGATCGTCGAGCGACTCGGGCGCTACAACCGCACGCTCATGCCGGGGCTGACGATCCTGATGCCGTTCGTCGACCGGCTGAAGCCACTGATCGATCTGCGCGAGCAGGTCGTCTCGTTCCCGCCCCAGCCGGTGATCACCTCCGACAACCTCGTCGTCCAGATCGACACCGTCCTGTATTTCACGGTCAACGACGCGAAGTCCGCCACGTACGAGGTCGCCAACCCGCTCCAGGCGATCGAGCAGATCACGGTCACCACGCTGCGCAACGTGATCGGGTCGCTGTCCCTGGAGGACGCGCTCACCAGCCGCGATCACATCAACGCTCAGCTGCGCGGTGTGCTCGACGAGGCCACCGGCAAGTGGGGGATCCGCGTCAACCGGGTGGAGATCAAGTCGATCGATCCCCCCGGCACGATCCAGGAGGCGATGGAGAAGCAGATGCGGGCCGAGCGCGACCGGCGCGCCGCGATCCTCAACGCCGAGGGCGTCAAGCAATCGCAGATCCTCACCGCCGAGGGCCAGAAGCAGGCCGCTGTGCTGACCGCGGAGGGCCAGAAGCAGGCGGCGATCCTGCGCTCCGAGGGCGAGGCCCAGGCGATCCAGACCGTGTTCACCGCGATCCATGAGGGCAAGCCCGACCAGCGCCTGCTCAGCTACCAGTATCTGCAGATGCTCCCGCAGCTCGCCCAGGGCGACGCCAACAAGGTGTTCGTGATCCCATCCGAGTTCGCCGAGGCGTTCGGCGGCATCGGCAGGGCGTTCGGCGCTGCGCCCGATGACGCGCCCGCGGACACGGATGCCGGCAAGGGCCAGCTCCCGTCGGGGAACTCGGCGCCGCCACAGGTCGGGCCGCCTGAGCACTAACCTCACACCGTAGGCCGAAAACATGTTCGATTCGCTCGCTGAGAAGCTCCAGGCAACCCTGTCCGAAGTCCGCGGTCGCGGCACGCTGACCGAGGACGACATCTCCGCGGCGATGCGCGAGATCCGGCTCGCGTTGCTCGAGGCCGACGTCAACTTCAAGGTCGTCAAGAACTTCACGAACGCGGTCAAGGAAAAGGCGCTCGGGGCCGACGTGATCGGCCAGCTCAACCCCGGGCAGCAGGTGGTGAAGATCGTCAGCGACGAGCTCACCGAGCTGATGGGCGGCGCCGCCCGCGATCTGACGTTTTCGCCGCGGCCGCCGACCGTGGTGGTGATGGCGGGCCTCCAGGGCTCGGGCAAGACGACCGCCACGGCCAAGCTCGCCCGCTACCTGCACGAGCAGCATGGCTCCTCGGTCGCCGTCGCCGCGTGCGACGTCTACCGCCCTGCCGCCGTCGACCAGCTGATCAAGGTCGGCGAGCAGGCGGGCGCCACCGTGTACGAGCAGGGCACCGATGCCGACCCGGTGAAGATCGCCGCGTGGGCCCGCGAGCGGGCCGAGGCGGAGGGCAAGGACGTGCTGATCATCGACACCAGCGGCCGCCTGCACGTCGACGAGGAGCTGATGGCCGAGCTGGCCAACATCAAGAAGGCGACTCGGCCGCACGACGTGCTGCTGGTCGTGGACGCGATGACCGGTCAGGACGCGGTGAACGTCGCCGAGCAGTTCGCCGAGGTCGTCCAGTTCGACGGCGTCGTGATGACGAAGCTCGACGGCGACGCCCGCGGCGGCGCCGCACTGTCGGTCAAGGCGATCACCGGCAAGCCGATCGTGTTCGCCTCGACCGGCGAGAAGCTCGACCAGTTCGAGCGTTTCCATCCCGACCGCATGTCGCAGCGGATTCTCGGGATGGGCGACGTGATGACGCTGATCGAGAAGGCCGAGTCCACCTATGACGAGCAGCAGGCGGCCGAGCTCGAGCGCAAGCTGCGCAAGCAGGAGTTCGGCCTCGACGACTTCCTCGAGCAGCTCCGGCAGATCCGGCGGCTCGGACCGCTGCAGTCGCTGCTGGGGATGATCCCAGGGCTCGGCAAGGAGCTTCGCGGCGTCAAGGTCGACGAGCGCGATTTCGACCGGATCCAGGCGATCATCCTGTCGATGACACCGCAGGAGCGGCGGCATCCCGAGCTGATCAAGGGCTCGCGGCGGCTGCGGATCGCTCGCGGCTCGGGCACGAACGTGCAGGCCGTCAAGCAGCTCATCAAGCAGTTCGACCAGATGCGCAAGATCATGCGACAGGTCTCCCAGGGACGGATGCCCGACCTGGGCGCGATGATGCGCCAGGCACGATGACCCCGTGCGGGGCCTCCGCACGCTAACCTCGACGACCGCAACCATGTCAGTACGACTCCGACTCACACGCATCGGCGGCCGCAAGAACCCCATCTGGCGGGTGGTCGTCGCCGACCAGCGCGCCAAACGCGACGGCCGGGTGATCGAGACCGTCGGCCACTACAACGCCCAGACCGAACCGTCGACGATCGTGCTCGACGAGGAGCGGATCCGGGACTGGCTGGCCCGCGGCGCGCAGCCGACCGACACCGTCCGCAAGCTGCTGCACACCCAGGGCATCCGCTAGCGGTCCCTCTGCGATGAAGGAGCTCCTCGAGTACCTGGCGCGCGGCTTGGTCGAGAGCCCCGACGAGGTCGAGGTGACCGAGGTCCAGGAGGGCGACGGGACGGTCGTGCTCGAGCTGTCGGTGGGCGAGGGCGACTACGGCAGCGTGATCGGGCGGGGTGGCCGCACGGCCGCGGCGCTGCGCACGGTGATCAAGACCGCGGCGACGAAGGACAGGCGCCGCGTGTTCGTGGACATCGTCGACTCCTGAGGCGCCGATGAGCGAGCAGCGTGGCTGGCTGCGCGCGGGCCGGATCGGCAGCCCCCACGGTCTCGACGGCAGCTTCCACGTGAGCGAGCCGCTGCCGCGACTGCTGACGCTCGGCGCCGAGGTCGTCGTGCGCGAGGCGCCGGCCATGATCACCCGGCGGGCCGGGACCGACCAACGCCCGATCATCCGGCTCGACGGCTACGAGGACCGTGCCGCGGCGGCCGCACTGCGCGGGGCGGAGTTGCTCGTGGCGCGCAGCGAGGCGCCTGAGCTCGAAGAGGACGAGTGGTGGGCCGAGGAGCTCGAAGGATGTGAGGTGCGTGACCGGGACGTGGTCGTCGGCACCGTGCGCCGGATGCTCGTCCTCCCCTCATGCGAGGTGCTCGAGGTCGCCCGCGCGGACGGCGCTGACCTCCTCGTCCCGCTGATCGCCGATGCCGTTCGCGCGGTCGACGTCGAGCGGCGCCAGATCGAGATCGACCTCGAGTTCCTGGGGGAGCGCTAGCGGTGGACATCGAGATCTTCACGCTGTTCCCGGAGGCATTCACCTGGTTTCAGTCCCAGCGCCACGTCCGCAACGCCGAGGCGGCCGGCCTCGGCCTCGGCTATGTCAATTACCGCGACCACACGCCGCTCGGCGCCGGCCAGGTTGATGACACGCCGTTCGGCGGAGGCGCCGGCATGGTGCTGCGCGTCGACGTGGTCGAGGCCGCGCTGCGCTCCCGCTATGGGGAGGACCCGGTGGAGCTGCGGAACCACCGGCGGGTGCTGGCGCTGACCCCGGGCGGTCGTGTGCTCGACGACGGATTCGTCGAGGAGCTCGCCTCCGAGCCGGCGCTGACCCTGCTCGCGGGGCGCTACGAGGGGTTCGACGAACGCGTGCTCGAGCACTTCGCCTCCGATCGGGTCTCGATCGGCCGCTACGTGCTGGCCGGCGGCGAGCTGGCGGCGATGGTGCTCTGCGACGCCGTGATCCGCAAGCTGCCGGGGTCGCTCGGCCACGAGCACTCGGCGATCGAGGAGTCGTTCAGCGCCGCGCTTGAGGGGGCGCCGGAGTATCCGCACTACACCCGCCCCGCTCAGTACCGGGGCTGGGCAGTCCCGGAGGTGCTGCTCTCCGGACACCACGCCCGGATCCGGGCGTGGCGTCTCGCCCAGGCCAGGTCGCGCCTGGAGGCCGGTCCGCTACCATAGTCCGCCGCGTGGGTGCGGGCACTGTGCGCAGGCCCTCGGGCGCCAATGACCCGTCCGACCGCACCGCGTCAGCCATTCCACTTCCATGAGCACCGTGATTGACAGCCTGGAGCGTGCACAGCTCCGCCGGGTACCGACGTTCGACGCCGGTGATCGCCTCCGCGTCCACTTTCAGGTGATCGAGGGGACCCGCCGCCGCACGCAGGTGTTCGAAGGCGTCGTGATCAAGCGCCAGGGCCATGGCGCCCGGGAGACGTTCACGGTCCGCAAGCAGTCGTTCGGAGTGGGCGTGGAGCGAACCTTCCCACTCCATTCGCCGAAGATCGAGCGGATCGAGGTGGCCGCTCGTGGCGACGTGCGCCGCGCGAAGCTCTACTACCTACGCGGCCGCGTCGGCAAGCGCGCCCGCGTGCGCGAGCGCCGGTCCAATCGGCCCGAGGAGGCCGTTGAGGCCGGCCTGCTGTACAGCCCCGAGACCGACGGGGCGCAGGAGGCGGCACCGGAGGCGGTCGAGCCGGCCGCCGAGGTGACTGAAACCACTGGGGACGCGGCCGCCGAGGTCGCGGATGGTGCGGAAGGGACCGAGGCGTCGCCGCCTGAAGCGACGGCGCAGTCGGTGGAGGAGCCGCAGGGTGGCGAGGAGCCGCCCGAGTCCGATCCCCCCTCGGTGGCTCAGGAGCCCGGTCCGGCGGACACAGTCCAGTCCGCCGGCGAAGAACAGGTGTGACCACAGCGAAGAAGTCGCTCGCGAGCTCGATTCTGGAGCTCGTGGTGATCGTCGCGATCGCGCTGGGGCTGGCGCTCGCGATCCAGGCCTTCATCGTCAAGCCGTACAAGATCCCCAGCGGGTCGATGGAGCCGACCCTGCACATCAACCAGCGGGTGCTGGTCGACCGGATCGGCAACAACTTCAGCTCGCCGTCTGTCGGCAACATCGTGGTGTTCCATCCGCCCAAGACCTACGCCACCGGCTGCGCCAACCCGCGCCAGGGCGAAAATCAGGCCGGGCAGAACGGGGCCCAGCCGTGCGACATGGCTGGATCGCAGGCGTCGTCCGAGACCTTCATCAAGCGCGTCGTCGGGCTACCCGGCGATCGCATCCAGATCCGCGGTGGCCACGTCATCCGCAACGGAGTTCCTGAGAAGGACTCCTACATCGACCCGTGTGGCGCCGGTGGGGCATGTACCTTCTCCGGCACGATCACCGTGCCCAAGGGCGAGTACTACATGATGGGCGACAACCGGGGCGCCTCCGATGACAGCCGGTTCTGGGGGCCGGTGCCGAAGTCGTGGATCATTGGCAAGGCGTTCTTGACCTACTGGCCGCCCGACCGCATCGGGTTCATGTAACCCCGCGGCAGATGTCCAGGCAGAAATCCACCATGAAATCGCTCGTCGAACTCGTCGTCACGATCGCGATCGCGGTGGGCCTGGCGCTCCTCATCCAGGCGTTCATCGTCAAGCCCTACCGGATCCCGAGCCCCTCGATGGTGCCGACTCTCAAGGTCGGACAGCGCGTCCTCACCAACCGCCTGGTCAACCATCCGAGCGTCGGCGACATCGTCGTCTTCCATCCGCCGAAGGGCGCGGATCCGAGCTCGCCGGTGTGCGGGAACCCCCAGCAGGGCGGCGGCCATCAGCAGCCCTGCGACACGCCGACGCCCGAGGAGTCAGGCCAGACCTTCATCAAGCGTGTGGTCGCGGGGCCTGGGGACAGGATCACGATCTCCGACGGCCATGTGCTCCGCAACGGGGTCCGCGAGAAGGACACCTACATCGCGCCCTGCGGCAGCGATCCTTCATGCAATTTCCCGAAATCGATCACGATTCCGCCCGGCGACTACTTCATGATGGGCGACAACCGTGGAGAGTCGGATGACAGCCGCTTCTGGGGACCCGTCCCCGACAAATGGGTCATCGGTGTCGCCTTCGCCACCTACTGGCCGCCTGACCGCATCGGCCTCCTCTGAGGGCCGCGGCGCCAAGGCGCAGAACGGCAGCCGCAACGGCAAGCGCGGCAAGCGCCCGCGGTCGGGCCGCAAGCTGTTCGCCTTCGACCGTTCGCTCGGCCACCGGTTCGTCGCCGGCGCCGACGAGGCCGGGCGGGGCTGCCTGGCTGGGCCGCTGGTGGCGGCCGGGGTGCTGCTCGACCTCGAGCGGATCGGTCCCGCCGAGGTCCGCACCCTCGGGGCGCTCAACGACTCCAAGCAGCAGACGCCCCAGGGGCGCGCCGAGCTGTTCCCGCTGATCCTCCGGATCGCCGCCAAGGTGGCGGTGATCACCCGCTGCGCGCCCGGCATCGACGCCCGCGGCCTCCATGTCACCAACCTGGCGGCGTTGCGCGACGCGCTCAACCGGGTCGGCTGCGCGAGCTCGATCTGCCTGAGCGACGGCTTCCCGGTCAGGGGCGTCGCCTTCGAGCAGCGGGCGGTGATCGGTGGCGACGCCAAGAGCGCCGCGATTGCGGCCGCCTCGGTGATCGCCAAGGAGACCCGCGATCGCTACATGCGGCGCGCCGACGTCGCCCATCCCGGCTGGGAGTTCGCCCAGCACGTCGGCTACGCCACGCCCGAGCACCGCGACGCGATCGAGCGGCTCGGCGTCTCGCCCCTGCACCGCCTGTCGTTCCAGTCGGCGGCCTACCAGCAGCTCGGGCTGGCCGCGTTCGAAGTGGCCTGAGCCGGCTTGTTCGACCGCTGACGCCTCGGGCCGATGGTCGTGGGCCGGAACGGCGTGCTGGGGAGGGGGGAGGGGGTCATCGACGACCGTAGTTCGACAATTCCGGCGGGTCCCAGGGCGAATGACGAGCTGTTGCTCCATGACGCACCTAGCTCGACAATCGCCGGGGAGTGCGCCGGATTTGTCGAGCTGTGGTCGTGATCGGAACGCTGAAGCGGAGAAACCCTCCCTCTCAACGCGCCGTTTAAACCAGACCGCACCCGTCAACCCGGGCGCCCCCCGAAAGAACGCCACCGCCATCGAGAAAGAGCTCAGAAGCACCCCTCCAAGTGCTCCAGCGCCACCAAACGCCCGGATAGGTCGAAGGTCACGCCAATCGCGTCGAAGCGAAGCATGTCGGCGTAGGGCCGGTCGCTCGCCTCGGCCAGCCAGCGGGCGGCCATCTTGCGCACGCGGGAGCGCTTGGTCGAGCGGATCGCGTCGAAGGGGTTGCCCGATCCGGGGGCCAGGCGGCGAGTCTTGACCTCGCAGAAGACCATCGTCCGGCCGTCGAAGGCCACGATGTCGAGCTCTCCGTGGCGCGTGCGGAAGTTGCGGTCGAGGATCCGGAACCCGCGCCGCTCCAGATGGTCCGCGGCGAGCCGCTCGCCGAGCTGACCGAGGGCGTGGCGGGGGTCGCTGCTCACGGGCGCTGACGCTACGGGCGATCCCGTGACACGTGGGTGACGGGCTGAGCCAAATCTCCTCAATCGTGAGGACCTCGCTTGCGCAGAGTTGGCACACGGCGTGACCCACGCGTCACGCGATCGGGCGTAGCGTCGCCGTCATGCTCGCCCGCCTGGCCACGTTCGCGATCGACGGGGTCGATCCGCGACAGGTCTGGGTCGAGGTCGACATCCGAGCGGGGCTGCCCGCGTTCACGATCGTGGGCCTCGGCGACGCCGCGGTGCGCGAGTCGCGCGACCGGGTCCGCTCGGCCATTCTCAACTCCGCCTTCGAGTTCCCGCAGACGAGGATCACCGCGAACCTCGCGCCTGCGTTCCTGCGGAAGGTCGGGCCGGGGTTCGACGCCGCGCTGGCCCTCGCCGTGCTCGCCGCCAGCGGCCAGATCGACACCGGTGCGCTGCGCGCGTTCGCCGTGTTCGGCGAGCTCTCACTGGGCGGGGAGCTGCGCGACTCACCCGGCGCCCTCGCGGTGGCTGAGGGGGCTCGCCGCGCCGGGCTGAGCCGCCTGATCGTCCCCAGTGAACGGGCCCGCGAGGCGGCGCTGGTCGACGGGCTCGAGGTGGCCGGCGTGGCGACGCTGCGGCAGGCCGCGGCGGTCGTGTCCGGTGAACCCGCGCCGGAGATCCCTGTGGCGCCGGCACCTCCGAGCACGCCTGCGGCCGGTCCCGACCTGGCCGACGTGCGCGGGCACAGCGCCCCGCTGCTGGCGCTCCAGATCGCCGCCGCCGGCGGCCACAACCTGCTGTTCGAGGGGCCGCCCGGAACGGGCAAGACGATGCTGGCCCGCCGGCTGCCGTCGATCCTGCCCGCGATGAGCCGTGCCGAGGCGGTCGAGGTCACGCGCATCCACAGCGTCGCCGGCATCCACGCGGACGGGCTCGTCGCCCAGCGACCGTTCCGCGCGCCGCACCACACGATCTCGCCGGCCGGCCTGGTCGGAGGCGGATCGCCGCCGCGCCCGGGTGAGGCCACGCTCGCGAACCACGGCGTGCTGTTCCTCGACGAGCTGTCCGAGTTTCACCGCTCGGCGCTCGACGCGCTGCGCCAGCCACTCGAGGACGGGGTGGTGACGATCGTGCGCGGCCAGCGCGCGCTCGCGTTCCCCACGCGGTTCATGCTCGTGGCCGCCACCAATCCATGCCCCTGCGGGTACGCCGGGGTGGGGGACAGGTGCGGCTGCGGCGAGGCGGATCTTCGTCGCCATCGGCGGCGCCTCAGCGGACCGCTGCTGGACCGCATGGACCTACTGGTCAGCGTGCAGCGGCCCGACGAACACGAGCTGCGCGCCGGGCCGTCGCTCGACTCCGCCCGCGCCCGGGGGTGGGTCGCGGAGGCCCGGGAACGCCAGCGAATCCGACTGCTCGGCGCGAACGCTCGTTGCAACGGGGAGATGGACACCGGCGAGGTCAGCCGGTTCGTGCGTCTCGCGCCGGTCGCCGAGCAGATCCTCAGGCGCGCCTATGTGAGCGGTTCACTCAGCGCTCGGGGGCGCCATCGGGTGCTGCGCGTGGCCCGGACGATCGCCGACCTCGCCGGGCGCGAGCGCGTAGCGGAGGACGACGTCCTGACCGCGCTCAGCCTCCGCCAGCGCGGGCAGGCGGAGAGCGCGCTCGCGGCATGACCACGGGCGCATGCGACCGCTGCCTGGCCCGGGCCTGGCTGCTGGCGCGGCTGGCGCCCCATCTCGAGCGCGTCCGGAACCGGATCGAGGAGCTGCTCGCGCTCGACGACGGGCCGCTGCTCGACGCCGTGGGCGGCCGCGACCGCACGCAGATCGCGGGCGAGCTCGCGCGCTTCGACGCGGCCGAGGCCCGAACCCGGGCGGCCGCGGCCGGGATCCACCAGATGTGCAGCTGCGAGGAGCACTACCCGGCGCAGCTCCTCGCCCTCGACAACGCTCCCGCTGTCCTGCACCTCGCGGGGCGGCGCGAGCGGCTCGACGCGGTGGCTGATCAGGACGCGGTGGCGGTCGTGGGTGCGCGGCGGGCCTCGCAGTACGGCCTCGACGTCGCCCGATCGCTGGCGGCGCAGCTCGGCGCCGCCGGCCTGCCCGTGGTCAGCGGCATGGCGCTCGGGGTCGACTCCGCGGCCCACGCGGGCGCGCTCGGGAGCGGGACGCCGACCGTCGCGGTCCTGCCTGGCTCGCCCGAACGGCCGTATCCCGCGGCCAAGCGCGCCCTGTACCGCCGGATCGTCGAGCA
Source organism: Solirubrobacteraceae bacterium (assembly GCA_036494115.1). GTDB lineage: Bacteria > Actinomycetota > Thermoleophilia > Solirubrobacterales > Solirubrobacteraceae > Palsa-465. Next base: position 51,017 of record DASXOS010000084.1, on the reverse strand, counting down.
CGGCGCTGCCGTCTCCGAGCTGCCGCCGGGAACCGACGTGTGGCGCTGGATGTTCCCGGCGCGCAACCGGATCATCGCCGGGCTCGCCGCGATGACCGTCGTGATCGAGGCCGGCGAGCGCTCGGGGTCGCTGGTGACCGCGCGGATCGCGCGGGAGCTCGAGCGCCCGGTGGGCGCGGTGCCGGGGAGGGTCACCTCGGCACTCGCGGCCGGCCCCAACGGCCTGCTCGCGTCGGGCGCGCTCATCGTCCGCGGCGCCCAGGACGTGCTCGATCACCTGTATGGCGCGGGGATCCGCATCGCGCCAGCCGATTCCCGGCCGCCGGTGGAGGGCGAACAGGCGGCGCTCCTGGCACTGATCGCCGACGGCGCCGACACGCCCGCGGCGATGGCGAGGGCGGGGGTCGCGGTCGAGTGTGGTCTCGCTGCTCTGGCCGCGCTTGAGCTGGCCGGATATGTGCGCCGGGAAGCCGGGGGGAGGTACGCGATCGTTCCCTGAGGCGGATGCCGCTCTAACCTCGCTGCGGCATGCCCGATCCCCCGCGCATCCCCCGCGTCCTCTCGATCGCCGGTTCGGATTCCGGCGGTGGCGCGGGCATCCAGGCCGACTTGAAGGCGTTCGCCGCCTGCGGCGTGCACGGGATGACCGCGATCACCGCGATCACCGCCCAGAACACCACCGGCGTCAGTGCCGTCCACACCGTCCCCGGCGAGATCGTGCTCGAGCAGGTCCGCGCCGTCAGCGACGACATCGGCGTCGACGCGGTGAAGATCGGGATGCTCGGAACCGTGTCCACGATCGAAGCAGTGGCCGCGGCGCTCGAGCTGCTCCCGGCCGATACGCCGGTCGTGCTCGACCCTGTGATGGTGGCCGAGTCGGGGGCGAGGCTGCTCGATCCCGAGGCCCAGGCGTCGCTGCACTCGCTCCTGCTGCCGCGGGCGACCGTCGCCACTCCGAACATCCCGGAGGCGCGGGCGCTCGCCGGGAGCGACGCCGAACCTGAAGACCTGGCTCGTCGCGTCCATGCTCTCGGTCCCCGATACGTGGTCGTCACCGGCGGCCACCGCGAGCAGCCGGTCGACCTGTTCTTCGACGGCGCGCAGGTGGTGGAGATCCCGGGCGAGCGGTATCCCAGCGGCGCTGCCCATGGCTCGGGCTGCACCCACTCCTCGGTGCTGGCGGCACGGCTCGCCTGGGGCGATGAGCCGCTGGCGGCGGCGCGCACGGCTCACGAGCTGGCATCGCGCGCGGTGAAGCAGGGGCTGACCGAGATCGGGGAGGGGCCCGGGCCGGTCGACGTACTGGGTCTTCGACCCTGCTGATGGTCGCCCCTGCGGCGAGTTCTCCGTCCAGCTTGGCGCGGTCAGGGTTTTGACATAATTCCGCTGTGCGCTTTCTGCGGATGAAGCCAGGTCACGGCGAGGTGTTGATCGCAGAGGGCGACGTCGAGCTCGCCGAGGATGAGCGGCGCCTGATCGAGGAGTTCCGCCGACAGCTCGACGAGGGCCAGTGGGCTGCGGTGCCCACCACCGGCGACGCCGGCCGCCGCGAGGCCCGCATGATTCGGGCGTTCGAGGACATCCCGCGGGATGCCGAGCGCGTGATCTTCTTTCCTCGGGCGGCGGGAGGCCGCTAGCTAGCGGCTCGCCATGCTCCTGGCGCTCGCTGCTACCGCGCTCGTCGCCGTCGCGCTGCTGTCCGATTTGATCCTGCCCCGGCTCGACGAGGCCTGGAGCCGCCACCGTGCGCGCCGCCAGCGAGCGCCTCAGGTCCTCTACGACCCGGGTCGCGAGCGGCGCGCCGAGCAGCGCGCCCGCACCCTGCTGCGCTCCTGCGTCAATGACGAGGAGTGGGGGATGTATCGCGACCTCGGGTTCATCCGCGTATGGGGCTCGGGCGCGGATGCGGGGGACGGGGAAGGCGCGCCGTACGCCTACCTCATCTACCCCCACCGGCCGATCGTGGCCTACGTTCCCCAGACGCACCGGCTGCTCAACGAGTACTGCATCGCGTTCCCGGATGAGACCCGGCCCTACGGGAGCGCGCGCCTGCCGGACTCCGACGACGTGCTCGCCAAGTGGATGGCCCTGACCAGCGACGAGCGCCGGCTGATCGCCACCGCGAACATGCATCTGCCCGGCCGCCAGCTCGACCCGGTCCAGGTCCGGCGCGACCTGTGGCGCCTCTCCCAGTGGGAGCGCGCCCGGATGCGGAACGCCGGCGGCGATGGCGCCGCCTCGAGCAGCACCGCCGACGCCGCCGGCTGACCTGTACCGCCCGCTACAGTCCCGAGCCGCGATGTCGACCAACGGCTCATTCGATCTCAAGCACCGCAGTCGGGCGCTCACCGAGGGGCCCGAGCGCGCGGCCGCGCGCGCCTACCTCAAGGGCATCGGCTACGACGACGAGGCCCTGAGCAAGCCGATCATCGGGGTGGCCAACACGTGGATCGAGACGATGCCGTGCAACTTCCACCTGCGGGCGCTGGCGGCCAAGGTCAAGGAGGGGATCCGCAAGGCCGGCGGGACGCCGATGGAGCTCAACACGATCGCGATCTCCGACGGGATCACGATGGGGACCGCCGGCATGAAGGCGTCGCTGGTCAGCCGTGAGGTGATCGCCGACTCGATCGAGCTCGTCTGCAGCGCGCACGCGTTCGACGCCGTGATCGCGATCAGCGGCTGTGACAAGACCATCCCGGCAACCGTGATGGCGCTTTGCCGGCTCGAGGTGCCCAGCCTGATGCTGTACGGCGGCTCGATCCTGCCCGGCCATCTCCACGGTGAGCAGATCACGATCCAGGAGGTGTTCGAGGCGATCGGCGCCCACGCGTCCGGGAAGATCACCGACGCGCAGCTGACCGAGATCGAGGAGGCCGCCTCACCCGGCGCCGGAGCCTGCGGCGGGCAGTTCACCGCCAACACGATGGCGATGGCGTTCGAGGCCCTGGGGATCTCTCCCGCCGGGTTCTCGATGGTCCCGGCGGTCGACCCGCAGAAGACGACGGTCGCCGAACGCGCCGGCGAGCTGGTGATGGATGTGCTGCGGCGGGGACAGCTCCCCCGGGACATCATCACCCGCGAGTCGCTCGAGAACGCGATCGCGGCGATCGCCTGCAGCGGCGGCTCCACCAACGGGGTCCTGCACCTGCTCGCGGTGGCCAACGAGATCGGAGCCGAGCTCTCGATCGATGACTTCGACGAGATCAGCGACCGCACCCCGCTGCTCTGCGACCTCAAGCCGGGCGGCCAGTACGTCGCGCCGGACCTGTACGCGGCCGGCGGTGTGCCGCTGGTGATGAAGCGGCTGAAGGACGCCGGGCTGCTCCACGAGCAGGCGATGACCGTGACCGGCCAGACGATCGGCGAGATCGCCGACGACGCCCAGGAGACGGAGGGCCAGCGGGTGGTGCGGCCGCTCGATGATCCGATCAAGGAGACCGGCGGTCTCGCGATCCTCAAGGGCAACCTCGCGCCCGAGGGGTGTGTGGTCAAGCTCGCCGGGTACGAGCGCCGCAAGCAGACCGGGCCGGCGCGCGTGTTCGAGTCAGAGGAGCACGCCATGAAGGCGGTGACCGAGGGGTCGATCAACGAGGGCGACATCGTCGTCATCCGCAACGAGGGCCCGGCCGGCGGCCCGGGGATGCGCGAGATGCTCGCCGTCACCGCCGCCCTCGTCGGTCAGGGCCTCGGCGAGCATGTGGCGCTGCTCACGGATGGGCGCTTCTCGGGGGCCACGCGCGGCCTGATGGCCGGACACGTCGCACCGGAGGCGGCGCGGGGCGGCCCGATCGCGGCCGTCCGCGACGGCGACGAGATCACGCTCGACGTCGAGGCCCGCCGTCTCGACGTTGCGCTCAGCGACGACGAGATCCGTGCCCGCGTCGAGGCCTACCAGGCGCCGCAGAACGGCCGCCCCGGTCCGGCGCTCGCCAAGTACGCCAAGCTGGTCTCGAGCGCCTCCGAAGGCGCAATCACCCGCTGAGCCGCGGGCACGCGATGCGCCGGGATCTCGCCACCGCCGACTTGCGGGAAGAGCTACCGGGGATCGAGCCCGACCGCCAGCTCAACGACTGGGGCCGCTCGCAACGGGTCGAGGCGCTGTTCGACGGGGCACTCGGCGGTTTTCTCTATCACTACTGGTTCCGGGTCGAGGTCGAGGGGATCGAGAACGTGCCTGATCGCACCGGCGCGGTGCTCGCGGCCAACCATGCCGGGGCGCTGCCGTCCGACGGGCTGATGGTGGTCAAGGCGGTACGCGAGTCTCATCCAAGCCGTCGGAGCGTCCACGTCACCACCGACCGCGTGTTCCGATCGGTCCCCGGGGTGGGGATGGTGGCGACCAAGCTCGGCGCGGTCGCGGATCATCCGGCGAACCTGCAGCGGCTGCTGTTCGACGAGAGCCAGCTCGCGCTCGTCTTCCCGGAGGGGCGCAGCGGTCCGCGCAAGCCGATCAACGAGCGCTACCGCCTGCGGCGGTTCGACCCCGGCTTCGTGCGCGCCGCCGGACAGGCCGGGGCGCCGATCGTCCCCGTGGCCGTCGTCGGCAGCGAGGAATCGGTTCCCGTGCTCGCGCGGCTGCGTCCCGGAGCTCGGTTGCCGGGTCCCGGGCCGCTGCGCCGCCTGGGGCGGACCCTCGGGCTTCCGGTCGTGCCGGCCGTTCCGCTCCCGGCGAAGTACCGCATCCGCTTCCTCGAGCCTGTCCCGCCACAGGATCTCGCGTCGGCCGACGCGGCCGAGGACCTCGCGCAGCAGATCCGGGCGCTCGTCCAGGAGAACCTGCTGGAGATGGTGGCGGCGCGCCGCAGCGTGTGGCTCGGGTAGTACTGCCTGAATGAGCCCCGAACCGTCGCGCCGGATCCTAATCACCGGCCTGTCCTCGTGGTGGGGAGGGCGGCTGGCGCAGGCGCTCGAGCGGGAGCCCGGCGTCGAGGCGATCGTCGGGATCGACACCGAGGACCCCCGCCACGAGCTCGAGCGGACGGAGTTCGTGCGCGTCGATATCAAGGAGACGTTCCTGCGCCGGATCATCGTGGCCGCCGCGATCGACACCGTGCTCGACACGCGGCTGATCTCGGACCCCCTGCTCGCCTCGCTCGACCACGTCCACCGGGTGAACGTCGAGGGCACGCGCAACCTTCTCGCCGCCTGCAGCGGCGCCGATTCTCAGGTGCGCAAGCTGGTCTTCAAGTCCTCGGCCCGCTACTACGGGTCGTCCTCGGACGATCCCGCCTTCTTCAGCGAGACGCTGGCGCGGACCGAGCCGCCCCAGACGAGGATCGAGCGCGACATCGTTGCCGCCGAGGAGGCGGCGAGCGAGTTCGCGGCCGCCCGGCGAGGAACGACGCTGACCGTGGTCCGATGCGCCGATGTGCTCGGCGACGACCAGCGCTCATCGCCGCTGGCCCTGCTCGGCCTGCCGGTGATACCGAGCCTGCTCGGGTTCGACCCTCGGCTGCAGTTCATCCACGAGGACGACGCGATCGGAGCGCTCGCTCACGTCACCCGCCACGACCTCCCGGGGCGCTACAACGCCGCCGCCGATGGCGTGCTCGCGCTGAGCGAGGTCGCCTCGCTGCTCGGTAAGCCGGTGCTGCCGGTGCTGCCTCCGTGGGGGCTCGGGTTCGCGGCCGGACAGCTGCGGCGGCTTGGTGTCCGGGTGCCCGTCGAGCTCGTCCGCGAGCTCCGCTACGGGCGCGGACTCGACAACCGCCTGCTCAAGGCGAGCGGCTTTCGGTACCGGTACACCACGCGCGAGGCGGTGATCAAGCTCCGCGCCCGCCAGCGGCTGCGTCCGCTGTTGCGCAGCGGCAGCGAGAGCTACCGCTACGAGCGCGAGGTGGAGGAGTTTCTGCGCTGGAGCCCGAGCGTGAGGACGGTCAGGGAGACCGCACGGCCCGCTCCAGACGGGGACGGTGACGGCGGCGTCGACGAGCTGGGGGTCACCGAGCTGATCGAGATCATCTCGTCACTCGAGGCTCCGGACCTGGCCCGGCTCCGGGAATACGAGGCCGCGCACGGGGCCCGCGAGGCCGTTCTGGAGGCACTCGATCGCAACCTCGCGCGCAGGCAAAGCGACAACTCCGACGAATGAAAGCGAACTTGCAGTTGTGCTATTCCCGCGCGTCAGCTGTGAGGCCGGCTCGCATCACCGGTACCATTAACGGGTAAGGGGAGCTTTCCAGTGGCAAACGTGTCGTATCTCCGCCCCGCGGGCACTACCGATCGGGCGGGCCAGAGGGCTCGCCGGACCGATGCTGCGTCAGGCCGCGTGCCGCGCGGGCGATGGATCGTCGGCGGGATCGTGCTGCTGGTCCTGATCGTGGTGGTCGGCGGCGGGATCATGCTGGTCACCTCGAAGGCGACGCTCACCTCGGACTCGACCGCGCTGGCCGCGATCAGCCTGCCCCGCGGTGGCGGGACGATCGAGAGCGTCACGGTCAGGAGTGGCCCGCACAGCGCCCGCGTCCCCATTGAAGTCCGAGGGGACAAGGTTTGGCCGAACGGCACGCTTCCGGCCCACCAGCTGGTGACGATCGACGCCGTGGTCAAGCGGCCCGGGTGGATCGGATGGGCCGCAGGCAAGACGGAGAAGCTCCATCTGCAGCTGATGACCCCGGTGACCAAGCTGAAGGCCCACTTCATCACCGTCAAGAAGCACCAGCCGCTCACGCTCAAGTTCGCCACGCCGATCCGCGTCGTCTCCTACGGGACCCCCGGTCACCTCAGACGCCATCAGCTCGGATCGCCTCAGTCCGAGTTCACCGTGCCGCGGTCGGCCACCGCCGGCACCATGTACGTGGCCGCCGCCCCCCGCAGCTGGGAGACCTCGAAGGCGGCCGCGATCAGCTGGTTCCCCGTCGGCTCGGCGGCGAGCGCCCTCGCTTCCCCGGCTCCGGGTTCCACGATCCAGGCGAACACGCCGATCACGCTGACCTTCTCCAAGACCGTCAAGCAGGCGCTCGGCTCGAGCCGCCCGTCGATTTCGCCGGCCACGTCGGGCAACTGGCAGACGACCTCCGCGCACTCGGTCACGTTTACTCCGACGGGCTACGGCTACGGGCTGGGCGCGAAGGTGAGCATCGGTCTACCCAGCGGCGTCAAGCTCGCTGGGGCCGGTTCCGGGGCGACCTGGACCGTCCCCGGCGGATCGCCGCTCCGGATGCAGCAGCTGCTGGCGATCCTGGGCTACCTCCCGCTCACGTTCAAGTACGCCGACGGCAACGGCATCGGCCGGACTCCGGAGCAGCAGCTCAAGGCGGCGATCAAGCCGCCGGCGGGCCACTTCGACTGGCGCTACTCGAACACCCCGTCCGCGCTTCGAGGCATGTGGAAGCCCGGCGCCTCGGGCGTGATGATGCAGGGTGCGCTGATGGCGTTCGAGAACGACCATGGCATGACCACCGACGGGCTCGCCGGGCCTTCCGTGTGGAAGGCGCTCATCCAAGCCGCCATCGACGGCAAGAAGTCGTCCTTCGGCTACACCTTCGTGACCGTCAGCCTCTCGGGGCAGAGCCTGAACCTGTGGCACAGCGGCCAGACCAAGGTGACCACGCCGGTCAACACCGGGATCGCCTCGCGGCCGACCGATCCAGGCACGTTCCCGGTCTACTCCCACCTGCCCGTGACCACAATGAGCGGCACCAACCCCGACGGCAGCCACTACGACGACCCCGGGATCCAGTACGTCAGCTACTTCAACGGCGGCGATGCACTGCACGCGTTCACGCGCGCGCAGTACGGCTTCCCGCAGAGCCTCGGCTGTGTCGAGATGGCGCTCGGTCCGGCCGGCCAGGTGTTCCCGTATACGCCGATCGGCACGCTCGTCCACGTGGCATAGGCGCAGCGACGGCTGGGTCCGGAAAAGGGTGCGGCGACCGCGCGGCGAATAGCGAAGCCGCGACATGACCGCGCCTGCCGCCCACCTCGAGACCCTCGATCAGACCGACATCTCACCCGCGTGGAAGTCGGCCATGGCGGCCTTCGACGCCGACCTGCGCCGTCGGGCCGTGGCGGCCAAGACCCGCCGGGCATACGGGATCGATGCGCGTCAGTTCGCCGGCTGGGCGACCGCGCACGAGCTCGCGCCGCGCTCGGTCGAGATCCGCGCCCTGCGGCGCTATGCCGCCGGCCTCTCGGGACAGGGCAACGCCCCGACCACGGTGGCGCGCAAGCTGGCGGCCCTGCGGGCCCTGTTCCGCGTGCAGACCGAAGCCGGTGTGCGGGCCGACAACCCCGCCGAGCTGCTCACCGCCCCGAAGCGGCCCCGGGCCCTGCCCCGCGTTCTCAAGGCCTCCGAGGTGGCGACACTGCTCGAAGGGATCCCGGCGACGACGCCGCTCGAGCTCCGCGACCGCGCCCTGTTCGAACTCGCATATGCGTCGGGTCTACGGGCCGAGGAGCTGGTCTCGCTCGAGCTCGAGGCCGTCGACTTCGATGCCGAGACCGTCCGTGTCCACGGCAAGGGTGAGAAGACCCGACTGGTTCCAGCGGGAGAGCACGCCCTGCGCGCGATCGATCGATATCTGGCCAAGGGACGCCCGGCGCTGGTGACCTCACCGCAGCGCGCGCTGTTCCTCTCGAAGTCGGGCCGGCCGCTGAGCACCTCAGACGTGCGGCGGCGGCTGCGCGCCTGGGCACGTCACGCCGCGGCGCGGGCGCCGGCGCTCGCGGATGCCCATCCCCACGCGCTGCGGCATTCGTTCGCGACGCATCTGCTCGAGGGTGGCGCTGACCTACGGGCCATCCAGGAGCTGCTTGGCCACGCAACTATCTCGACGACGCAGGTCTACACTCGGATAGAGTCGGCGCGGCTCAAATCTGCGTACGCGCAGGCTCATCCGCGCGCGTGACAGGGCTGGGGACTGAAAGTGGAAACGAACGTTAAAGCGGTCGAGCTCCAGGATCTTTGGCGACGCTACAAAGCGTCGAGCGACGAGCGCGCGCGCGAACGGCTCGTGGTGGCGTACTCACCGCTCGTCAAGTACGTGGCCGGCCGGATGAGCTCGGGCCTCCCCGCGCACGTCGAGGAGGCCGATCTGATCTCGTACGGGCTGAGTGGGTTGATTTCCGCAATTGAACGTTTCGATCTCACGAGGGAGATCAAGTTCGAGACCTACGCGATCACCCGCATCCGGGGCGCGATCATCGACGAGCTCCGCACCCTCGACTGGGTCCCACGCTCGGTGCGGGCGCGCGCCCGCGAGATCGAGCGGGTGAACATGAAGCTCGAGGCGAGGCTGCAGCGCGCGCCGACGGACGAAGAGATGGCCGGAGAGCTCGAGATCAGCCTCGAGGATTTCCAGGAGGCCCTGCTGCAGATCTCGAACTCGACGATCGTCGCCCTCGACGAGCTGTGGAACGTCTCGGACTCGACCGGGGACCAGGTCTCGCTGCTCGACACGCTTCCCGACCGCGGGGCACCCGATCCGCAGATGCTCGTCGACCAGTCCGAGCTGCGCGACCGCATCGCCGACGCCATCGCCGCGCTGCCCGAGCGCGAGAAGCTCGTGGTCGCGCTCTACTACTACGAGAACCTCACCCTCCGCGAGATCGGCGAGGTCCTCGGCGTGACCGAGTCGCGCGTCTCGCAGCTGCACACGAAGGCCGTGCTGCGGCTGCGCTCGAAGCTCGCGGGCGAGCTCGACTAGTGTCGTGAGGCGGAAATTCGTGAGCAGCGTCGCGAGTGGCTGGGCGTGTCTGACGTGCGGCGATGATCTAAGACGTACTAGTGGTACGGCGGGATCATCGCCGCGCGTCAGGGGCGTCCAGACGCCGCGAGGCTGCCATCGAATTTACGACTCAGGGCACTCACACTAGTCTCCCCGCCAATGACTGCGGCCACGGCGCCGCCTGCGGGCACGATCGCGATGCTGTTCACGGACGTCGAGGGCTCCACGGCGTTCGCGGTGCGCCTCGGTCCGGGGTGGGGCGAGGTGCTGGCCTCCCACCACAGGATCGTCGGCGGCGCGATCGAACGCGCCGGCGGGTGGGTCGAGGGGACCGAGGGCGATGCCTTCTTCGCCACGTTCGCGGATCCGCGGGCTGCCGCGAGTGCCGCGATCGATGCCCAGCGGGCGCTCGCCGCCCACCCGTGGCCCGGCGACGTGGGGTCGCTCAGGGTGCGCATGGGCCTGCACGTCGGCTACGTCGAGCGTCGCGACACGGGCTATGTGGGGCTCGAGGTCCACCGGGCCGCGCGGGTGTGCGCTGCGGCTCACGGGGGCCAGCTGCTCCTGACCGCCGCCGCCCGCGAGGTGGTGGGCGAGGCGCTCACGCTCGAGTTCCTGGGCGCCCACCGGCTCAAGGACTTCCCGGCGCCCGTGCAGCTCTACTGCGCGGTTATCGATGGCCGGGGCGCCGGCGCATTTCCCCCGCCGCGCACGCACGACGCTCGGCCCACGAACCTGCCAGCGGGGCTGCCCACGCTGGTCGGCCGCGACCACGAGCTCGGGCAGATACGGGAGAGCGTCCTGAACGAGGGTGAGCGGATGATCAGCCTCACCGGCCGTGGCGGGTCGGGCAAGACGAGCCTGGCGCTCGTCGCCGGCGCTGGTCTGCTCGACGAGCATCCGGGCGGCGTGTGGTGGGTCGACCTCACCGCGGTGACCGATCCCTCGGCGGTGATCGACGCCGTGGCGACGGCGGTCGGGGCAGACCGTGAGGTGCGGGCCGGCACGCTCGAGGCGGTGACCGGACGCCTCGCCGGGATCGGTCCGACGCTGCTCATCCTCGACAACATGGAACAGCTGACCGCGGCCGGCGCGGACCTGGAGCACCTTCTCGCCGCGCTCCCGGAGCTGCGCGTGCTGGTCACGACGCAGGTGCCGCTGCGCTCGGCGAACGAGTTCATCCTCGCGCTCGATGCGCTCGACGACGAGCCCGCCCTGGCGCTGATCGAGCGGGTGGCGCGGCGACGGGGAGCGCGGCCGGCTGCGGGTGCGAGGGACCGGGAGCCCCTGATCGAGATCGTGCGACTGCTCGATGGCCTCCCCCTGGCGCTGGAGTTGGCGGCCGCGCGCCTGGCGTTGCTGAGCCCGGCCCAGCTGCGCGACCGCCTCGCCTCCTCGCTCGAGCTGCTGAAGGACGCAAGCAGCTCGCGGCCGGAGCGGCAGCGGTCGCTGCAGGCGACTGTCGACTGGACGCTCGGGCTGCTCGACGACGAACCGCGCCGCCTGTTCACGCGCCTGGGAGTGTTCGCCGCGCCCGTCGAGCTCCAGGAGATCGAGCTGATCGCCGGCGGCGACGGGCTCGACGTGCTCGAAGCGCTGTCTGTGCTCCGCGACGTCGCGCTCGTGCGCCGGGTCGAGTCGGGCGACGGCCGGATCCGGTTCGGCCTCCCGGAGGCCTTGCGCCAGCTCGCGGCGGCACGCCTCGACGAGGCGCCGGATGCCGAGCGATGGCGGCGGGCGCATGCCGAACGGCAGGGAGAACTGATGAGCGTCGGCCTCGAGGGGACCACCAACCAGACCGACCGCGCGACGGCCGCCGCCGACGTCGAAGCGGCGCGGGCCCTGAGCTGGGCCGCCCGCCATGATTCAGCTCTGGCGCAAGCGCTGGCCGCTCGTCGCGCAATGCATCTCGGGAACCTGGGCCGGCTGCGTGACGCTCAAAATCTGCTCGCGCCCCTCCTCTCCGATCCACCTGCCGATCGGAAAACCCGCGTCGAGGCGCTGAGCGCGGCGACTTTGCTCTCGGTGGTGACCAATCAAGTCGACGATGCGATCGCCTACAGCGAGGAGGCGGTTGAGCTCGCGGACACGCGTAGCACCCGCGTCGAGGCCGTGATGGCGCGCGCTGGTGCCTACGCGGCTGCGCGCAGGATCGACGAGGCGGTGCGCGACAACCGGAGCGCGGTGGAGTGGGCTGGCGAGCAGGGTCCCGCGAACGTCGCCGGCGCACTGATGATGCTCGTCCAGACCCTGATCATGGCCGGCCGGCTGGGCGAGGCGGCCGAGCGGCTCGAGGAGGCCGCGCGGGTCGGTCTCGCCGCCGACGCGAGCATGATGCGCTACCTCGATACCCAGGAGGCGGACCTCGCGATGGCTCGGGGACGGCCAGAGGACGCGGTCGAGCCGTACGCGCGGTCGCTGGAGGGCGCTGCGGCCCGCGGCGATGTCTTTCAGGTGCTGTTCGACCTGCGCGGAATGGCGAATGCTCTGGGCGCCCTCGAGCGTGACGAGGACACGATCGAGGTGCTCGGCCTGGCGGAGGCCCTGTCGGTCGAGCTCGGTGGCGACGCCGGCACCTTGGGGCTGCACACGCTGGGGGACGAGCCCGTGCAGGCGGCCCTCCAGCGCTTGGGAGGCGACCGCGCGCAGGCGGCCCGTGACCGCGGGCGCGCCGTCGCCCCCGGCCTGCGCGTCGCGCGGGCCTGCCAGCTCGGCCGGGCGGTGCTGAGCCCGCGGTGAGGGGGCCGCCTCCGGCGGCGTCCCTGGGGCCGTGCGACCCCGTCCGGACGGGGCCTTCAGGCCCCACGGATGCCGAGCGCAGCGAGGCCCGGTATCGTCGCTTCTCCGGACACCAGGAGAGGAGCAAAGGCATGCACAAGGCTGCGGACCGCATTCGCAACGTAGCGCTGGTCGGCCACCGGGGAAGTGGCAAGACCTCGCTGCACGAGGCGCTGCTGTTCGAGGCCGGGGCGGTCAATCGACTGGGAAGCGTCGTCGAGGGGACGACGATGTCCGACGCCGATCCGGACGAGAAGTCGCGCCAGATGTCGATCTCGGCCGCACTCGCCTCGTTCGAGTGGCAGGACCGCAAGGTCAACCTGATCGACACCCCGGGGGACTCCAGCTTCATCGCGGATGCACTCGGCGCGCTCCGCGTCTGCGAGTCCGCCGTGTTCGTCGTCAACGCGGTGATGGGCGTCGAGGTCCACACCACCCGGCTGTGGCAGCGCGCCGACGAGCTCGACATCGCCCGCCTGGTGTTCGTCAACATGCTCGATCGCGAGCGCGCCGACTTCTTCCGCACGCTCGACTCGCTGAAGGCCACCTTCGGCCAGCACGTCGTCGCCACCGAGATCCCGATCGGCACCGAGCACGAGGTCTCGGGCGTGATCGACCTCGTCGACATGACGGCCTACGAATATGACGGCGACGGCCGCGAGAACTGCGCCGAGATCCCGATCCCCGACGGTGCCCAGGACCTCGCCCAGGAGTACCGGGAGAAGCTGATGGACGAGGTCTCGGAGTCCTCGGACGCGCTCATGGAGCGCTACCTCGAGGGCGAGGAGATCTCGCATGCCGAGATCGTCACCGCGCTCAAGGACGGGACCAATCACGGCGCCATCTTCCCCGTGACCTGCGGGATCGCCACCCGCAACCTCGCCACCAACCGGCTGCTCGACGCGATCGTCGAGGACCTTCCGTCGCCGGTCAAGCACGGCAGCTTTGAGGTCGGCGAGGTGACGCTCGAGCCGGCCGAGGACAAGGAGATGTTCGCCTACGTGTTCAAGACCCGGGCCGACCCGTTCGCCGGCCGGATCAACATGTTCCGCGTCTACCAGGGCACGATCACGCACGACTCGCAGGTGCTGAACACCCGCACCCACTCGAAGGAGCGGATTGGCCAGCTCGTCACCTTCGAGGGGAGCCAGACCGGCCACGCCACCGAGTTCGGACCCGGCGACATCGGCGCGGTGGCGAAGCTCAAGGAGACCAAGGCCGGCGACTGGCTGGCCTCCCGCGATGAGCCGATCACGATGCCGAGCATCAAGCTGCCCGCACCGGTGATGGCGTTCGCGGTCGAGCCCAAGAGCAAGGGCGACGAGGACAAGGTGTTCACCGCCCTGCGCCGGCTCCAGGAGGAGGATCCGACGATCGACCTGCACCGCGACCCGCAGACGGGCGAGCAGATCGTGGCCGGCCTCTCCCAGGTCCACGTCGAGGTCATCGTCTCGCGCCTGAAGGACCGGTTCGGAGCCGAGGTCAACCTGAAGCCGCCCCGCGTCCCCTACCAGGAGACCATCCGCAAGCCGGCCAAGGCCCACGGCCGGCACAAGAAGCAGACCGGCGGGCGCGGCCAGTTCGGCGACTGTCACATCGAGATCGAGCCGCTCGCCGACGGCGAGGGCTTCGAGTTCGTGAACGCGATCAAGGGCGGGGTGATCCCCACGGGGTTCATCCCCGCGGTCGAGAAGGGCGTGGTCGAGGCGATGTCCGAGGGCGTCGTCGCGGGCTACCCGGTCAAGGGCGTGCGCGTCCGGCTCTACGACGGCTCCTACCACACGGTCGACTCCTCGGAGATGGCGTTCAAGGTGGCCGGCTCGATGGCGATGCGGGAGGCGCTCGCCGGGGCCAGCCCGGTGCTGCTCGAGCCGCACATGCTCGTCACCGTCAACGTCCCCGAGGACGCGGTCGGCGACGTGATCGGCGATCTCAACTCCCGCCGGGGCCGTCCCCTCGGCATGGAGCCCGCTGGCGCCGGCATGACCGAGGTCAAGGCCGAGGTCCCGATGGCGGAGATGCTCTCCTACGCGCCCGATCTGCGCTCGATCACCGGCGGCCAGGGCGAGTTCACGATGGAGTTCCTCCGCTACGAGGAGGTCCCCGGCCACCTCTCGGCCAAGATCGTCGACGAGGCCCGCGCCGAGAAGGAAGCCGTCAAGGCCTAGCGTCCCCGACGGACGTGATGCGTATTCGCATGGAATAAGCATCACTGAACGCATCACGTCCACGCCGCGGGCATCCATATGCAGGAAAAACCCGGCGTCGCTGGTACGCTCGAACGGTGGCCACCCGCGACATTCGTCCCTCGACGGCCCACACGATCTGCGACGTCTGTGGACGCACGCTGCTGCGAGGCGAGCGCGCCGAGGCGTACCTGCATGGGGACGCTCGCCGCTGGGTCTGTGAGCTCTGCAAATCGCGCGCCCTGCACGAGGGCTGGATCCGCGAGGGCACGATGCCCTCCTACGATCAGGGGCACTCGCGCTCCGAACGGCGCCGCTCGCTGTTGAGCCGCCTGCGCGCGCGCCGCGAGGCGGGAGGGAGCGACGGCGGCAACGGCCGCGAGAGCTACTTCGACGACGAGGCCCCGGCCGTGGCGCCGGCCCCGGCGGCCGATTCCCCGGCTCCCGCGCCTGGCGCGGCCCGCCGCCGCGACCGGCCCCGCGAGCCGCGGCACGTGCGGGCGGTCCCGACGAGCGTGGAGCAGAAGACGGTCGAGGCGATCGAGCTGTTCAACGCCTCCGAGCACACCCGCACGGTCTCCGGCGTAGCCCGGTCCCTGGGGCTTCCCACGGTCGCCGTGAGCCCGTCGACGGTGCGCCCGAGCCAGGTGAACCTGGTGGTCTCGTGGGAGCTGTGCTGGTACCGGTACGAGGTCGACCTGTCCGACGACGACCCCACGGTGAGGGTCGCCGGCCAGGGTTACGAGCTCGACGAGCTCGAGGCCGGGGAGCGCTCGCCCAACGCCGTGGCGGACGATCGCGGCACCCTGTCGCTGGGTCAGTGACGCTCGTGCGTTCAGCAAACCGGATTCTGGACGAAAATCCGACTGTGCCCAGTCGGAGCGGTTCAATAGCATCTCGCTCGTGATCTACTGCGTCGTCCCAGAGGCGCTGGCCGGAGACCTGCTCGACAAACTGACCGAGTACTACGCCGACGATCCGAACGTCACGGTGATCGTCGACCGGCGCAAGGGCGGCGACCGCCGTGAGGCCTCCTCTGGCGGAGGCAAGCGCGAAGTCCGCGATCGCCGCCGTCCCCGCGTGCCCGGCGAGATTCCAGAGCTGGCAAGCGATTGACGCCATCCCCGGCGGGTGCGCCCGGACGGCTGATCGTCCACGTCGACGGTGGCGCCCGTGGCAATCCAGGGCCCGCGGCGATCGGCGTCGTGCTCTCGGAGCCCGGGGGAGAGGTCCTCGACGAGATCGCGGAGGCGATCGGGGTCGCCAGCAACAACGTGGCCGAGTACCGCGCCCTGCTGCGCGGCCTACAGCGAGCCGCGGAGCTCGGTGCCCGGGAGATCTCCCTGATTAACGACTCCGAGCTCGTCGCCCGTCAGCTGCAGGGGGTCTACAAGGTCAAGCACCCCGCGATGCGCCCCCTCTACGAGCAGGCGATGAGCGCACTGCGCGGGTTCGACGCCTGGGAGATCCGCAACGTCCCGCGCGCCGACAACGCGCGGGCGGACGCATTGGTGAACGCGGCGCTCGACGGGACGGTCTGAGCCGAGACGGGCTCAGCTGAGTGGGTATATAGCCCCGATGAGCGTCACCGACCTCGCGCGGCGTCTCGTGGAACGGCGCTCGCGCCACCCAGTCGTCAGCCTGTACCTCGACCTCGATCCCGAGGAGTTCGCGACCCCGCCGGCGCGTGAGACGCAAGTCCACTCGCTGATCGACGGGGCCAAGCCGGACGTCGAGGCCGACGAATCGCTCGACCACGAGGACAAGATCGCCCTGCGCGAGGATCTCGAGCGCGTGCGCGAGTACCTGCTCTCCGACGAGCCGCCGTTCCAGGGCGCGCACGGCCTCGGTGTATTCGCGTCGAAGCTCGACGACCTGTTCGAGGTGGTCCAGCTTCCCCAGCCGGTCGAAGGCCGAGTGGTGATCGGACGGGGCCCCTACATCGAGCCGCTGGTCCAGGCCGTCCAGACCGAGCGCTGGTGCGCGGCGCTCGTGAGCCGCGACCGCGGTCGGGTGCTCACCGGGTCACCTTCCAACCTCCGGGAGCGCGAGCGCATCACGGACGACGTCCACGGCCGGGTCAAGAAGGGCGGCTGGTCGCAGTCGAACTACGAGCGCAGCGCCGATCAGGACGCCGAGGCTCACCTGCGGCGAATCGCCGACGAGATCTACAGGCTGTGGCGGCGCGAGGGGTTCGATCACCTCGCGGTGGGCGGACCCGAGCAGGACGTCGACCGCTTCGCGCAGCTCGTGCACAACGACCTCCGGGCCCGGCTCGTCGCCACGCGGCTCGCCGTTGACGAGAGCAGCGCCACCGACGACGACATCCGCATCGCGCTGGCCGAGCTCGTCGACGAGGAGAATCGCCGCCACGAGCGCGAGGCGCTGGACCTGCTCGCGGAGCGCCTCGGCCAGGGCGAGCGCGCCGCCGGCGGGCCGGAGGCGACGCTCGGGGCCCTGAACGAGCGTCGCGTCGAGACCCTGCTGCTCGAGCGGCGCGCCGCGCGCCGCGGCGGGCGGTGCCCGAGCGACGGGATGCTCACGCTCCAGAGCGATGGGGAGTGCCCGGCGGATGGCACGGCGCTCGAGCCCGTCGAGGACCTCGCCGAGGCGGCGATCGAGGCGGCCGTGCTCCAGGACGCAGAGGTGCTCGTAGTCGAGCGCTACCCCGATCTCGGACCCCACCAGGGATTTGCAGCACTCCTGCGGTATTGACCCTCCGGTATGCGGTGCACCGCCGGACTCACGCCCAGCGGCCTCGCCGCGCTACCCTGCAGGCGTGACTGATCCCCTGATCGAGCTGAGCGCTCGACTCGAGGAGACCGCACAACGGCTGCGTGACGGCGAGCTCGACGCCGATGCGGCCGTGGCGCTGATCGAAGACTGCGCGCGGTTGGCCTCCGAGGCGAGCGCACGGGTCGACGAGCGGACGCGGGCGGCGCTCGAACCGCTCCCCGATCTTCCCGGACAGCTCCCGTTGCCGGCTGGTTAGTGGTCGCCTCGGCCGCCGGTCCCAAGTCCGTCTATCCCGATCATCTCCGGGCGCAGATCGAGCGATACCTCGACGGCCTGCGTTTCTCCGAGGAACCGGCCTCAGCCGGCCTGGAGGAGGCCATGCGCTACTCGCTGCTCGCGGGCGGCAAGCGCATCCGGCCGGTCCTGGCGCTGGCCACCGCCGATGCGATCGGCCTGGACGCCGAGGCGGTGATGCCGCTCGCCGCGGCGCTCGAGCTGATCCACACCTACTCGCTGATTCACGACGACCTGCCGGCGATGGACGACGACGACATGCGCCGCGGCCGCCCCACCTGCCACCGCCAGTTCGGCGAGGACGTGGCGATCCTGGCCGGCGACGGGCTCTACGCCGAGGCGTTCAAGCTGCTGCTCTCGCGGTATCACGGCCATCCGGCCGACGTCCTGGCTGCGGCGGCCGAGCTGGCGGCCGCAACCGGGGTCCAGGGCATGGTCGGCGGGCAGTATCTCGACGTGGCGGAGACCGCCGCACCCAACGCCGACGGCCTCCGGAGGCTGCATGAACTCAAGACCGGCCGTCTGATCGGCGCCAGCATCGAATGCGTGCTGCTGCTCGGAGGCACGGAAAGACGTGCCACAATCACCGAGTTCCGCGCCTTTGCGAGCGAGCTCGGAGTGCTCTTCCAGATCGTTGACGACATCCTCGACGTCACCGGATCACAGGAGACTCTCGGCAAGCCGCAGGGAACCGACGAACGGCTGGGAAAGCGCACCTACGTCACCGAGTTCGGGCTCGACGGGGCGCGCGAGCTGGCCCGTGAGTCGCACGCGCGCGCCCGCGCAGCACTCGCGCAGGCTGCGCCGGGCGGAGCGGAGCAGCTCGAGCAGATAACCGACTTCATCGCGACCAGGACGTACTGATGCCGAAACTGCTGCACCGGATCGACGGACCCCAGGACCTGCATAGCCTCGGCGACGACGAGCTCCAGCTCGTCGCCCAGGAGGTCCGTGAGCACATCATCGACACCGTGGGGGAGATCGGGGGCCACTTCGGAGCCAATCTGGGGGCATGCGAGATCGCGGTCGCGCTGCATTCCGTGCTCGACTCGCCGCGGGACCGGATCCTGTGGGACGTCGGTCACCAGGCGTATCCCCACAAGATCCTGACCGGGCGCCGCGATCAGCTGCACACGATCCGCAAATACGGCGGGCTGGCGCCGTTCTGCTCGGTTCAGGAATCGGAGCACGACGTCATGGGCGCCGGCCATGCCTCCACCGCGATCGGCTACGCGGTCGGGCTCAAGGAGGCCATGCGCCGCGGACACGGCGAAGACGGGAACGTGGTGGCGGTCGTCGGCGACGGCGCGCTCACCGGCGGCGTCGCATTCGAGGCGGTCCACCAGGCCGGGGGCGAGGGCACCCCGATCGTCGTCCTGCTCAACGACAACGGGATGTCGATCGCGCCGAACGTCGGCGCGCTCAGTCGCTATTTCAACCGGGTTCGTCTCAACCCGAAGCTGTGGCACGCCCGCGAGGAGGTCGAAGGCGGTCTGACCAAGCTGCCCGCCGGGATCGGCGCTGCGTTCGAGCGCTTCGGCCCGCATGTGAAGGAGTCGATCAAGGCGTTCTGGGCTCCTGGTCTGTGGTGGGAGGAGCTGGATTTCGCCTACATGGGAGTGATCGACGGCCATGACGTCCGCGCTGTCCGGCGCGCCCTGAGCGAGGCGCTGACCGCGGAGCGCCCCGTGGTGATCCACTGCGCGACGGTCAAGGGCAAGGGCTTCGCCCCCGCCGAGGAGGGCGGCCTCGAGGGGATGGAGAAGTGGCACGCCGCCAAGCCCAAGTCGATCGCCAACGGCGCTCCCGCCGCCGCGGTGGCCAAGCCCGCGGGCGCCAAGCCGGCACCACCCCAGTACACCCAGGTGTTCGGCAACGCCCTGGTGAGCGAGTGCCGCCGCGACGACCGGGTGATCGGGATCACCGCCGCGATGAACTCCGGGACCGGTCTGAACATCCTTCAGCGCGAGCTGCCCGACCGCTACTACGACGTGGGCATCGCCGAGCAGCAGGCGATCCTGTTCGCCGCCGGGCTCGCCCTCCAGGGGTGCAAGCCGGTGGCCGCCATCTACTCCACGTTCCTGCAGCGCGCGTTCGACCAGATCGTCCACGACGTGTGCCTGCAGAAGCTGAACGTGGTCTTCGCGATGGACCGCGCGGGCCTGGTCGGCGACGACGGCCCGACCCACCACGGCGTGTTCGACATCGCCTACCTGCGGTGCCTGCCGAACATCACGCTGATGGCGCCGCGCGACGAGGCGATGCTCGTCCACATGCTCCACACGGCGCTCTGCTACGACGACGGCCCGATCGCGCTGCGCTACCCGCGCGGCGGCGGCGTCGGCGTGCCGCTGCCGACCACCGCCGAGGTGCTCGAGATCGGGACCGGCGAGATCCTCCGCGAGGGAGGCGACGGCCGCGTCGCCCTGCTCGGCTACGGCACGGGCGTCGGCAAGGCGCTCGAGGCCGCGGACATCCTCGCCGAGCGCGGCATCGCGGTGACCGTCGCCGACGCCCGCTTTGCCAAGCCGATCGACGCCGGCCTGGCCGCTCAGCTCGCCGCCGAGCACGACCTGCTCGTGACGGTCGAGGAGGGTGTGCTCGCCGGCGGCTTCGGATCCGCGGTGTGGGAGACCCTGTCGGACGCCGGGGTCGCCCCGCGGATTCTCCGGGTCGGGCTTCCGGACCGCTACGTCACCCACGGCTCTCCGGCGCTCCTGCACGAGGAGGTCGGATTCACCGGGGCCCGCATCGCCGAGCGGATCGAGGCCGCGGTGGCGGAGTGGACGCACGTCGCCGGCTGAGCCCAGGCCCGCAACGCGCTTAAGAGGTCATCTCAGAACTCCGCGTGTGGGGCTGGCGAGCGCCGGATCAAGCGGGGCTAGGACGCAGGACCGAAGGTGTGGCCCAGCCACATCGAGGTCCGAGGACACAGCCCCGCGCCGATCCGCCGCCGCCAGACGTGCGCGGGGGGTTCTGAGATGGCCTCTAAAAGGAACGACCCGCCGAGGCGGGCCGTTCCGGGAGGAGAGATATGTGTCAGCTGGCGCTGATTGCTTCTCCACAATCGTGCCCGTTCCACGGCGCGGTTAGTGTGACTTCCGTCACGTCCGGCGTGCCTGCCATACCGTTTCGCGTTCGATGACACGTGTCCGCCTCGACAGCCTGCTCTCGGAGCGCGGCCTGTTCCCCTCGCGCTCCCGCGCCGCCGCGTCGGTGCTCGCCGGGGACGTCATGCTGCTCCCCGGCCGCCGGCGGGCTGAGAAGCCGGGTCAGCTCGTCCCACGCGATGTCGAGATCGAGATCGTGGCCGCCGCGGAGTTCGTCTCCCGCGGCGGCGTCAAGCTCGCCAACGCGCTCGACGCATTCGGCATCGATGTCACTGGGGCCCGGGCGCTCGACGTGGGCGCCTCCACGGGCGGGTTCACCGACTGCCTGCTCCAGCGCGGCGCCGCATCCGTGGTGGCGGTGGACGTGGCCTACGGCGAGCTCAGCTGGCAGCTGCGCATCGATCCACGGGTGACCGTGATCGAGCGCTGCAACGCCCGCTCGTTGACCGTCGAGGAACTGCCGTATCGCCCCGAGCTGCTCGTGATCGACGTGTCCTTCATCTCGTTGACGAAGGTGCTGCCGGCGGTGCTGGCCTGCGCCGCTGAGTCCTTCGACTGCCTGGCGATGGTCAAGCCCCAGTTCGAGGTCGGGCGCGACGCGGTCGGCAAGGGGGGCGTGGTGCGCGATCCTTTGCAACGGCGGCGGGCGCTGGTTGAACTGGGTGGCGCCGCCCAGGAGCTGGGGGCCTCGGTCCTGGGGTACGCGAGCTCGGGATTGCCGGGGCCGAAGGGCAATCTCGAGACATTTGTGTGGCTCGCCGAGGCGGGGCGTCCGGGGGTGGCGGACCTGGACGCGGCCGCGCGCGCCGCCGAGCCGGAGCTGGAGGCGCCGCGGTGAACCCGATCCGGCGCGCCACGGTGTTCACCCACCGCCGTCCCGGGGAGACGGCGCCGGCGCTCGGGACGCTGATCTCGCTGGCCCGGGAGGCGGGTGCCGTGCTCCGGCTCGACCGCGAGGAGACCGCCAAGCACGGCCTCGCCCCGGGGGAGGGGCTCGAGCTCGACGCCGAGGTCCACCAGGACGTCGACATCTGCTTCGCCCTCGGCGGCGACGGCACGATCCTCACCGCGCTGCGCAGATACGCCGGCACGGGAACCCCCGTGTTCGCGGTCAACTTCGGCGAGATCGGGTTCCTGGCCACGGTCGACCGCGAGCAGGCTCCGGAGGGGTTTCGCCAGGCGTTCTCGGGCGAGTTCGAGGTGCTGGCCCTCCCCGGGATCTCGCTGTCGGGCAAAGGGGGACTGTGGCTGGCGATCAACGACATCTCCATGCACCGCCAGGCCGGCATGCGCGTCGCCGACCTGGCCTACACGATCGGGAGCGACGAGATCGGCCGGGTGCGTTGCGACGGGCTGGTCGTCGCCACGCCCGCCGGCAGCACCGGCTACAACCTCGCCAACGGCGGGCCGGTGATGGCCTGGGGGGTGGCCGGCTACGTCGTCTCTTTCATCGCGCCTCACTCGTTGACCGCCCGGGCGCTTGTGGCGGCCCCCACCGACGTGATGCTCGTCTCCAACCGGTCCATGGACGAACCGGTCGACGTCACCGTCGACGGCCGGCCGGTGTGCGTGCTCGCGCCCGGCGACCAGATCGAGGCCCGATTCATCGATGGCCAGGGCTCCCTGGCCCAGGTAGCGGGCGCCACGTTCTACCAGCGGCTGCGCGAGAAGTTCGGGCGGATGGCCTCCGCCCCCTAACGGCTTCCCGCCGGCCTCGCCGCGTGCTCGCAAGGCGTCCGATCCGTCGGGGCCCCCTGGTACACCGTCGACATGCTCCAAGAGCTGCGCGTCGAGAACCTGCTGCTGATGGAACGTGCCGAGCTGCGGCTCGGCGAGGGTCTGAACGTCCTCACGGGCGAGACCGGCGCGGGCAAGACGCTGCTCGCCCACGCCCTCGATCTCCTGCTCGGCGGCAAGGCCCGCAGCGGGATCGTGCGCGCGGGCGCCGCAGAGGCGTACGTCGAGGGGGTGTTCACCCGGCCACCGGAGCTCGATCCGCAGCTGGCCGAGCGGATCCCGGGCGACGCCGAGGACGTCGTCCTGGCTCGGCGCGTATGGGCCGACGGGCGCACCCGGGCCTACATCTGCGGCCGCGCCGCGACGGTCGCCGACCTGCGTGATCTCGGTGGCCGACTGCTGTCGTTCTACGGTCAGCACGAGCACCGCAAGCTGACCGTGGCCACGGCCCAGCTCGAGGTGCTCGACGGCTACTGCGGCGCCGATCACCTGGCCCTGCGCGACCGGATCGCCCCTGTCTACGAGCGGGTCCGGGCGCTCGAGTCCCGTCTCCGGGAGCTCGAAGGGCTGGCCGGCACGCGGGACCGCGAGCTCGATCTCCTGCGCTTCGAGCTCGAGGAGATCGAAGCCGCCGCGCCGAGCGAAGAGGAGCAGGCCGAGCTGAGCGCCGAGCGTGACCGCCTCCGCAACCTCGAGAGCCTGCGCTCGGCCGCCGCCACCGGGGCGGAGGCAATCGCCTCCGACGATGGCGCAGGCGCCGCCGTGGCGCTGGCTCGGGCGGTGTCCGACCTCGAGCCCGTGGCCGGGATCGACCCCACGCTCGCGTCCCTGCTCGAGCGACTCCAGGCCGCCCTCTACGAGGTCGAGGACGTCGGCGGCGAGCTCCGCCGCTACGGGCTCGAGCTCGAGGGCTCACCCGGGCGGCTCGAGGAGGTCGAGGAACGGCTGGCCCTGCTGGCGCGTCTCGAGCGCAAGCACGGCGGGACGATCGCCGAGGTGCTCCGCTACGCCGAGGAGTGCCGGGCGCGACTCGACGACCTCGAGCACGCTGATCACGCGCTCGAAGCGGGGGCGACGGAGCTCGAGACCGCTCGCGGTGAGCTGGGCGAGCTGTGCGCAAAGCTGCACCGCGCCCGGGTCCGCGCCGCCCCGAAGCTCGCCCGGGAGGTGGAGACGTGCCTGGCGGAGCTGGCCATGGCGGATGCCCGGTTCGAGGTCGACGTGCAGCCCCGCGAGGCTGGCCCCGGGCCGCGCGGCGCCGACACGGTCGAGCTGACGATCGCGCCAAACCCGGGGATGGCCCCGGGCCCGCTGCGGGAGATCGCCTCCGGGGGCGAGCTCTCACGGGTGATGCTGGCTGTGCTCAGCGTGGCCCACGCCGCGGGTGCCACGGGTGCGGTGGGGGGAAGCGAGACGCCCCTGCTGGTGTTCGACGAGATCGACGCCGGGATCGGCGGCCACACCGCGCGCGCCGTGGGCGAGCATCTGCGCCGGCTCGCGGCCGGGCGGCAGATCCTCTGCATCACCCATCTCCCGCAGGTGGCGGCGCTCGCCTCTCGGCATTTCACGATCGTCAAGGACGCGTCGTCGAGCCCGGCTCGGACCACCGTGACGGCGCTCCACGGCGACGACGTGGTCGGGGAGCTCGTGCGGATGCTCGGCGCCGGTGAGCACGACACCGCCGCCAGCGAGCACGCCCGCGAGCTGCTCAAGGCGGCGTGAGCCGACTCCTTCTCGCTCGGTGCGGGGTTTCGCCGGGCGGCGCGGTCTGAGACCCACCACGCCGTCCGCCCCGAGAGCTACCTTCAGGACGTCCACTACACTCAGGATCGATCGATGGCCCAAGACCCGCGACGCCCCGCGCCAAGCTCTCAGACGGAGACACGCTTCATCTTCATCACCGGGGGAGTCGTTTCCTCGCTCGGTAAGGGGATCGCCGCCTCGTCGATCGGACGCCTCCTGGTGGCGCGCGGGTTGAGCGTCCAGCTCCAGAAGTTCGACCCGTACATCAACGTCGATCCGGGCACGATGTCGCCCTATCAGCACGGCGAGGTGTTCGTGACCGAGGACGGCGCGGAGACCGACCTCGATCTCGGGCACTACGAGCGCTTCACCGACGCCAACACGAACCGGGCCTCGAACGTGACCGCCGGCGGGATCTACAACACGGTGATCCGCCGCGAGCGCCGTGGCGACTACCTCGGCGCCACCGTCCAGGTCGTTCCGCACATCACCGACGAGATCAAGCAGCGGATCAAGCTGATGGCGGAGTCGAGCGATGTCGACTTCGTGATCACCGAGATCGGCGGCACGGTGGGCGACATCGAATCGCTCCCGTTCCTGGAGTCGATCCGCCAGTTCCCCGTCGACGTCGGCCGGCGCCGCTGCATGTTCATCCACCTGACGCTGGTCCCGTACATCGGGCATGCCGGAGAGCTCAAGACCAAGCCGACCCAGCATTCGGTCAACGAGCTGCGCCGCATCGGTATCGCTCCCGACATGGTGGTGTGCCGCTCCGAGGCGATGCTCTCCGACGAGATCCGGCGCAAGATCGCGCTGTTCGCCAGCCTGCCGGTCGAGGCCGTGGTCTCCGCCTACGACGTCTCAGACATCTACCGGGTGCCGCTGGTGTTCCGCGAGGAGGGTGTCGACGACTTCATCCTGTCCGAGCACTTCGGCCTCGATGCTCCTTCACCCGATCTGAGCGGATGGGAGGCGATCACGCGCCGGGCCGCCGAGGCCGAGCGCTCGGTGCGCATTGCGCTCGTCGGCAAGTACGTCCAGCTCGAGGACGCGTACCTGTCGGTGGTCGAGGCGCTCAAGCACTCAGGCGTCCATCACGGCTGCAAGATCGAGATCGAATGGGTCGACTCCGAGTCCGTCGGCCAGCAGCCGGTGGCCGAGGCGCTGCACAACGCGGACGGGATCCTGATCCCCGGCGGGTTCGGTGGCCGCGGGTTCGAGGGCAAGATCCGGGCCGCACAGATCGCGCGCGAGCGGGGCATCCCGTACCTCGGGATCTGCCTCGGCATGCAGGTGGCGGTCAGCGAGTTCGCCCGCCATGTCGCCGGGATGGACGGCGCGAACTCGACCGAGATGGATCCCGAGACGCCCTATCCCGTGATCGACCTCCTGCCGGAGCAGAAGGAGGTCGCCGACATGGGCGGCACGATGCGCCTCGGCGCTGACCCGGTCAAGCTCCACGACGGCACCCGGGTGCGCCAGCTCTACGACGAGCCGGTCGTCTACGAGCGCCACCGGCATCGCTATGAGGTCAACAACCACCTTCGCCGCCGGCTCGAGTCGCTCGGCCTGGTCTGCTCGGGCACCTCGCCCGACGAGCGCCTGGTTGAGGTGATCGAGCTCGACCGCGAGACTCACCCGTTCTTCGTCGCCTCCCAGTACCACCCCGAGTTCAAATCGCGCCCCGAGCGACCCGCGCCGCTGTTCCGCGAGTTCGTTGGGGCCGCGCTCGCTCACAGCGGCAGCGAGGCCGTCGAGGCCGAGGCGCCGGCGGCAGATCCGGTGCACTCGCCGGCCGCCGCTTCGTGAGGCGCGCCACAGACGCGGAGCGCGCCAAGCTCCACGCGACGTTCGCCGAGCTGTGCGCGATCGAGAGCCCCTCGGGGCACGAACGGCCGTGCGCGGAGCGAATCGCGGCCGAGCTGCGGACACTGGGGCTCGAAGTCGAAGAGGATCGCGGCTACGCCGAGTCGGACGCCGGCAACCTGCTCACCCGGATCCCCGGTCGCGACGCCGAGTCGATTTTGCTCTGTGCCCACATGGACACCGTGCCGCCGCTCGCGCCGATCGAGCCCGTGCTCACCGACGGCGGCTGGGTCAACGCCAACGACGGCATCCTCGGTGCCGATAACAAGGCTGCGGTGGCGGTGATCCTCACGCTGGGACGCCGGCTGCTGCAGGGCGGAGAGCGACCGCCCGTCGGGCTCGAGATGCTGTTCACGGTCTCCGAGGAGAACGGCCTGCACGGAGCCAAGGCGTTCGATGTCTCCCGCCTGCGCAGCTCGTTCGGATATGTGATGGACCATGCCTCGCCGATCGGGGAGATCGTGGTCGCGTCGCCCACGTATCAGCGGATCGACGCCGACATCCGCGGACGCGCCGCGCACGCCGGGATCCGGCCCGAGGAGGGACGCAGTGCAATCCTCGCGGCCTCCCGCGCCATCGCCGCGATGCAGCTGGGCCGCCTCGACGCTGACACGACAGCCAACATCGGCGTGATCCGCGGCGGCACCGCCACCAACGTCGTCCCCGAGCGGTGCGAGATCGAGGCCGAGGTGCGCGGGATTGACGACACGCGGGTAGAGCAGGTCGTGACCGAGATGATCGACCACCTCCAGGACGGCGCCAACGCCACCGAGTGCGACCTCGACGTGATGGTCCAGGTGATGTTCAAGGGCTACCGGACGAAAGGGCGGCCGCGCGAGTTGGCGGTGGCCGAGCGCGCGCTGGAGAAGTGCGGCTACGTGCCGCGGCCGATCACCACCGGCGGCGGATCCGACGCCAACGCGTTCCGGGCCTCCGGGTTCCCCTGCGCGAACCTGGCCAACGGGACGGAGCGCAACCACCAGCCCGACGAGCGCGTCAGCGCCGATGCGCTCGAGGGGATGTTCGAGGTGGCGATCGCGCTCCTCGAGACGGCTGGGTCGGAGGGCGAGGCGTGAGCCCGTTCGAGCGGCTCGGCGGCGAGGTCCTGTGGGAGGGCAAGATCGTCCGCGTCGGCGAGGAGCGCTTCCGTCACGCCGACGGCGAGGAGGTCAAGCGGGAGAAGGTGTGGCATCCCGGCGCGGTCGGGATCGTCCCGGTCGACGACACGCACGTGTGGCTGACCCGCCAGCCGCGTGAGGCGGCGGGTATGGACGCATCGCTCGAGATCCCGGCCGGGAAGCTCGACGTCGAGGGCGAAGGCCCGCTTGAGGCGGGCAAACGCGAGCTGGGCGAGGAGATCGGCAAGCAAGCCGAGACCTGGGAGGAGCTGTTCGCCTTCTACACCAGTCCCGGGTTCACGGACGAGCGGGTCTGGATCTATCTCGCCACCGACCTGAGCGATGCGCAGGAGCCGGGAGAGGCGGAGGAGGACGAGCGCATCGAGATCGTCCCGTGGCGGCTTGACCGGATCGACGACGCGATCGAGGAGTGCCAGGACTCCAAGTCGCTGATCGCGCTGCTGTGGCTGAAGTCATCGGACCGGATTCGCACGGCAGGACAGCGCTAGCCCAGCCCGAATAGGGCTGACGTGGCGATCACTGAGGCAAGGGCCCCGGCGCAGCGGCTGACCGAGCTCACTCTGGACTTCCTCGCCTACCTGGAGCTCGAGCGGGGCCTGTCACGGAACACGCTCGAGGCCTACCGCTCCGACCTCCAGCAGCTCGGCGAGTTCCTCGGCCGCCATGGCACCGATCCGCTCGACGTCGAATCGCCGGATCTCGCCGAATTCGTCTCCGAGCTTGCCGACGGACGCGAGGGCCGCCGGCCGGTGGCTCCCGCCACCCTGCAACGCAAGATCGCCTGCCTGCGCTCGTTCTACCGCTTCCTGCGACGCGAGCAGATCCTCGAGCGCGACCCAA
The DNA here is from genome assembly GCA_036494115.1 of Solirubrobacteraceae bacterium. Lineage (GTDB taxonomy): Bacteria > Actinomycetota > Thermoleophilia > Solirubrobacterales > Solirubrobacteraceae > Palsa-465. The sequence continues at coordinate 22,917 of DASXOS010000084.1, read as the reverse complement.
CTGCAGACCTGCGCCCGCCCCGCTCCCGCGGCCGGCTGCCGAAGGTGCTGAGCCGCGACGAGATCCAGCGCCTGCTCGACCAGCCCCGCGGCAACTCCTCCGCGGCCCTGCGCGACCGCGCCCTGCTCGAGACCATGTACGCTTGCGGGCTGCGCGCCTCGGAGGCGATCAGCCTCGAGCTCTCCGCGCTCGACGTCGAGGCGGGGATCCTGCGCGCACGCGGCAAGGGCTCGAAGGAGCGGATCGTGCCCATCGGGAGCAAGGCGATCCAGACCCTCCGCGCCTACCTCGAGCGCGGCCGTCCGCGGCTGGTCGGTCTGCGCGACGAGCCGCGCGTCTTCCTGAACCTCCGCGGCGGTGGGCTGACCCGTCAAGGTCTCTACAAGATCGTCCAGCGCCACGCTCGGGCCGCCGGCCTCGAGCAGAAGATGAGTCCGCACACGTTGCGCCACACCTTCGCCACCCACCTGCTCGCCGGCGGCTGCGACCTGCGGTCGCTCCAGGAGATGCTCGGTCACGCCGACATCGCCACCACTCAGATCTACACGCACCTGACCGCCGAACGACTGCGTGACGTGTACTTCGACTCCCATCCCCGGGCCCAGATCGAGCACGGGGCCCAGATCGAGCACGGGGCGGCCGCCGGGGCGGCCGCGTCAGACGGGTAGGCGCGGCCGCACTACAGTCCTCCGTCGTGCCCGACGCCCGGCGGATCATCCTCTCAGCGGTTACGGTCGCGGCGGCGATCGGACTCGTCGGCTGCGGCAACTCGCGCACCCCTGTTCCGAGCTCGATCATCCCCGTCTCCTCCGGCGGCTTCCGCACGCTGACGTACGCCAAGTCCGGAGTCGCACTCAGCGCGCCCCGGGGCTGGGGACTCGCCACGGGCAAGCGGCCGCTCGTCGCCACGGTCAGCTCGGGCGACGCCGTGATCGCGCTGTGGCGGTTTCCGCGGAGCACCGCGCCACCGGCCGATCCCGCCGCGCTGGGAAAGGTGCTGAGCGACCTGGTCTCCGAGTCCCGTGCCCGCGAGCCCGGCCTGCGCGTCATTCACGCTCTGCGAACGCGCGCGGGAGGCGCGCCGGCGCTCGAGCTCGACGCGGTCGAGCGCGTCGGCGGGCAACGGCGCCGGGTGCGCTCGATTCACGTGTTCCTGGCGCACGCGGAGATCGTGCTCGACGAGTACGCCCCGCTGGGCCAGTTCCGCGCCGTCAACCGGGCTGTGTTCAGTCCGGTGCGGCGGTCCCTGGCCCCGACCCGGGCCTCGGCCTGAGCACGGCGGGAGCGACGATGCCCGAGCTGCCCGAGGTCGAGACGATCCGCCGCCAGCTGACCCCCCACCTGGAGGGGCGGACGATCGAGCGCGCCGAGATCCTCGATGGTCGCTGGACGCGGCCGGATCCGCCCGAGCCGGTCGCCCACGAGCTGACCGGCGCGGTCGTCGAGCAGGTGGGTCGGCGGGGGAAGTACCTGGTGTGGGCGCTCTCGGGCGAGCGCCACCTGCTGCTGCATCTGCGTATGACCGGGTCGCTGCTGTTCGACCCAGATCCGGAGCCGCCGCACACTCGGGTGCGGCTCGAACTCGACGGCGGACATCGGCTCATCTACGTCGATCCCCGGCGGTTCGGGACCGGCCATCTCGTTCTCGGCGCCGAGGCGCGTGATGCCTACCTGGACGAGCGGATCGGCGCCGAGCCCCTGACCCCGGAGTTCACCCCGGCCTACCTGCGAGCCACCGCCCGCGGCCGCACCGCCCCCGTCAAGGCGTTCCTCCTCGACCAGCGCCGGCTGGCCGGCGTCGGCAACATCTACGCCGACGAGGCGCTGTTCCGGGCCCGCATCCATCCGCTGCGCCCCGCCGGCCGCCTCACGGGGGACCAGCTGAGGCGACTTCATGCGGCGATCGAGGACGCGCTGCGAACCGGCATCGATGCCAAGGGCGCCTCGATCGACGACTTCCGCCACGTCGACGGCGCGCGCGGGTCCTTCCAGGATCGGTTCCTCGTCCACACGCGGGCCGGCGAGCCATGCCCGGAGTGCGGCGGGACGATCGAAAAGCTCGTCGTCGGTGGGCGGGGGACGTACGTCTGCCCGTGGTGTCAGCCGCGGCCTCGCGCTCGGCGGCGGCGTTAGCGGCTGAGGCTGGCGGCTGAGGCTGGCGGCTGAGGCTCAGGCCGCGAGGAGGTCGTCGAGCTTGCCCGCGCTGTCGGCGGCGCGCAGCTCGTCGAAGCCGCCGATCGTCTGCTCGCCGATCATGATCTGCGGGAAGGTGTACATGCCGGTCCGCCTGATCAGCTCGGCTCGGCCGTCCGGGTCGCGTGCCAGATTGATCTCGTGATACGGGATGCCGCGGCGGGTGAGAAGCGTCTTTGCTCCCACGCACTTGGAGCAGCGGTCTGTCGTGTAGAGAGTGATCGGCGTCATGCTTCAGAAAGTATAGCTTTGGATTTGCGATGTCCGGACCTCTGAAAACGGAAGCGATCGTGCTCCGCTCGATCCGTTATGGCGAGGCCGATCGGATCCTCCATCTCTATACCCCTGGAGACGGCCGGCTAGCCGCGATCGCGAAGGGGGTGCGGCGCTCGCGCAGCCGGTTCGGCGCCCGGCTCGAGCCGTTCTTCCGCGTGCAGATCGGCTTGCACGAGGGTCGCAGCGACCTCTACACGGTGACCAGCGCGGACACGATCGCCACCCATGCCCCGCTGCGTGACCACGCGGCGACGCTCGACGCGGCGGCTCGGGCCTGCGATGCCGTGACCCGCCTGTTCGAGACCTCGGAGTCCCACCCCGAGGTGTTCCATCTGCTCGCCAATGAGCTCGGGCTGCTCAGCTCGGACCCGGTGCACGCCCGCGCGGCCAACGGCCTGGCCTTCCGGATGAAGCTGCTCCTAGCTGCCGGGATCGTCCCCCAGCTCGGCTCGTGCGCCGCCTGCGGCGAGGCCGAGCATCTCCAGGGGTTCTCGGCCGCGGCCGGCGGCGTGGTCTGCAGCTCGTGCGAGTCTGCGGCGTTCCCGCTCGACGCCGAGGGCTACCGCTTCCTGGTGGGGGCTCTCGGCGAGCCGCTGGCGCGGGCGCCCGACGCGTCCGACCGGGCGCTGCGGCAGGCCGAGCGGGCGATCGTCGAGACGGCCGAGCATCATGGCCATGTGCGCTTGCGCCCGCTGTTGCGCCACGCCGCCTGACCCCGCACTCTGCGACAACTTCGCAACGGGATCCGGCCCCCGGCGGCGGCCAATGTCAGAATCGGGAATGTGACCGATCAGCTGCTCGCCTCCGCACGCGAACATCCCTCGGGCCCCGTGGCCGAGGCGTTCGCGGCTCGCATCCGCGAGCGTGAGGAGCGAGAGCTCTCGCCACTGGCGACACGCTCGTATCCCGTCGAGCGGCGCTCGCCGGAGCCCGACTGCGGACTGCGCACACCGTTTCAGCGCGATCGCGACCGGATCGTCCATTCCAAGGCGTTCCGGCGGCTGAAGTACAAGACGCAGGTGTTCGTGGCGCCCAGCGGCGACCACTACCGGACCCGGCTCACCCACACCCTCGAGGTCACCCAGGTCTCCCGGACCGTGGCCCGTGCCCTGCGCTTGAACGAGGACCTCGTGGAGGCGATCGGGCTGGGCCACGACCTCGGCCACCCGCCGTTCGGCCACATCGGCGAGGACGCGCTCGACCGCTGCCTATCGGAGCGCTTCGGGCTGCGCTTCCGCCACCACGAGCATTCGCTCCGGGTGGTCGACACGCTCGAGCGCGACGGCCATGGGCTCAACCTCGCGCTGCCGGTGCGCGACGGGATCCTCGGCCACTCCGGCCGGGCGCAGGAGCCGTCGACGCTCGAGGGGCGGATCGTCCGCCTCGTGGACCGGATCGCTTACATCAACCACGACATCGACGATGCGGTCCGCGCCGGCGTGCTGTCGGTGCGCGACCTTCCAGCGGGGCCGATCGAGATCCTCGGCGACACCGGTCCGCGTCGTATCGACATGCTCGTGCACGACCTCGTCGAGCACTCCGAGCACGCCGGCGCGATCGTCCAGGGCGAACGCGTGGGGGAGGCCATGTCCCAGCTGCGCTCGTTCATGTTCGACCGCGTCTACCTGGGGCCGGAGGCGACCCGCGAGGCAGCCAAGATCGAGCACGTCGTCCGCTCGCTGTTCGACCACTACTGCGCCCACCCGGACGAGATTCCCGCCTCGATCCCGGACGGCGATCTGGCCCGCCGGGTCACCGACTATCTGGCCGGCATGACCGACCGCTTCTGCATCGCGGCCTTCGAGGCGCTCAGCATCCCGGTGGCGTTCGCCCCGTGACCCGGTATGCCGCGGACTCGCGCGATCGCGTCTACGACGCGGTCGACATGCTGGCGCTGGTCTCGACGCGCGTCGACCTGCGCCGGGCCGGCGTCGACAGCTACTTCGGCCTGTGCCCGTTCCACGACGAGCGGACCGGTTCCTTCCACGTCCGGCCCGACGCCAAGCACTACCACTGCTTCGGCTGCCAGTCCTCAGGCGATCCGTTCACCTTCGTGATGGAGACCGAGGGCCTCGATTTCAAGTCCGCACTCGAGTCCCTCGCCGACCGATTCGGTGTGGCCCTCGAGACCGAGGACGAAGACCCCGGCGCGGCGATGCGCCGCCAGCGCCGCGAACGGCTCTACACGCTCCTCGGCCGGGCCGCCACCTTCTACGCGCGCTACCTGTGGGAGTCGACCGAGGCGGCGCCGGCGCGGGAGTACCTCCTGGGCCGCGGCCTGAGCGAGGAGACGCTGCGCGAGTTCCGAGTCGGTTACGCGCCCAGCGCCTGGGACCGCATGCTCCGCGCGTCGCGCAGCGGGGGCTTCAGCGAGGAGGAGCTGGTCGACGCCGGCCTCGTCCAGCGCTCGAAGACCCGCCCGGGGCAGGTCTACGACCGCTTCCGCGAGCGGATCATGTTCCCGGCGGTCGACGCCCGCGGGCGGGTGCGTGGATTCGGCGCGCGAGCCATGCGCGAGAACCAGCGGCCCAAGTACCTCAACACCTCCGACGGGATCGTCTACCACAAGCGCAGCCAGCTGTTCGGCATCGACCTGGCCCGGGCCGCCGGGGCGCGAGCGGGGCGGATGATCCTCGTCGAGGGCTACACCGACGTGCTCGCGCTGCACCAGGCGGGGCTGCAGAACGCCGTGGGGATCATGGGGACCGCGCTCACCGAGGAGCAGGTGGTGGAGCTGGCCCGTGTCGTGCGCGTGCTCGAGCTGTGCCTCGACGCGGACCGCGCCGGGCAAGAGGCGATGCTCCGCGCGGCCCGGCTGGCCGAGGGCCGAGATCCTCCGCTCGAGCTCCGCGTCGTTCCGCTTCCCGAGGGCACCGATCCCGCCGACCTGATCGAGCGCGACGGGGCGCAGGCGCTGCGTGAGCTCGTCGGCCGCTCCGCCCCGTTCGTCGTGTTCAACGTCGAGCGGATCCTCGATCGGGCCGATCTGCGCAGCGCCGAGGGCCGTGACCGCGCCCTGCGCGAGCTTCGGCCCGTGCTGGCCGAGCTGCCCGCGGGTCTCGTGCGCGACGACCTGGTCCGGCGCGTGGCCGGTCGCCTGGAGCTCTCGGAGGCGAACGTGGCCTCGCTCGTCTCGGCGGCGGGTTCGACGTCGAACGGGACGGCCGCGTCGACAGGCAACGGCGGCGGCGCGGGGGCGGGGACGGCGATGGCCGCCACCGGACTGGAACATGGCCTGCGGGCCGAGCGGGGGTTCCTCGTCCTGTGTGTGGCGCTGCCGGCAGCCGGCGACGCCGTGCTGGCCGAGATCGACCCCGACCAGCTTCTGACCAGCGAGCTCTACCGTCGCGCGGCCCGGCATCTGACGGGACGCGCCGCCTCACCGATGGCGGATCTCCCACCCGACGACGAGGAGCTCGCCCGGGTGATCGCCGACCTCGTGGCCCGGGCGGGCCGTGCCGGCGACGTCGCGGAGGACCGGCTCGCACACGCCAAGCTCGTACTCGAGCTCGGCCGGATGGACCGCGCGATCGTCCGCGCCCGCGCCACCGGCGCCGGCGGCATCACCAAGCTCGCCCGCGAGCGCGAGGGCGTGCTCGCCTCGATTCGCGGCGTCGTGGCCCGCCTCGAAGGGACCCGCTAGCAGGACTTTTCCGTCCGATCCGCCGGCGAACATATGTTCGATCAACGGGAGATCGGACGATGGAACGGGAGAGACTGGAACTGTTACTGGACGAGCGGCTGAGCCTCGAGCAGCTCGCCGCGCGCCTGCGAACCGAGGAGGCGGTGGTCATCTTCTGGCTCGGGGCCTACGACCTGGAGATCCCTGATCCGGCCAAGCACGCCGCAAAGGGCGGCATCGAACGCGAGCGGCTCACCGCGCTGGTCGACGAGGGCCTCTCGATCGCCCAAATCGCCGGCCAGGTAGGTCTCAGCAAGACCACCGTGCGCTATTGGATGAAGCGCTTCGGCCTGCGCAGCCGCAACGTCAGGCCACCCTCGATCGCCGATGAGAAGCGCAAGGCGAAGGCGGCTGGGGTGAACGTCATTAATTCCGTCTGCCACCGCCACGGGGAAACCGAGTTCGTCTTGGAAGGCCGCGGCTACTACCGCTGCAAGACATGTCGAGCTGAAGGCATCTCGCGTCACCGGCGCCGGCTCAAGGAGACACTCGCGTCCGAGGCTGGCGGTTGTTGTTGCGTGTGCGGCTACGACAGGTACTTGGGTGCCTTAGCGTTTCATCATCTTGACCCGGAGCAGAAGCGGCTCGGACTCGCGTGTGGCGGGTTGACGCTGTCGCTGCAAACCCTGAGGGCGGAGGCGCAGAAATGCATCCTTCTCTGCTCCAATTGCCACGCGGAAGTCGAAGCGGGGATTACAGACATTCCCGCTACAGTTCTCCGGCGGCAACTGGAGCCGGGCTGAGCCGTTGGTCGGGAAGTCAGTGCATCATTACACCATAATCCGGGGTAGCTCAACCGGCAGAGCGAACGGCTGTTAACCGTTAGGTTGTGGGTTCGAGTCCCACCCCCGGAGCTGGAGGTCGGAGAGATGAAGCTTTACGTTTGCTACGGCACCTTCAAGGTGGCCCCACGACCGGGCGGCCATCCGTGTGGCAACGCGTATCACGCGCTCAAGGACGCCGGCCATGAGCCCGAGGTGATCAGGTCATACGGTTACGGGATGCTGCCGGACCTGTTCAACCAGACTGCCGGGCGCAAGGAGGTCAAGCGCCTGACCGGGAAGAGCTTGGTGCCAGTGCTGGTCCTCGACGACGGCACGGTGATCTCGGACTCGCACAAGGTCGTGGAGTGGGCGCGGGCGAATCCAGCCGCAACTGCGGCTGGCGCGAGCGGCGCCGCCGGCACGAGCGGGGGCTGAGCGCGCGTGGCCGACCGGTCGCGTCAGATCACGGTCGCCGACCTCGAACGCTGGGAGGAGCACGGCGCCACCTGGCGGACGCTCGAGCTCTCGCCCGGCCGCGCCGTCGTCGAGCTCTGCACCTGTTACGGAGAGCCCGTCGATCGCCTCGAGGGCACGGCGCCCGAGCTGGTCGCGTTCGTCCGCGAGCGGCGCTCAAGCGACATCAGTTAGCCCTCCGCGGCAAGCGCTTCGACCAGTTCGGCGGCGCGGACCGGCCCGCTGTTCGCCGCCGACCAGCGCGCGAGGCTCGCCGTCCGCTCCGCCAGCGACGGGTTCTCGAGCGCGTGCCTGACCGCCAGCCGCAGCGTGCGCGGCGACAAAAAGCGCCACGGCAGCCGCGCGCCGACCCCCGCCCAGTCGACCCGGGCGGCGTTTTCGCCCATGTCACCGCTGTGCGGCACCGCCAGCACCGGGGACCCGCTGGCCAACGCCCGTGCCACCGTGCCGTGTCCGGCGTGGGTGATCACCAGCGAGCAGCGGGGCATCGTGCGCGAGTAGGAGATCCAGTCGACGAGCCGCCCGTTCGGCGGAACCGGCACCGGCTCGGGCAGCGGCTTTCGGTTCGACGCCGCCATCAGCCGGATCGGCTCGTCGCCGAGTCCCCGGAGCGCCGCGCGCAGCAGGTCATGCGCCGGGTCCTGCGCCGTCGACGGGGCCACCAGCGCGAGCGGCGCGTCTCCCGGGGGCGCCGGCTCGTCGTGGTAGGGCGGCTCCCACATCAGCGGACCGACCACGTGCACGGACTCCGGCCAGCGGCGCGGATACTCGAGCTGGGGATAGGTGCCCACGACCACCAACCGGGTGCTCAGGCCGCCGTGAAGTCGCTCGGTTGGCGCAAGCCCCAGCTTCAGTCGCGTGGCGTTGAGCTCGTCGCGACCCTGTCGCAGTCCCTTCTCCACGAGTCGGTCCATTCGCCGCCACACCGCTCGGCCGGCGGCGGTGCGCGGGAGCCGGGCGCCCATCGCGTACGGCGGCGCGCCCGCAGCGCCCACCGGATAGAAGTGGGGGACGAGCGTGGCCACCGGAACCGCCTCCAACTCGCCCGCCAATGCCGGCGCCAGGGTGAGGATGTCGTGGACGATGACGTCGGGGCGCAAGCCGGCGATCGACGCGCGCGTCTCGGCCGCGGCCAGCACGACCGCCTCGTAGGGCTTCAGCGGCTTCTCGCGCGTGGGGAACACCGGGTACTCGGGCGCGGGGAGGAACCGCATCCCCTCGGCCTCGACGTCCTCGCGCCACCGCTTCCAGGTCTCGAACGTCACCTCGTGGCCGCGAGCGACGAGCTGCGCGCCCAGGGCCAGCATGGGGAACGCGTGGCCGGCGTCGCCGAACGCCCCGAGGAAGACCCGGAGCCGGCGCCCCGCCACCGCGCCGGCGGCCGACGACTCAGCCGACTCAGGCAGCGAGCTCGGCGATCGCGCGGAGCTGCGCGATCCGGTCATCCGCGGTGAACGCCATCGGCGTGATCATCAGCGTCCCCACACCGGCGTCACGGAACGCGGCCAGACGGTCGCGGACGACGTCGCGCGGGCCACACAGCGAGACCATGTCGATCAGCTCGTCGGGGATGGCCTCGCCGGCCTCATTCTTCTTGCCGTCGAGGTACAGGTCCTGGATCTCCTGGGCCGCGTCCTCGAACCCATAGCGCTGCACGAGGTTGTTGTAGAAGTTCTGCTTGCGCGACCCCATCCCGCCGATGTAGAGCGCCAGCACGGGGCGCATCAGGTTGCGCGCCATCTCGCGGTCGTCGGACACGAAGGACTGCACGGTGGGGGCGATGTCGAAGGCGTCGAGCGAGCGGCCCGCCCGATCCGCGCCCTCCTGGAGCAGCTTTCGAAATTCAGACACGTACTCCGGGGAGAAGAAGGTGGGGATCCACCCGTCGGCGATCTCGCCGGCCAGCGCCGTGTTCTTCGGCCCGATCGCGGCCAGGTAGATCGGGATCTTCTCCTGCACGGGGGCGATCATCAGCTTGAGCGCCTTGCCGGGGCCATCCGGCAGCGGCAGCTCGATCGTCTCGCCGTGAAACTCCACCCGCTCGCGGGCCAGGGCCATCCGCAGCACGGCGACGTACTCCCGGGTGCGCTGGAGCTGTTTGGCGAACCGCTGGCCGTGCCACCCCTCCGCGACCTGGGGGCCCGAGGATCCCAGCCCGAGGATCATCCGCCCGCCTGACAGCTGGTCGATCGTCGCCGCGGTCATCGCGGTCATCGCCGGGGTGCGCGCTGGCATCTGGAAGATCGCCGAGCCGAGCTTGATCTTCGACGTGCCCGCGGCGAGCCAGGCGAGCACGGTGGCGGTATCCGAGCCGTAAGCCTCGGCGGCCCACACCGAGTCGTACCCGAGCTTCTCGGCCTCCTGGACGACCGCGAGCTGCTCCTCCGGGCCCATCCCCATGCCCCAGTAGGCCACGTTCACCGCGAGCTTCATTTGCAAGGTTCCTTTCGCGACAAGGGGATCGGTTGAGGGGCCCGACGACCGTCGTTAGAGTGGCCGACCGTCCCCGGCAGGCGGTGAACCCTATGGCAACACGGCGCAACGCGACGATCCACGACCTCCGGCACGCGATCGATTGCCTGCCGACCCACACGAAGCGCGCGATGCTCGACGGCATCCGCTCAGAGCACATCATCGTCGGCGCCTACAGCAGGGACGGCGGCATCTGCCCGATGCTCGCCGCGCACCGCCGCGGCGGACGGACCAGCCTGATCTCATTCGCCAAGGCCTGGGACGCTTTCGCCTTCCGCGAGACCGGCAAGGCACGACCGCGCCGCGCCACCCGGCGCGAGCTGCTTGTGCTCAGCTCCCACCTCGAGGCGAGCCTGCTCGAGGAGGAGGGCCCGTCTCCGGAGCTCGCCACGGCCATCACCGAGCACAAGAAGCTGATGGCGGAGCGACCGGCCGCCGCGGCCTGCGAGGACCGCAAGGACCGCGAGCACCACACGCGCGCGACGAGCGCCCGCCCGGGAGACCCCGACCGCTCCAAGGAGCTCCGCACGCGGCCCGGCTGGTCGTGGCTGCGGATCTTCCGCCGCTACGACGACTACCAGCGCGCGCTCGACCTGCTCGACTCGCTGCCGCAGACCATGGCGGACGAGGCCGAGCTCGAGCAGGTCCGCTGAAGCGGCGGCACCGGTGGCAGTCGAGCTCAAGGCCGGTCGCCGCACGGTCGAGATCTCGCGTCCGGACAAGCAGCTCATCCCGCCTGCCGTCACCAAGGCGGACCTCGCCGGCTACTACGCCGAGATCGCCGGCGTCATGCTGCCCCACGTCGAGAACCGACCGCTCAACTACGAGCGCTATCCGGACGGGATCGAGGGCAACCGGATCTTCCAACAGCACGCCGGCAGCCACTTCCCCGGCTGGATCAAGACCGCCGAGCTGCCCAAGAAGGGCGGCACGGTCAAGCACGTCCTCGCGTCCGAGCCGGCGACGCTCGTGTATCTCGCCAACCAGGCCTGCATCACGTTCCACAGCTGGCTGAGCCGCGCCGACCGCCCGACCCGCCCGGACAAGATGGTGTTCGACCTCGACCCGAGCATCGAGCGGCCCGATGAGATGCGCCACGCGGCCCGCCTGATCGCCGACCAGCTCACGGAGCTCGGGCTGAAGCCGTGGGCGATGACATCGGGCTCGCGCGGCTACCACATCGTCGTCTCGCTGCAGCGCCGGGCCGAGTACGACGCGGTGCGCACGTTCTCGCGTGACTTCGCCACGCTCGCCGCCTCCCGGGACCCGGAGCTGTTCACCATCGAGCAGCGCAAGGCCAAGCGCGAGGACAAGATCCTGATCGACTACATGCGAAACGGCTACGGGCACACCTCGGTGACGCCGTACTCGGTCCGCGCGCGGCCGCACGCCCCGGTGGCGGCGCCGCTGCACCTCGAAGAGCTGTCCGACGATGCGACCGTCCCGCAGCGGTGGACGACGTCCAACGTGCTCGAACGCGTCGAGCGCGACGGCGACCCGTGGCGGGACTTCGCCCGTGGCGGCCAGACGCTCACGCAGGCGCGCAAGCAGCTCGACCGCGCCCTGGCCGAGCTCTGACGCCCGCGATACTTCGGACTGTGAACGATCGCCCTGCGGCCGCGGAGGACGGGTTCGCCGAGGAGCGGCGGAGCACCCCGATCGAGCTCCTGTGGGACCTGGTGTTCGTGTTCGCGGTGACGCAGGTGGCCGCGCTGCTCTCGAGCGATCCGAGCTGGACCCGGTTCGGCGAGTCGATGCTCGTGCTGGCGCTCATCTGGTGGGCGTGGTCGGCGTTCGTGTGGGCGGCCAACGCGGAAACGCCCGACTCGCCGACGCTACGCCTCGTGCTCCTCGTCGCCGGCCTGTTCATCTTCGTGACCGGTCTCGCGGTGCCGCGCGCGTTCGGGAGCGAGGCCACGTTGTTCGCCGTCACGTACGCGGTCGTGCGGCTGCTTCACCTCGCCCTGTACGCCCACGCCTCGCATCGGGGCAACGCCTCCTGGACCGCGATCGCCGGCTTTGCCACCACGGTCCTGATCGGCATGGCGCTGCTGATCGTCGGCTCGTTGTTCACCGGTCCGCCGCGCACGGCGCTGTGGATCGCAGCGGTCGCGATCGACTATGCCGGACCCGCCTGGCTCACCCGCGAGCGGCTGCGCGGCCTGCAGGACGTCGCCGTTGCGCACTTCGCCGAGCGCTACAGCCTGTTCATCATCATCTGCCTGGGCGAGTCCGTGATAACGATCGGGGCCGGCGCCAGCCGGGAACGGCTCGACACCACAGAGGTGGCGGCGGTGGCACTGGCGCTCCTGGCCACGTTTGGGCTGTGGTGGACCTACTTCGACCGGTTCGCGGCGATCGCCGAGGCGCGGCTGCGGGAGCACGACGACCCGGTGCTTGCCGCCGCCGACTCCTACAGCTATCTGCATCTGCTGGTGGTGGCCGGCATCATCATCTTCGCGGCCGGGGTCAAGTTCGTCGTCCGCGACGCCACCGCGCCGCTGCCCGCGGCTCCGCGGCTGCTGCTGTGCGGAGGGGCGGCGCTGTATGCGGTGGGACTCGTCGCGTTCGGGCTGCGCATGGTCAGGACGGTCGGCTGGGAGAAGCTCGCGCTGGCGGCCGCGACGATGGTGCTGTTCGCGGTCAGCGCCGGGCTGGACGCCTGGGTCCTTGTCGGGGCCCTGGCCGCGCTGCTCGTCGTCCTGTGTGCCGCGGAGACGATCTGGGCTCGGCGCCGGGAGCGCGAAGCCGCCCGGGACCCGATCGGGTCCGCGAAGCCGGCGAAGACGATGCTGCGCAGTGGCTGACCCTCGTCCCACGGCGTCGGTGATCGTTCCCTTCGCGGGGACATCCGACCAGCTGACCGACCTGCTCGAAGAGCTCACCCGGCTGCGGCTGAGCCAGGGGGACGAGCTGATCGTGGCCGACAACCGGGCTGGCGCGCGACCGGGGCGGCACGGGCCGATACGCGTTGAAGGCGCCGTCGGCATCCGCACTCCGGCGTTCGCCCGCAACCGGGCGGCGCGAACGTCCCACGGCGAATGGCTCGTGTTCATCGACGCCGACACCCGCCCCGCGCCATCGCTTCTCGACGACTACTTCACGCCGGACCCGAAGGGCGGCACGGGCGTACTCGCCGGCGCGATCCACGACGTGGCCGCCAGCGCGAGCGCGGTCGCCACGTACTCGGCCGCCCGGGGCCATATGAGTCAGGAGACGACCTTGCGCCGGGCCTGGGCGTATGCGCAGACCGCCAACTGCGCCGTGCGCAGAAGTGCCTTCGAGCAGGTCGGCGGCTTCGTCGAAACGGCCCGAGCCGGCGAGGATGCCGATCTCTGCTTCCGCCTCTCCCGGGCAGGATGGGCGATCGAGGAGCGTCCGGCCGCCGTCGTCGAGCATCGCGCCCGCGCCACGCTCGGCTCGCTGGTCGGCCAGCTCGTCCGTCACGGGAGCGGCGCCGCCTGGGTCGAGCGGCGCTTCCCCGGCTCGTTCCCCGCGCCCTCGCCGCTTCAATTGATCCGGCGGTTCGGCCGCGACGCACGGACAGCAGCGGGCTCGGCTCGCGATCGAGCCGCAGCCGAGGCCGCGCTACTCGACCTGGTCGGCGGCCTGGCGTTCGAGCTGGGACGGCTCCTCCCCAATCGGCGGGGCTTCACGCGCAACCACAGCGGGTACGGAAACGAGATAGCGAAACTGGAGGATTGACTCATGGCAACGGACACGAAACTCGAGCTGCACGGCAACGCGGAGCCCGGATTCGACGAGGTGTTGACGCCTGACGCGCTCGAGTTCGTCGCCGAGCTTCAGAACCGGTTCGGAGACCGCCGCGCCGAGTTGCTCCAGGCGCGGGTCGAGCGCCGCAAGCGCCTGCGCGACGGGGAGCTGCTCGACTTCCTCCCCGACACCCGGGAAATCCGCGAGTCCGAGTGGAAGGTGGCCGAGGTTCCCGCCGACATGCAGCAGCGCTGGGTCGAGATCACCGGTCCCACGGACCGGAAGCTGACGATCAACGCGCTCAACTCTGGCGCCGACGGGTTCATGGCCGACTTCGAGGACGCCAATGCGCCGACGTGGCACAACATGGTCGACGGCCACATCAACCTCCGCGACGCGATCGACGGCACGATCACCTACGACGGGTCGGACGGCCGCCACTACGAGCTGGTCGACGACCCGGCCACGCTGCTGGTGCGTCCGCGCGGCTGGCATCTCCCGGAGCGTCACCTACTCGTCGGCGGCGAGCCCGTGGCCGGCGCCTTCTTCGACTTCGGCCTGTACGTCTTTCACTGCGCCCGGCGGCTGATCGACAAGGGCTCCGGTCCGTACTTCTACCTGCCGAAGATGGAGTCGCATCTGGAAGCGCGGCTGTGGAACGAGGTGTTCAACTTCAGCCAGGAGGCGCTGGGCATCCCGCGCGGCACGATCAAGGCAACGGTGCTGATCGAGACGCTCCCGGCGGCGTTCGAGATGGACGAGATCCTCTACGAGTTGCGGGATCACTCCGCGGGGCTCAACGCCGGGCGCTGGGACTACATCTTCTCCGCGATCAAGTGCTTCCCCGAGCGCCCCGAGATGGTCCTCCCCGACCGCGGGGACGTGACCATGACGGTGCCGTTCATGAAGGCCTATGCCGAGCTGCTCGCCGCCACGTGCCACCGGCGCGGTGCCCATGCGATGGGCGGGATGGCGGCCCTGATCCCGTCGCGCAAGGACGAGGAAGCCAACGAGAAGGCGCTCGAGGGCGTGCGCAAAGACAAGCAGCGCGAGGTGGAGCAGGGCTACGACGGCACCTGGGTGGCCCATCCTGACTTGGTCCCCACCGCCCGCGAGGCGTTCGAGACGGGGCTGAACGGCGCAGCGAACCAGCTTGAGAAGCAGCCGCAGGTCGACGTCGGACAGAAGGACCTGCTCAACCTCGGCGCCACACCCGGCCAGATCACCGAGAAGGGCCTGCGCACCGACGTCAGCGTCGGCTTCCAGTACATCTCCTTCTGGCTCGGCGGCCGCGGCGCCGCGGCGATCAACTCGTTGATGGAGGACGCCGCGACCTCGGAGATCTCACGCACCCAGATCTGGCAGTGGATCCATCACGACATGAAGCTCGACACCGGTGACGTCGTCACCCCTGAGCTGGTGCGCAAGGTCCTTGACGAGGAGACCGCGAAGATCCGCGAGGAAGTGGGGGAGGAGACCTGGAAGGCCGGCCGCCCGGAGGAGACCCGCGAGATCTTCGAGCGCGTCTCGCTCGCATCCGAGCTGATCGAATTCCTCACCCTGCCGGCGTACGAGTACCTTGATTAGGTGCGGATCGTCGTCACAGGCGCCACGGGGACGATCGGGCGAGCGCTCGCCGAAGCGCTCACCGGCAGGGGCGACCAGGTCGTCGCGCTCTCCCGCGACGAAGCGCGGGGGCAGGACGCGCTCGGCTCCCGGGCGGAGGTCCGGGCCTGGGCGCATCCGACCGAGGAGCCACCGCCGGCGGAGGCACTCGCCGGTGCCGACGCGGTTGTCAACCTGATCGGGGAACCGATCGCGCAGCGCTGGTCCGACGACGCCAAGCACAGGATCCGTGACTCCCGGGTGCGCGCGACGTGTCAGCTCGTCGAGGGACTGGGCGCGCTCCCGGACGATCAGCGCCCGGGCGTCCTGGTGTCGCAGTCCGCAACCGGCTACTACGGCCGGAGCGACGACCGTCCGCTCGACGAAACGGCGCCGGTGGGGTCCGATTTCCTCGCCGAGCTCGTTCTGGCCTGGGAGCGGGAGGCGCTGGCCGGGCCGGCTCGGATGCGGACCGTCGTCACCCGCACGGGCGTTGTTCTCTCGCCCAGTGGCGGCGCGCTCGGGCAGATGCTCCCGTTCTTCAAGCTCGGCCTCGGCGGTCCAGTGGCCGGCGGCCACCAGTACGTTCCCTGGATCCACCTCGACGACGTGGTCGGGGGGATCATCCATTGCCTCGACGGCCGGCTCGACGGGGCGGTCAACCTGACCGCCCCGAACCCGGTCACCAACGCGGAGCTCTCGAAGGCGCTCGGCCAGGCGCTGCATCGGCCGGCCGTGCTTCCCGTTCCGGCGTTCGGGCTGAAGCTCCTCTACGGAGAGATGGCGACGATCGTCATCACCGGCCAGCGGGTGATCCCGGCTGCGCTCGAGCGCGACGGCTACCGGTTCCGCCACCCCGAGGTCGGCGACGCGCTCCGCGACGTGCTCGGGCGCTCGTGAGCGACACGTCCCCACCAGCGAGTGGAGCGAGCCGCCTGTCTACGACGAGGACACGCTCTACGACACGGTCGAGGTGCTGGTCGATGTCGCCGATGCACACGGCGTCTCGGCGGCTCAGGTAGCGCTCGCGTGGTTGCTCGAACGCCCCGGGATCACGACCGTGATCGTCGGCGCGCGGACCGACGAGCAGCTCGCCGACAACCTCGCCGCGGCCAACCTCGAGCTGACCGGAGAGGAGCAGGCCCGGCTGGAGAAGGTCAGCCGGCCAAACCTGCTGTATCCCTTCTGGCACCAGATGATGACCGCCAGCGATCGGCTCAGCGAGGCCGATCTGTCGCTGATCGGCCCGCACCTCTAGCGCGCGCCCCTCAGTCGAAGCTCGAAGCTCGCCGCTCAGTTGAAGCTCGCCATGAACCTGCGCGCCTGCGCCCGTCCGCGGGTCAGGCGCGCGGTGGCGATTCCGACCTCGCCGACCTTGCCGTGCCGCACCTTGAGGACCCCCACCGTGGCATGGCTGGCGCGGACCATGTACCACTGGTTGCGGCCGATCCCGAAGTGCGAGAGCACGTGGAGCTTGCGACGCGCCGCCGACAGGGGGGACCCGGCGGTCACGCCCCGCAGCGAGTAGTAGTGGTCGGACGTCAGCGCGATCACGATGCGGTCGCGCAGCCGCCCGCGCTGCGAGCGGGGGAGTGAGCGCAACAGCTTCGCCGACGGGTAGCCGGCGCGGATCCCGCCTCCGGCGAGACAGTAGAAGTCCATGCTCAGCCGGCGGCGGGTCGAGAACTGGCTGAGCTCGTGGCGGGCGCTCGAGCGTCGCTCCCCGAGCCCGATCGGCCCCAGCCGGCTGCCGCGCAGAGCGCCCGTGGGCGCGGCGCAGGACGGCGTGCTGACGCTCGTCGGGTCCGGCCACACGTTGTTGGCGAGGCCCAGGTCATAGAACCCCGAACCGCCGTCGGTGTACCAGACCTCGCGCCGCTCGGGCACGAACGCCGGCTTCGACATCGCGAAGTTGCTTCCGTTGTAACCGTTCTCCGGCTGCGCGTTCGGCGGCGAGACGAAGTAGGCGACCTCCCGAGGGTGGAGCGGATCGCTGATGTTGAAGATGCGCAGCCCCGAGGTGATGAACGAGCAGGCCACGATCTCGGGGTCGACTTCGCGGGGAATGTTGCAGTAGTGCGCGGCGTAGCTCTGAGCGGGATCCAGCGTCCCGGGGTCGCCGTCGGCGGCGTGATGCTCGGCCGGCTGGTCGACCTGGAGGCGGAGGTTCGAGACGACGCGCGGGTGGGCTTCGTCGGCGATGTCGATGATCCGGGCGGCGCCGACCGTGTCGGGCGGCGCCGGGCTCGAGAAGCGGAACGCATACTCGTCGAACTCGAGCAGGTATGGATGCCCGTGGATCGTCATCGGGATCGCGTTCTGGGGGATCGTCGCCGAGTTCCACGTCAGGCGGCTGATCTCGCGCACCTGCGGGTTGGGCTTGCGCGCCTGGATCTGGCTGGTGTCGAGGATCAGCAGTTGACTGTTGATCGGGTCGGCGACGTACGCGCGGTTGCCGTCGTCCGAGAGCGTCAGGCCATGCGAGTACTCGTTGCCCTGCCAGATCGGGTGCGGATGCTTGGGGTCCGTGACGTCGATCGCGGTGACCGACTTCACCGAGGTGCCGGCGGCGTAGAAGGTGTTGCCGTCGGACGAGAAGTTGCCCTCGTGGCCGAAGCGGGCAACGAGCGCCGTCGAATCGAGCACGGGGTGGCGGCAGTCCGCGCTGGCGTCGTAGATCGAGACGAGGCCCGGCTGGGTGGCGGGATTGCCGAGTACCGCCGCCAGCAGCCCGCGGCGCGTGTTGAGGCTGAGCGACTCATGCGGCGACATCATCGGCGGCTGGTTCAGCGTGTCTGTCTGCACGGGGTGTGACGGGTCGGACATGTCGAGCACGGCGACGCCGAGCGACGGGCCGCCGGTCTGGACGGCGTTGGTCGGGAACAGCAGCGCCGTGTCGTAGAACGCGCACTCATGGCCGTGGGTGTCGATGTAGCGCAGCACCTTGAACCCGCCCGAACGGCCCTGGTGGCTCACCACGCTGAGGTTGCACGTGTAGCCGTGCGCGGCCGCGGGTGCGCTCAGCGCGGACGCCGGCACGCGGCCGTCGGGAACGCCGGTGAGCGGGTTCGAGCCGGGGCCGCAGGTCGGTGGCGGAGTCGCTGTGAGCGGCGGCTCCGGGTTGTGCTGGACCGGCACGGTCGGGGGCGTCTGGCCGGAGCCTTGGCCGAGCGCAAGCAGGTCGCTGGGAGGGTTGGGCAGCGTCACCGGGGTTGCGCCGCGGGCGCTCGTCGCATGCACGACCGTCCATGCCACGCCGGCCAGACCGAGGGTCACTAGCGCGACGACGACCATTGACGTCTTCGCGCCCAGCCATTCGCGACACGAGCTCAGCCTCCGCACCATGCTCTTCTAACCAGTGCATCCTATTGCTCTGGCTCGGGCGGAACGCCAATAGCCGGAGCCCTCGGCCGAGGGCGAGCGTACGGATGTGTCGCTGGTGACATGAGTGATCGAACGCGTCTGCGTATGCTGGAGCGGTGCCTGACGGGAGTAGCCCATCATTGGGCGGGTACATACGGCGTCAGCGCGAGCGGTCTGCAGTCTCGATGCGCCAGTTCGCGGAGCAAGTGGGGATATCAAATCCCTACCTGTCGCAGATCGAACGCGGACTTCGCGCCCCGTCCGAGCACGTCGTGCAATCGATCGCCGACGCGCTCCGGGTCCCGGTCGACATCCTGTACGAGCAGGCCGGCGTGGTCCGCAACCACGGGTCGTCCGCGGTCGTCGACGCGATCCGCGCTGACGGCCGGCTGACGGGACGGCAGCGCCAGGCGCTCGTCGACATCTACGAGGCCTTCCTGACGAGCGGCCAGCGAGCTCGAGCACGCCAAACGAGATGAACTCGAACCGCACATAGCGGGCTCCATCCGAACGCCCGGGCACGCTCACTCGAACGTTGAATCGCACGCCGCCGTCTGCGACGGTTGGCGGCTATGTCCAGGAGCGGGTCGCGGTGGCTTCGCCGAAGCTGCGTCGCGTTGAGCGGGATGTCGCTGCTCGCGCTCGCCGTGGGGCTCGCCACACCCTCCCTCGCCGCGCATCGAGGGAATTCGCGGCATGGAGCGAATCCGCGGCACCACCGTTCGCGCGGCCGGCACCGACACCGTCACCATGCGCCGGCTGAGCAGTTCCACTATGCGGTCCCGGTCGAGCAGACCTCGCCGTGGCCGACGATGCGCCGCGACCTGCGCAACACGGCCGCCAGTCCGATCGTCGGGCGCTACCGGGGCGACCGCCCCT
The DNA here is from genome assembly GCA_036494115.1 of Solirubrobacteraceae bacterium. GTDB lineage: Bacteria > Actinomycetota > Thermoleophilia > Solirubrobacterales > Solirubrobacteraceae > Palsa-465. The sequence goes on along the minus strand of DASXOS010000084.1, from coordinate 3,495 downwards.
GGGCATTCAGGACCGGGAAGGGCATCTTCAGCACTCCGATTGTCGGCGGCGACGGGACCGTCTACGTCGGCTCGGCGGACACCTACTTCTACGCGGTCAGTGCGCGCGGAAAGCTCCGGTGGCGCTTCAAGACCGGCAACCTGATCGACTCCGCAGGGTTCATCGGGCCATGGAATCCGCGGCTGAGAACCCACCAGATCGTGGTCCCCTCCGGCGACGAGCACCTCTACGAGATCCGCTCCTCGCCGAAGCACATGCCCCGCCGTCGCCGGATCATCTGGTCCTATGAGCCGCCGGCCGGCACCGGAGCGGAGGGACAGCTCGTGAACTGGTGGGAGGGCAACGCCGAGCCCGGCCCCGACGGGACGATCTACGCCGGCAACACCGGGGACGCGGCCTACGCGATCACTCCGAACGGCAAGCTGAAGTGGGTCTACCGCTCGATCGGGCCATTCTGGACCGACCCAGCGATGACGCTCGACGGCACCACCTACTGGGGCTCGCTCGATCTCCAGGTCCACGCCCTGAACGCGAGCGGGCACGACCTGTGGCGCTTCCCGACGCTCGGGTTCGTCGTCTCCTCGCCGGCGCTCGACAACACCGGCACCCTGTACGTCGGCTCATTCGACTCGGACCTGTACGCGCTCGATGCGAAGACCGGCGTGCTGAAGTGGAAGTTCCCGACGGGCGACCACATCTACAGCTCGCCGGCGCTCGACGAGGACGACCAGGGACACCTGCGCGCCATCTACGTCGCGTCGACGGACGGCCGCGTGTACGCCGTCGACCCGAACGGCCACCTGCTGTGGGCGTACGACACCGGCGACGTGATCCGGTCCTCACCGGTGATCGGGCTCGCGCCCGACGGCGTGCACAAGATCGTGTACGTCGGCGCTGGGAACGGCGCGCTGTATGCCCTGAACGCTGCCGACGGCACCCGCCGCTGGTCGTTCGACACGACCCGTTCGGACCCGATCCTCCACGACCGCAACGACCTGAACGCGTCGCCTGCCCTGACCAGGACCGGAGTCGTGATCGGCGGCGAGGACGGCTATCTCAAGTACGTCCCGTACGACTACTGCCTGCAGCACCGGGATCGGCGGTGCAGCACCAACCCGGGGCAGGCGTTCCCGCCCAACCTGACGCAGGTGTTCCCGGTCACGGCCGGCGGCGACACCCAGCTGAGCCCGGGCACGCAGACGGTCGGTGCCGCCACCACTCTTCCTGCGCGGCTCGTCGTCCGGCGCGCGAACACCACCCTCGACGCGGCGATGCAGCCGCTGCCGAATGCCGCTGCACTGATCCACACGAGTCCGGCGTTCCCGTTCACCGCTCAGGTGTCCGGAGACGGCCACTTTGTGTTCGTGGTCCCCGACGGGCTGCTCACGCCCGGGACCGACTACACGGTGCGCGTGGGCGGCACCTACACCGCGAACGGCATCGCGGTGGGGAACATCCATCTCGGTGGCACGACGCTCGGCAGCTTCGATCAGACGCTCCACTACCGGGTGGCGCGGCCACAGAACACGCTCGCGTTCGCCGTTGGGCCCAGGCAGGTGACCGCGATGCGCCTGACCCGCTTGGCGTTCCCGCTGCCCGCGTTCGTGACCAGCGTCAACCAGATCGGGTTCGACTCCTACAACCTGATCGTCGGCGCGATCCACCTCGCCCCAACCTCGGCCCACTCCGGATCGGTGCTGCTGTGGGCGATCGGGGCGGCGCCCGGCCGCCACGGGGTCGAGGAGGTGGATCCGACCACGACGCTCGCGTTCCCGCTGGGCGGCAGCTACCAGAACAACTCGCTCGCTGTATCCGCCCACAACGCGACGCTTACATTCAGTTTCGGTCCGGTGCCTGTGCAGCGCCTCGAGCTGCGCGCGCAGCTCTCGAAGTCACTGACCGCCCTGCCCGGCGCGAGCATCTACGGCGAGGTCAACTGTGCCTCCGTCCCCACCTACGGTCCGCTGCTTCCGACCCAGCGCCTGTGCAACAACGAGGGCAAGCTGGTCACCAGCGGGACGTTCGTGACCAGCCGCTACGACCGGGCCGGGCCGGCCAACAAGCGACCGCGTGGGCTGTCGCTGCAGGGCCTCACGCTGCAGCGGCCGACCCCCGTCACGGCCGGCTCCGCGGTTGCCACTCTCCGCCTCGCGCCACACGCGACGTACCCCGCGAGCCGCCATTTCGTGTCGATCCTGCTCACCGACGCCGCCACCGGTGACGCGGTCGGGCTCGACTACAGGGCGGAGACCTCGCAGGCCGCCGACGGCCGGGGAAACATCGTCCAGGCGAAGCTGGCGATCCCCGCCGGGACGTCGCTGCCGACGAGCATCCGGGCCTACGCGATCGCCGACGTGTTTCCGCTCGGCTCGAGTGTTTTCTAGGCCTAGGGCGCCACAGGCTTCGGGCGCGACTGCACCTTCTGGAGCTGACGCTCGGGCGTGATCCGAACCACGTTCCAGGCCAGACCGATTCGTTGCATCGCCAAGATCAGCAGGCCCGATGGATCGAGCTCCCACCACCGCAGACCGTGGAAGGCCGAGCGCGGGAAGGCGTGATGATTGTGGTGCCAGGACTCACCGAGTGAGACGAGCGAGAGCCAGGCCACGTTCGTGGAGTGATCCTCGATCGCGAACCGTCGGCGGCCGAAGAAATGGCAGATCGAGTTGACCGACCAGGTCACGTGGTGCACGAGGAAGATCCGAACCAGACCGCCCCAGACCAGGCCGCGGAGCGCGCCGTCCAGCGTGCCGCCGTGCAGAAGGAAGCCCAGCAGCGTCGGGATCACGAGCGATGCCAGCACGAACACGGGGAAGCGCCGCCCGATCGTCCGCATTCGCGGATCCTCATAGAGCTCTGAGGCATAGCGGCGCCAGTCGGCCTGGCCCTGGGTCTCGAGCAGCCAGCCGGTATGGGCGTGCCACAGGCCCCGCAGGCCGCTGCCATGGCCGACATGCGGGCTGTGCGGATCACCCTCCTTGTCGGTGTGGGCATGGTGCTTGCGGTGATCCGCGACCCAATCCATGACCGAGCCCTGAACCGCCATCGATCCGACCATGGCGAACGCTCGCTCGAGCCAGGGGTATGTCGCGAACGCGCGATGCGTGAGCAGCCGGTGGTAGCCGACCGTGATGCCGACGGCGGTCACCAGGTACATCACCGCGAGGATGGCCAGGTCGATCCAGTCGACGGCGCGGTTCCACAGCAACAGGACCGCGGCGAGTACGCCGAGGAAGGGCACCACGACTCCCAGCAGGTTGGCGGTTCGCTCCGCGCGGGTCATGCACACCGAATCTGCCACGAACGAGGCCCGCGCCAAACATGAACTGTGGCGAAACCCCCCGGCTGTCGGTCTCGAAACGAATCAGGTCGCAGGCGCGACGCGGCTGCGCAGCGCCTTGCGATCGATCTTGCCGACCGAGGTCAGCGGAACCGACTCGATGATCTGGAGCTCCCGCGGGTACTTGTAGCCGCCGATCCGCTCGCGTGACCAGG
>DASXOS010000083.1:0-8976 GCA_036494115.1 Solirubrobacteraceae bacterium | reverse complement strand
CGGCCCAATGAGCTCGCGCGGCATGCGCAGCCGAATCCGGATCCGATCGGCACGCGCAATCACCCGAGTCAAGGTGCGGGCGGCGATCACGACCCCGTGCCTTCCGGGCTGCTCCTTGACCTTCGGGCGCGCCAGAACCATGCCGGCGCGGATCGGAGTGCGCACCGCGAAGTTGGCGTAGCCGTAGTCGAGGAGCGCCAGCGTGTTTGCGTCACGCGAGGCTTCGCTGTCGGTGCCCAGCACGGCGCTGAGCAACGTCATCCCGTCCCGCCGGGCCGAGGCCACCAGCACATATCCGGCCTCGTTGGTGTGGCCCGTCTTGACCCCATTGATCCACGGATACTTGCCGACCAGGTCATTGCGGTTCGCTACTACCCGCACGTGACTGCCGGTTCTCAGCACCGCCCTGCGCTGCGCCACCGCACGCGCGAAGAACGGCTGAGTGCTCTGCACGTAGTGGGCGAGCTTGACCAGGTCGGCCGCACTCGAGTAGTTGCCGGCGGTGTCGAGCCCGATCGGGGTCGAGTAGTGGGTGTGCTCGAGTCCGAGCTGCTGCGCACGCTTGTTCATCATCGAGATGAACCGGTCGACTGAGTGGTGGCCGATGTTGTAGGCCAGGTCCTCGGCAGCGTCGTCGGCGCTCGGCAGCAGCAACGCCAACAGCAGATCGTGGACGCTCATCCGCTCGCCGGGGACGAGCCCGATCTGGGAGTCGCCTGCCGCCGAGTAGTAGTCCGGGGCGACGAAGGTGGTGCTGAGCTTGGCGTGCTCGAGCGTGAGCAGGGCCGTCATCAGCTTGGTGGTGCTGGCGATCGCCAGCCGGCGGGTCGGGTTGACGCCGTACAACTGCTGCTGGGTCCCCGGGCTGACCAAAATCGCGCCCGTCACGCCGAGATGCGGTGGCGCGAGCGCCGCCGCTCGCCCCGGGAGCAAGAGCGGCAGGGCAAGGACCAGCGCGGCGAGCAGCGCCGGGATTCGTCGCGGCGCCGAGGCGACCGCAGCGCGGCCGTCCCAGCCGCGCCTCATCGTCTGAGCCGCAACCGCTGACCCATCTGCAGGCTGTTCGGATCGACGTGGCGGTTGAGAGATTCGAGCGTGGTCAATGAGATATGGGTCCTCACGGCGATCGCTGTCAGGCTGTCACCTGACTTGACGGTGTAGAACCGTGCGGTCTTGGCTCCCTTGTGGTGCGCGCCTGACTTCGCCGACGGACCGCTGGCTGATTGCGACGTCGGAGCCTTCTTCTTGGAGTTCACCGTGTCGTGCACGATCACGTACGTACCCGCGATCGTCGCCGCCAGCGCGATCGGGGCCAGGTAGCGCACGCCACTCCGAACGGCCATGGCCCGGCGATCATACAAGCGCTGCCAGCGTCGTCCACCCGCGTCGACGGACTGACGTACTAGGGAGCGAGGCTCCAGGCGAGCTCGCGGAGTCGGGCCGCCTCCCGACGCGCCGCCCCGGCGGGATCTCCGCCGGTCTTCGCGTAGGCGTCGACGATCCCACGCGAGGCAGTGATCAGCCCGCCGGCGGCGCCTGGCGCGAACGCAGCGGCCAGGTCCTCGACCCGGCCTCCCTGCGCGCCGATCCCCGGTAGGAGGAACACCGCGCTGGGCATCGCCGTGCGCAGCTCGTCGAGCACGTCGGGCGCCGTCGCGCCGGTCACCGCTCCCACATCGGACAGCCCCGAGGTGCCGACGGCGGGCGCTCCGAGCTCGGCGACGAGGCCGGCCACCCTCCGGCTGACCGACTCGCCGTCTGCCAGCAGGAGTTCTTGGAGATCGGCCGCGCCCGGGTTGGAGGTCCGGGTGAGGACCAATAGGCCGGCACCGGCGGCGCGCGCCGCATCGACAAACGGCTGCAGTGAGTCGCCACCGAGAAACGGGTTGACCGTGAGCGCGTCGACTCCGAGACCGGCAACCGGTCCATATGGGGTCTCGGTCTCACCGAGGAACGCCGCCGCGTAGGCCGCGGCGGTCACATCGATGTCGCCCCGTTTGGCATCGGCGATCACGATCAGGCCGCGCTCCTGCGCGGTGACGATGACCTCGCGAAGCACGGCCCACCCCGGCGGCCCGAGTCGCTCGAAGCAGGCGACCTGCGGCTTGACCGCCACGCACTCGTCCGCGACCGCGTCAAGGGCCAGCGCGCAATGGAAAGCGACCGCGAGCGCCGCCCGCGTCGCCGCGGGCGCTGTGGTGTCGCCCGCGGCGTCCGCAAATTCCAGCGCACGTGGCCACAAGCGGGCTGGGACGGGATCGAGGCCCAGAACGAGCTGCGAGCGACGCTCGGCGACCCGGCTGGCAAGCCGGTCACCGAAATGGGACGTCACGCTCGCAGCCGGGCCCGGCTGTGGCCGCGTGCTCGGAATCGCGGGTGCTACTTGACGGCCTTCTTCAGGCCAGCGCCTGCGGTGAACTTCGGCACCTTCGAGGCCGCGATCTGGATCGTTTCTCCGGTCGCGGGGTTGCGTCCCTCGCGGGCGCTGCGATGGGAGATGCTGAACTTGCCGAAGCCCGAGAACGTGACCTCGCTGCCCCGCTTGAGCGCACCCTCGATCGTGTCGAGCACCGCGTCAACGGCGTTTCCTGCGTCTTTCTTGCTCAGGCCAGCCCTGTCGGCAACCTGATCGACGAATTCTGACTTCGTCACTTTCTCCCTCCTTCAAGGTGGTAGGAATTGTCGAAGCTAACACGGGCAGCGGACGCTTCTCGATGTGCTGACCCGGCGATATGGCTCATCTCACCAGACATCCCGGCGGCTGAATCACTGGTTTGGGCCGGATTCCCGCTATTTGCGGAAATCGATCGGCCAATTGTCGTCACCGATCCGGCGTTCGGCCCGCCCACACGACCGATTCCGTCATTGATCCACCACGTCACCAGAGTCGTCGAGCGCACGGATGTGGAGCCGTGCACCGCGTTTTACGGGATTCTGGGGTTTCGACCGGTGACGATGCCGGAGGGAATCGCCGAGCGCGCCGTATGGCTCGAGGCCGGCCTGGCGGACGGTAGCGGCGAGGCGGGCGACGGCATCCTCCAAGCGCCGGCGGGCGGCCAGCAGATCCATCTCATGTTCGGCGAGGCCGCGTCTCCAGAGGCGGGGCATCTCGCGCTCGTGTGCCCCGACTACGACGCCACGATCCGGGCTCTGCGCGACGCGGGCCACGACGTCGAGCCGCGCCGCGAGCACTGGGGGGCGCCGCGAGCGTACGTCCGCGATCCGGCCGGCAACCTCGTCGAGCTGATGGCGTGGCCGCCGGGCGCCGGGCCGAACGCGACCGGCGCCGGGTCGTCGGATAGCGTCTAGCCCCGTGCAGCTTGCTCGATTCGGCTGGCTGGCGACCGTGCTCGCGTGTCTGATCGCCGTGTTGATCCTGCTCCTGGAGGACTACTACGGCTATGCCGCGGTGACGTTCGCCGTGGCGGCGGCAGCGGCGCTCAACATACGCTGACGCCGCAAGCGAGCCCTACCGCTCGCGGCCGCTGAGCCGTGGCACCCGGAGCTCCTCGCCGGGGCGCACCCTGTCCTCTGGCTCGAGGTGGATGAGCACGTCGGCGCCCCGGAGCCGGGAGGCGATCACGTCTTGGAGCTGGTGGGCGGTCCGGTGGGCCGCCTCGAGCGAGGTGCCCGAACGGAACTGGACGTGTAGATCGACATAGCGTCGCGAGCCGGCGCGCCGGGTGCGGAGCTCGTGGTAGCCGACGACGCCGCTCGGGGCGAACTCCTCGATCGCGGCGCGGATCGCGTCGACTTCGTCGGCCGGGAGCGACTCATCGACCAGGACCCGCGAAGAACCGCTGAGGAGCCGCACGCCCGTGACCACGATCGACGCGGCCACGATCAGGGCCACCACGGGGTCGATCCAGTGCGCGCCGGTGATCTTGACCAGGATCAGCCCGACCAGCACCGCTCCCGAGGTCAACGCATCGGTCCGCAGGTGTGCGGCGTCGCCCAACAAGGCTGCGGATTCGGTGACCTTGGCCCTCCTCCCGATCACGCCGGAGACGAACACGTTGACCACCATCGAGAAGGCCACGACCGCGATGCCCAGGCCGACCGTGTTCAGCTGTCCGCCCCGCAGCAGCCGCCGGATCGCCTCGAACGCGATCGCCGCCGAGCCGACCAGGATCAGGATCCCCTCGATTGCCGCGGACAGGTTCTCGATCTTCTCGTGGCCGTAGCGGTGACTCTCGTCGGCGGGCTCGCCCGCCTTGCGCACCGAGAAGAACGCCACCACGGACGCGACCAGGTCGATGCTCGAGTGGACCGCCTCGGTCAACACCGACACCGATCCGGTGATCGTTCCGGCGATCACCTTCAACAGGATCAGCCCGGAGTTCGAGATCACCGAGATCGCAGCGGTGCGCCGCTTCAGCGTCGTGGTGGCGCCGTCGCCGTCAGGTCGGCTCTCGATGCTCACGCCATGCCTCCGGACGAGTGCGGATCACCACGCTCCGCGAGCCAATCGGCGAGGGCGCGCAGCGCTCGCCCCCGATGGCTGATCGCGTCCTTCTCCTCGTCGCCGAGTTCGGCCATCGTGCGGCCTGCCGGATCCTCGTCCGGGACGAACGCCGGGTCGTAGCCGAAGCCACGGCTTCCCCGGGGGCGGTCGGTCAGCGTTCCGCGGCACTCCCCGAAGAACACGTGCTCCTCGTCCACGGCAGGATCGACGTAGGCGAGCGCGCAGACGTAGCGCAGCCGGCTGCCCCGCGGGGCCTCGCGAAGCAGCTTGTCGAGGTTCTCCTGGTCGGTGGCGCGCTCGCCGGCATAGCGCGCCGAGCGCACACCGGGCGCTCCGCCCAGCGCCTCCGCCTCGATCCCCGAGTCGTCGGCGATCGCCACCCGGCCGGTCGCCGAGGCCGCGGTCGTCGCCTTGGGCAGCGCGTTCGCGGCGAACGTATCCCCGACCTCGGGCGGCAACTCGATGCCGTCGTCGAGCGCCACCACGGTGATGCCCGCGGGCGCCAGCAGCCGGCCGAACTCGCGAAGCTTGTGCGGGTTGTGGGTGGCCAGTACGAGCGAAGAGTCCGCCGCCACCGCGTCCTCAGCTCGTCGCGCGCGCGACCGCCTCGTCCTGGAGCGAGCGCAGCTTCTCGATGCCGACCGCCGCCAGCTCCAGCAGCTCATCCAGATGAGCGCGCGAGAGCGGGGTGCGCTCGGCGGTGGCCTGCACCTCGACGAGGCCGACGTCGCCCGTCATCACCACGTTGGCGTCGACCTCTGCGGAGGAGTCCTCGGCATAGTCGAGATCGAGCAACGGCACACCGTCGACGATGCCGCTGGAGACAGCCGCGACGGTGCCGTTCAGCGGCACGCGCTCGAGCAGCCCGTCCTCGATCAGGCGAGCGCATGCCAGGCGCAGTGCGACCAGCCCGCCGGTGATCGAGGCGCACCGCGTCCCGCCGTCGGCCTGGAGGACGTCGCAGTCGATGTAGATCGTCCGCTCCCCCAAGGCGTCGAAGTCCACGACCCCGCGCAGCGAGCGACCGATCAGTCGCTGGATCTCGACCGAGCGCCCATCGGCACGACCCTTGGAGATGTCGCGCTGCTTGCGCTCACCGGTCGAGGCGGGGAGCATCCCGTACTCGGCGGTGACCCAGCCCCGGCCGGAGCCGGCGAGGAACCGGGGCACGCTCTCCTGCACCGACGCGGTGCAGATGACGCGCGTCTCGCCGACGGAGATCAATGCCGACCCGGTGGCCGTGCGAACGAAGCCGGGCTCGATCGTCGTCGGCCGCAGCTCGTTCGGCGCCCGACCGTAGCTGCGCTCCTGCGCCTCGACGCTCACGCCGCCACGCCCGCGCCGAGCTCCACGTGGACGACCTGCTCGAGCGGCATCTGGAGAAAGCGCGTGCCGAGCGCCCGGAACGCGTCCACCTCACCGGTACAGCGGAACTGGTAGCTGCCCTCGCCACGTTGAGGGTTGAGCAGCGCGCGGGCGGTCAGTGCCCGCTCGACGCTGCGAGCCACGCCCTGGCCGGAGGTGACCAGCGAGACCGAGCGGCCAAGTGTCCGCTGGAGCATCGGCGCAACCAGCGGATAGTGGGTGCAGCCCAGGATCACCGTGTCGACCTCGGCCTGGCGGAGCGGCGCGCAGTACTCACGCACGGTGTCGACGACGCCGGCATCGAATGGAAACCCGCCCTGGATGATCGGCGCCAGGTCGGGACACGCAACGCTCTCCAGGTGCACGTGCGCGTCGGCGGCTCGGACGGCTCGCTCGTAGGCGCCGCTGGCCACGGTCGCCGGGGTCGCCAGCAGCCCGATACGGCCACTCCGGCTGCCCGCCACCGCCAGCTGTGTGGCGGGGGCGACGACGCCGATCACGTCGACCTCCTCCCCGCGAGCAGCCAGATGCTCCTCGAGCGCATCGAGCGCCGCAGCACTGGCCGCGTTGCACGCCACCACGAGCAGCTTGGCGCCGCCGGATTCGAGCAGGTGGTCGGCGATCTCGATCGCGAATCCACGCAGCTCCTCCTGGGTGCGGTTGCCGTACGGAAAGCGGGCGGTGTCCCCGAGGTACAAGTAATCCTCGGTGGGGAGCGAGACCAACAGCTCGTGGAGGACGGTCAGGCCGCCGACGCCGGAGTCGAACACGGCGACTGGGTCCGAGGACGAGGCAGGCATGACCGTGATGGTGGCAGAGCGACGGGCGGATACGCTCGCAGCCGAGATGCGCGCCCTCGTTGTCACCAATATGTACCCCACACGGACGCGCCCAGCGCTCGGGAGCTACGTGCGCGATCAGGTCGAGGCGCTGCGCCGAATCCCGGGGGTCGACGTCGAGCTGTTCGCGTTCGAGCCCGGCGGCGTCGGCGCATACCTGACGGCGGCACGGGAGGCCGCACGCCGGTATCGCGCCGAGCCGTTCGACGTGGTTCACGCCCACTTCGGGCTGACGCTCTATCCAGCGCGCGTTGCGCGGGGCCGCGCGCATGTAGTCACGCTGCACGGCACCGACCTCTCGCATCCCCGTTCGCGTCCGATCACGCTGGCCGGCCTGCGCCTGATGGACATGGTCGCAACGGCCTCGGAGGAACTGTCGGCGAGGGTGCCGAGGTGGGCGTTCGCAGAAGCGAGGGCGGTACTGCCGGCCGGGGTCGAGGTGCGTCGCTTCCAGCCGATACCGCGGAGCGAAGCGCGCGCCAAGCTCGGTCTCGATCCGACCGGTCCGTACCTCCTGTTCGCCGCCGACCCCGCTCGCCCGGAGAAACGTCACGACCTCGCGGCGGCGGTCGCCGGCGAGGTCCCGCTGCTGACGCTCGGCGACGTCGAGCCGGAGGCTGTGCCGCTGTGGATCAACGCGGCCAACGCCGTGCTGGCGCCCTCCGATCGGGAGGGGTTCGGGCTGTCGGTGCTCGAGGCCCTGGCCTGTGATGTCCCCGTGCTGGCCACCCCGGTGGGAGTCGCGCGGGATGCGCTCGACGGCGTGGAGGGTGCGTACTGCGGGCCGTTCGAGCTGCCCGCATGGCAGCGAGCGCTGGCGCCTCACCTCGAGAATCCCGATCCGCGGATCGCGGGCCGAGCCCGCGCCGAGGAGTTCTCGTGCGACCGGATGGCCGAACGAGTGCTCGCCGCCTGGAAGTCGCTGCACTAGCGGTGTTCCGCGACGGGGAGACGGGCTCTTATACTCGACCTCCTCGCGGAAGAATCATGAGCGGCCTTCTCGAACGCATCGTCCGCCGCGCCCGCGCGTCGGCGAGCAGCCAGCTCGGTCTCGGAACGCGTAACGGCGCGACAACGACCAACGGTCGTCCCTATGCGAACGGGGCGGTCCCTCCCGCTCAGAACGGCACGCGCAACGGCGTCGCGATCTCTGATGGTCCAACCGCTGTCATTCCGGCCGTCTCTCCCCAGCCGCCGACCGAGGTGCACCCGCCGCCCGAGTCGGAGCCCGAGCGCGAGCCCGAGCCGGCGTCGGAGCCCGAGCCGGCGCCCGAGCCCGAGCCCGAGCCACAGGCTGAGCAGGCGCCCGCGGCCAGGGTCGGGTTCCTCGGCCGCGGCCGGGTCCGCCGGCGGGTCCACTACCTCCGCCGCCTGCGTGAGCTCCAGTTCCGCGACCTCGGGGGCTTCCTGGTCGAGCTCCGCCGCCACGGCCGCGAGCGACCCGACCTCGTCCAGGAAAAGGTCGACGGCGCCCTTCGCACCGACACCGAGCTGCGGGCGCTCGTGCGCGCGCTCGGCAGCGAGCCGGCGCCGAGCGAGCTGCGCACGCCGGGAATCGGCGGCGCCTGCCGGCAGTGTGGTGCGATCCACGGGAGTGCGGACCGCTTCTGCGCCTCCTGCGGGGCGCCGCTCAGCCGATGACCACCGCGACCGAGCCCGCTGCAAACGAGACACGATGCGAGCGCTGCGCCGCCCCGGTGGCGGCCGATCAGGAGTGGTGCGTCGAGTGCGGAACCGCCCGCACGACGATCGAGCGCCCGCGCGGCTGGACGATCCCACTGGCCGTCGTGGGCACGATCGTGCTCTTGTTCGCGGCTGGATTCGCGATCGCGCTGATCAACCTCTCGAGCGAGGCAAATCGCGACGCGGCCGCGCTCTCGACGACGACGACCACCGGTGCGACGAACGCCCCGGCGAGCCCGCAACCGTTCGCGAAGTGGCCGGCTGGCGTGAAAGGCTGGACGGTGGTGCTGGCGGGCAGCACGAGCCATAGCACGGCCGAGGCGCTGGGGGCGCCGATCCGCTCGAGCGGCGTCACGGTGGGCATCCTCAACAGCTCGCGACACAAGGCGATGATCCCCGGTCAATGGCTGGTGTTCTCAGGCCACTACCCGACGCACGCCGCCGCGCGGGCCCAGGCCCACGCGCTCGCCGCGCAGGGTCACCCCGCGCTGGTCAAGCTGGTAGCGACGCCGACAGCCTCCTGAGGGGGGTCGATCGCGGGCGCCCCGGACGCGCCCCTTGGCCGGTGCCTGCCAGCGGCGGCTGTGAGGCGGGAGGTCCGGTTTGCGGCCGAGGTTACGAGCG
>DASXOS010000082.1:0-14199 GCA_036494115.1 Solirubrobacteraceae bacterium | reverse complement strand
CTGGCGGGCAGCACGAGCCACAGCACGGCCGAGGCGCTGGGGGCGCCGATTCGCTCGAGCGGCGTCACCGTGGGCATCCTCAACAGCTCGCGGCACAAGGCGATGACCCCCGGTCAGTGGCTGGTGTTCTCAGGCCACTACCCGACCCGCGCCGCCGCGCGGGCCCAGGCCCACGCGCTCGCCGCGCAGGGTCACCCGGCGCTGGTCAAGCTAGTAGCGACGCCGACAGCCTCCTGAGGGGGGTCGATCGCGGGCGCCCCGGACGCGCCCCTTGGCCGGTGCCTGCCAGCGGCGGCTGTGAGGCGGGAGGTCCGGTTTGCGGCCGAGGTTACGAGCGGGCTGCAGGCCGTGGAAGCTGGGCCTGGCCGAAAAAGCCACCATATTTCGCGGGTTTTCGGCCAGGCTCGTGCCGTGGGCCCACGCGGGTGTCTCATGGGCTAGCGCGTCCTTCAGGCGCCGCCCGGATTGGCGGGTGCGATTGGGTGTAACGGCGCCTTGAGGGGGGAGGGTTTGTCTGCTTCGGCGGGCCGGTTACGACCACAGTTCGACAAAGCCGGCGGACTTCCGGGCGATTGTCCAACCACGTGCGTCCTGGAGCAACAGTTCGACACTCGCCTCGTGGACCGGCGGCTTTGTCAAGTTACGGTCGTCGATGCCCCCCCGAAAAGAGGCGTTCGAGTTCTCCATGCTCGTCGCCTGCCCGGTTGCCGATCGGCCCCCTCGACTAGGGGCCTGGCCGAAAAACCGTCTGTATGTGGCGGTTTTTCGACCAGCCTCCCGGAACTGCGACGGGTGTCTGTCGGAATTGTCGAGCTGCTTCGTGCGCCTCGTCGCCCGCGCTTCCTCGCCGGCTAGAGACCGGGCCAGCGTGCGGCCAGCCGCTCGCGCGCGTGCTCGGCCACCGGCGCCACCGCGACGCCGTTGCCCCGCGCCGCCGCGTTACCGGGCGCCGCCGGAGACGACGGGGCGACGAGCTGCTCAAGCGTTGCGGCCACCGACCGTGCCAGGGCCCCCAGCGCGTAGCCCCCTTCGAGCACGAGCCCGAACGGCACGCCGAGGCTCTCGCTCGCCGCGCGCATCGAGCCGGTCATCCCCGCGAAGCCGTCGTCGCTGAGAAGACAGGATGCCAACGGGTCCTCCGCGTGAGCGTCGTAGCCCGCGGAGATCAGCACCAGCTGGGGCGAGAAGCCCTGGGCCAGCGGGACGACCACGTGATCCACCAGCGACAGGTAGACGGCGTCACCGGACCCCGGCGGCACCGGCAGGTTCACCGTGTAGCCCGTCCCCGGTCCCGAGCCTTCGTCCTGCGCAGCGCCGGTCCCCGGATACAGCGGCGACTGGTGCATCGAGACGAACAGGACCCGGTCGCTGGTGTAGAAGATGTCGTTCGTTCCGTTGCCGTGGTGAACGTCCCAGTCGAGGATCATCACGCGCTGGAGCCCATGGCTGTCGAGCGCGTGCTGCGTGGCGATCGCGATGTTGTTGAACAGGCAGAACCCCATCGCCCGCTCGCGAGTGGCGTGATGCCCCGGGGGGCGATGAACCGAGAATCCGGACGGCGCCGCGCCCGCGAGCAACCGGTCGACGAGCGCGACCGCACCCCCCGCCCCGTGGAGGGCGGCCAGGAACGAGCCGGCGCTGACCGAGGTGTCGAGGTCGATCTGGGCACCGCCGCGCGCCGCGGCCGCCTCGATCATCGCCACGTGCCGCTCCGGGTGAATCGCCGTCAGCTGCGCCCGTGTGGCGGGAGGGGACTCCACGCGCTCGAGCCCCAACCACCCGCGCGCGTCGAGCTCGCGCTCGATCGCGACGATCCGCTCGGCCCGTTCCGGGTGCGGACCGGTGTCGTGCTGCAGCGAGGACGGGTGCGACAGGAATACGGGCGGCCGAGCCATGGTGGGTACGGTATCCGTCGTTGGAGCCTCTGAAGACCCAGGTCACGGTCATCGGCGCAGGCGCGGCGGGCCTGTACACGGCAGTGTGCGCCGCCGCGAGCGATGTGCCGGTGGTGCTGGTGTCCGCGACGCCGCTCGCGGAGTCGTCAACCTACTGGGCGCAGGGCGGCCTCGCGGCCGCCGTATCAGCCGACGACAGTCCTGAGCAGCACCTCGCTGACACGGTCGCCGCCGGACGGGGCGCGGTGCGTGTTTCCGCCGCGCGCGTGCTCTGCGAGGAGGCTCCGGGCGCGGTCGAGCACCTGGTGCGGCTTGGCGTGACGTTCGACGCCGACCGGGCGGGACGGCTCGCGCTCGGCCTCGAGGGAGGGCACTCGACGCGCCGCATCGTCCATGCCGGTGGCGCGGCCACGGGCCGGCGGCTGATCCGGCAGCTCTCGGCGTTGGTCGCCGAAGACGAGCGCATCGACGTGCTCGAGGGCAGCCGCGCCACCCAGATCCTCACCCGGTCCGGGCGCACCACGGGCGTTCAGCTCGACGACGGCCGCACGATCGCCAGCGGGGCGGTGGTCCTGGCCACCGGCGGTGCCGCGGCGCTGTGGGCACGGACCACGAATCCGACGGGCGCCGTCGGCGGCGGATTGCTGCTGGCCCACGCCGCCGGGACGACGCTCGCCGACCTGGAGTTTCTGCAGTTCCACCCGACGGCCGTGGTCGGGGCCGACGGTGCGAACGGCTTCCTGGTGACGGAGGCCGTGCGCGGCGAGGGAGCCCGCCTGCTCGACGCCGCCGGGCACCGGTTCGTCGACGAGCTCGCGCCGCGCGACGAGGTCGCCCGGGCCGTCCAGCGCCAGATGGCGCGCAGCGGGGCGCCGTCGGTCGATCTCGACATGCGCGATGTCGACCCTGCGCTCTTCCCGAACGTCGTGACGGCGCTCCGGCGAGCCGGCATCGATCCCGAGCGGGAACTTGTTCCGGTCGCGCCGGCCGCGCACTACATGATGGGCGGGATCGCCACCGACCTCGACGCACGTTCCGCCGTCCCCGGTCTGTACGCCGTCGGGGAATGCTCGTGCACTGGTCTGCACGGAGCGAACCGCCTCGCGTCGAACTCGCTCACAGAGTGCTTTGTGTTCGGCGCCCGGGCGGCGCGAGCGGCCATCGCCGAGCCGCCACCGGGTCCGTCGGTCACCGCACCCGACGAGCTCACGGGGCCGCTCGCCGACCCCGGCCCGGAGAGCCGGGCGGCGCTGTGGCGCGACGCAGGCCTCGAGCGCGACGGCGACGGGCTCAGCCACCTAGCGCGCGATCCACACCCGTTGGTTAGATTGATCGCACAATCGGCTCTGGCCCGGACCGAGAGCCGCGGAGCCCATCTGCGCCGTGACTATCCGGAGCGCGACCCCAAGCTCGACGGGCACCATGTGACAGTCCGAAAAGGCGAAAGTCCAGTGCTCGTCAACTGGCGGTAATACCCGCCAGTAACCCTCGGTAAACCTTAGTTGCACCAGCTTTTGGCTTAACGCCAAATTAATAATTGGCGCATCTCGGAATTCACATCCCGGGGGAATACTCGCGCCCGCCACAGGGATTCTGCGCCCCCCCGAGGCCAGAGCCAGGTAGGGAGCCGAAAGGAGTAGAGAGCCTGCATGTATCGCTTTAGCCGAGCCATCTATCGAGAGCTCGCCGACGAGATCATTGAGGATCCACATTGCGTGTGCCCCCACGCCAATCACGAGCGCGTCCTGCGCGCGTGCGAGGCCGCGGTCGAACGACTCGCGACCGATCGCCACTACTTCGCGCGCCCCGCGCGAACGCTCTTCTGTGACGTTCGGGCGTATTTCCCGATGAGCTCTCAGAAGCGCGTGTATCGCGTGGTCGAGCAATACCTCACCTTCGCTGACGAGTTTCTGCGCAGCCAGCCGCACAACGGCTACGACGTGTACGGCAACCCGCTGCAGTGCCGGGCGAGCACCCGCAAGGGCACGCCATGCCAGCGGATGCCCCTCCCCCACAACGGCTACTGCCCGTCGCACCAGCACCTCGCCGAGACCGAAGAGCTCCAGACGCCGCTCGCAGCCTAAGCAGTGACACGCACCGGTGGGACCGGGCCCGCGCGCCGGTCCCGCTCGGTGACCCACTAAGTTGCCGGGCATGCTGCTCGGCGTCGACGTTGGCGGAACGTTCACCGACGCCGTGCTCGCGCTCGATGACCGTCTGGTCACGGCCAAGTCGCCCACCACGCCGGAGGATCAATCCGAGGGAGTGGTCGCTGCCGTGCACGCCGTGCTCGAGCGGGCCGGCCGCGGTCCCGACGAGGTCGAGAGCTTCGCGCACGGGATGACGGTCGCCACGAACGCCCTGCTCGAGGGCAACGCGGCGCGGACCGCACTCGTCGTCACCAAAGGGTTCACCGACATCGTCGCCCTGGCGCGGCAGAACCGCGCCGAGCTCTACCGGCTGTGCGCCGGGCGGCCGGCGCCGCTCGTGCCCGACGAGCTGCGCTTCGGCGCCCCCGAGCGGATGACCCCGGACGGACCGCTGCGGGGGCTCGGCTCCGACGCGGCGGAGACGCTGGTCGGCGAGATCGCCGACGCCGACCCGGAGGCCGTGGCGGTCGTCCTGCTCCACGCCTACCGCCATCCGGAGCACGAGCGAATCCTCGGCGAGGCGCTGGCTGACGAGCTCCCGGGCGCCCACGTGTCTTTGTCCCACGAGACCGTGGGCACGTTCCGCGAATACGAGCGCGCCGCCACCACCGAGGTCGACGCGGCGCTGTCACCGCTGCTGGCCAGCTACCTGCGGAGGCTCGTGGAACGCGCCGCCGACGACGGGATTCCCGAGCCAGCGATCATGCAGTCCAACGGTGGCCTGATCGACGCGGCAGCGGCCGCAGGCCACGCCGCCTGGACCGTCCTCTCCGGTCCGGCGGCGGGCGCGGCCGGGGCCGCATTCGTCGCCCGCGCAGCCGGCACCCGGGACGCCCTCTGCTTCGACATGGGCGGCACATCGTGCGACGTGTGCGCCGTCGACGACGGCGAGGTCCAGGAACAGAGCGCCGGCGAGGTCGCGGACCGACCACTCGCGTTGCCGATGCTCGCGGTCCACACCGTCGGCGCCGGCGGCGGCTCGATCGCCTGGCGCGATCCTGGTGGCGCGCTCCGCGTGGGACCGCGTTCGGCGGGCGCCGATCCGGGCCCGGCCTGCTACGGCCGCGGCGGCACCGAACCGACCGTCACCGACGCCAACCTGGTGCTCGGCTACCTGTCGACCGACGCTCCCCTGGCCGGCGGGGTCGAGCTCGACCGGGAGGCCGCCGAGCGCGCGGTGGAGACGCTCGCCTCCGAGCTGGGGATCGAAACGAAGGCCTGCGCCGAGGGAATCATCCGCGTCGCCAACGCCGAGATGGTCCGGGCCCTCCGGGTGGTGACCGTGCAGCGCGGCATCGACCCCCGGCGCTACGCGCTGCTGGCGTTCGGCGGGGCGGGCCCGCTCCACGCCGCGCAGATCGCCGACGAGCTGGGGATCGACGAGATCGTCTGCCCGCGCGCGTCGGGTGTGCTGGCGGCGCTTGGCCTGGTCGTCTCCCCCCGCCGCCGCGACGTCCAGCGCAGCGTGTTCTTGAGCGGCGACGCGCTCACCGCGGACGCCGTCGCCGACCATGTGCGGGGCCTGAGCGACCGGGCCCGTGAAGCCCTCGGTCAGGTCGAAGACACCGGGAACGAGGAGCTGCGCGCCATCTACGAGCTCCGCTACCGGGGCCAGGCGTTCGAGCTGGCGATCCCCGGGGCGATCGAGCCGGCGATCGAGGACCTGCGCGAGGCCTTCGAGGCCGAGCACGAGGACCGCTACGGATACAGCGATCCCGACCAGGAGCTCGAGCTCGTGACGATCCGGGTCACCGCGACGCTCCAGGGGATCGATGTACCGCTGGCCGGCGCGGACGAGGAGACGCACGAGGGACGTGGCCGGCGGACGGCGACGCTCGCCGGCGAGGAGATCGAGCTCGAGGTCCTGCAGGGCGCCCCGCCACCCGGCACCGAGCTCGAGGGGCCGGCGGTCGTGGAGCTGGCCGAGGCGACGCTGCTCGTGCCCGGGGGATGGCAGGGCCAGGTCGACGAGGGCGGCTCGATCCATCTGAGGCGCGGGTGATGGATCCGGTCGAGCTCCAGATCCTGACCGGCGCCCTGCGTGCGATCTGCGAGGAGATGGGCGCGGTCCTCATCCGCTCAGCGCACTCCGCGAACATCAAGGAGCGCCGCGACGCCTCCACGGCGCTGTTCGCGCCCGACGGCGAGATGGTGATGCAGGCGGAGCACATCCCCGTGCACCTGGGCGCCATGCCGGCAGCCGTCGCCGCGGTGCTTGAGGAGCAGCAGGCGCCGGACCGCATCTGGATCCTCAACGACCCCTACCGGGGCGGCACCCACCTCCCGGACATCACGGTGATCACGCCCATCTTTCACGATGACGAGCTGATCGCGTTCGCCGCCAACCGGGCCCACCACGCCGACGTCGGTGGCCCCACCCCCGGCTCGATGCCGGCCGACAGCACCACGCTCGAGGACGAGGGCGTGGTCATCGAGCCGCGGGTGCTCGACGACGACGCGATCGCCGAGCTGACCGGGAAGATGCGCCAGCCGGCCCAGCGGCGAGCGGATCTGCGCGCCCAGCTCGCGGCGGGGCGGGTGGGGGCGCGCAGGCTGCTCGAGCTCGTCGAGCGCGTCGGACTGGACACGGTCAACGTGGCGTTCGGCGAGGTGCTCGACTACGCCGAGCGCCGCACCCGCGCGTGCCTGGAGGAGCTCGACGATGGCAGGCGCACCGCCTCGGACGTGCTCGAGGCGCGCGAGGGCGACCTTGAGATCACCCTTCGGGCGACCGTCGAGGGCGACACGCTGAAGCTCGATTTCACCGGCACCGCCGATCAGCACGAGGGCAACCTGAATTGTCCGCTCGCCGTCACCCGCTCGGCCTGCTACTTCGCGATCCGGGTGCTGACCGACCCCGACATCCCGCCCAGCGCGGGGGCCTATCGCCCGGTCGAGGTGATCGCCCCGGAGGGCTGCCTGCTGAACGCCCGCTCGCCGGCCGCCGTCGTCGGCGGCAACGTCGAAACGTCGTCCCGCGTCGCGGATGTCGTGTTGCGGGCGTTCGGCCGCGCGCTCGGACAGGGCACGATGAACAACGTCACGCTCGGCAGCGACGAGGTCGTGTACTACGAGACGATCGGCGGCGGCCAGGGCGCATGCCCGGACGCCGACGGCCCGAGCGGCGTACACGTGGCGATGAGCAACACGCTCAACACCCCGATCGAGGCGCTCGAGCTCGAGTTCCCGCTGCGGATGGTCGAGTACGCACTGCGCCGAGACTCCGGTGGCGCGGGGTCCCACCACGGTGGTGATGGCGTGATCCGCGAGTTCGAGGCCCTCGAGCCGCTCGACTACTCGCTGATCACCGAGCGCCGGCGCAACGCCCCGCCGGGAGCCGACGGCGGCGATCCCGGCCGACCCGGCCGCAACCTGCTTGACGGCGAGGAGCTGCCGCCGAAGGCGATCGGCCGCCTGGAGCGCGGCCAGCGCCTGCGGATCGAGACCCCGGGCGGAGGCGGCCACGGGAAACCGTCATCATGAGCCGGGATATGCGGGTCGCGTTTCTGGGTCTCGGCATCATGGGCTCGCGGATGGCCGCGAACCTGGTCCGCGCCGGGCACGAGCTGACGGTATGGAACCGAACCGCGTCACGGGCCCAGGAGTTCTGCGAGCGTCATCGCGCGCAACAGGCGGAGACCCCCGGCGAGGCGGCCGCCAACAGCGAAATCGTGATCACGATGGTGGTTGACGGCCCCCAGGTCGAGGAGGTCCTGCTCGGCGAGCGTGGGGTCGCTGCCGGGGCACGCCCGGGAACGCTGTGCGTCGACTGCTCGACGATCGGCCGAACCGCGACTTTGGCGATCGCCGAACGCCTCGCCGCACACCAGCTGGGGATGGTCGACGCGCCGGTGACGGGCTCCTCGCCCAAGGCCCAGGACGGGACGCTCACGATCATGGCGGGCGGGTCCGAGCAGGATTTCGCTCGCGCCCGGCCGCTGCTCGAGGCGATGGGCGAGCTGATCGTCTACTGCGGCGCGCTCGGACAGGGGCAGATGGTCAAGCTGATCAACAACGCGGTCGCCGCCGCCAACGCCAGCGTCCTGGGGCAGGCCCTGATCGTCGGGGCCAAGACGGGCGTCGACCTCGACGCGCTGACCGAGGTGATGGCGGCCGGGTCGGGCGGCTCGGCGATGCACGGGCTCAAGGCGAAGCCGATGCGCACGCACGATTACTCGACCCTGTTCAAGCTCGATCACATGCTCAAGGACGTCCGGCTGTGCCTCGAGGAGGGGCAGGCCGCCGGCGCCCCGTTCCCCGCGGCGGCGGTCACACGGGAGATCCTCGGCGCAGCCGCCGGCATGGGATACGGGGAGGCGGATTTCGCGGCCCTCATCGAGGTCCTGGAGGGGGCCTCGGGAACGAAGCTATAGTGCTGTAGCTTTCTAAAAACCGGTAATTAGCAGGAACATTTGGGATTTCGGTAATTTTTCCCTAGAATGATTCGTCCCCGCTAGCGCGTCTGTCTTGCGCACGGGTATTGACCGCGTAAACGACTCCCCTCCCACTGATAAATGCCGATTGCTTTTAAAGAATGGGCCGTGACCGTGCGGGCTCTTGCCGAAGGCGAGCAGCTCCTGACCCTCCGCAAGGGAGGGATCCGTGAGCCCGGCAAGCACTTCAAGCTCGATTACGACCGCTTCTTCCTCTATCCAACGTTCGACCATCAGCGCACCGACCTCGTCCGCGCCTCGCATCAGCCTGAGCTGACCCGCGCGCTCGAGGAGGGTGTCTGGAGTGACGGAGAACCCTCTCCGGCAGCCCTGCACCGCGGTGTGGAGCTCAGCCAGCCCGACCGTGTCCGCATCCGGGCATGGGCCGAGGTGGCCGCTCACTTCACGATCACCGATCGCCGCGCAATCGACGCGCTGTCCCCGTTCTACGTGTGGACACCCGACTACGCCGAGAAGCGGCTCGCCTGGAAGCGGCGCCATCCGCTCCACGTGATCCTGCTGCGCACCTACCGGATCCCCCGTCCCGTGACCGTCAAGGTCCGCGAGGAATACGGCGGATGCCGGTCGTGGCTGGAGCTGACCCGCGATCTCCCGTTCGAGGGGACGCCGGTGCTCTCCGACGAGGAGTTCGACCGGGCCTCCGAGGAGATCGCGGCGATCGCCTCCGATCGCCAGCCGGTCCTGGTCTGAGTGGTTCCGGGCGGCCCGTGACGGGCCGCCCGTTTCCTGCCGCACATGGCCTGGATCGAGTCGGAGTCACGCTCGTTCCGCGCCCGGCACGACTCGGCTGACACGCACGACGTCGAGCGGGTCCTGTACTCGCTGGAGCGCACGCGCGACCGGCTGTCGAACCACTTTCCGGACCCCGCCGGCGAGCTCACGTTGGTGGTGCATCGCAGCACGCTGTCACTGACGATGGCGAACCCGGTGCTCCCGCTCGCGTGGCTGGCCACGGCTCCGGCTGCGCGTCGCTACGTGGCCGGCTGGGCCGGAGCCCAGGAACTTCATGTCCTGGCGCCCGGTGCGCTCGAGGCACGGGCCTCGAACGTCCCCGGCTCGCGCGAAATGCTCGAGCTCGCAGCGGCGGCGCTCTACGCCCGGCGCGTGATCACCGCCAACAACGCCGAGCTGTCACGAGCCTGGCGTTTGCGGCGGACGATGCTCGAGCTGCGCTGGGCGTGGCTCGTCGAGGGCGCTGCCCGATGGTTCTCAGGCCAGACCGAGCATGCTCGCCCGGCGATCGCCCGCCGGCTGCGTGAGGGCGGCCGCCCAACCTTTCCGCCGGGCCTGCGGGATGCGCCGCTGCTCGGCGGGACGGTGATCGACCTGCTGGCTCGGGAGGAGGGCGAGCGCGCCGCGGTCGAGCTCGCGTCGCACCTGCATCCGCAGGGTCAACGCGCCGCCCTGGCCAAGGCCTTCCGCGGGAGGGCGTTCGTCCACACCGAGGGCGCCTGGCGCTCGCACCTCGCTCGCTGGGTCGGCCAGGCCGAGCCGCAGGCATCGGCTACAGCTCGAGATACCGGACCACGTCCTCGCCGTCGCTGAGCAGGGCGGTGCGGTCGCGCGTGGCGAGCGGTGCAAGGGGTTCGAGCCTGACCCGTCGCTGCTCGATCCGCCACCGCGCCACTGCTCGTCCCCCAACCAGGCCGAACGGCCGGAACATTCCGCCCGCGACGATCGCGCCATCGATGGTGCCGGTGATCGGCTCGCGTGAGGCCCAGCCCAGCAGCACCGGGTCGAACGCGCCGAGCAGGCGCGGTGCCGGCAATTCGGCCGAGCCGTCGGTGGCGCGCGTGCGCCCGCGCGCTCGCAGCTCGATCAGCCCGTCGTCGCGCTCGTTCAGCGACCGCGCCGCGCGTTCGAAGCCCCGGCGGATGTCCCGGAGGGGCAGCCCGGCCCACTTCGCCAGGTCGCGTTCGCCCGCGGGGGCATGGCCGGCCAGGTAGCGCAGTACGAGCTCTCCGAGCGCGTCGTCGCGCTCGACATGCGGCTCCGGCCCGAGCCAGTCGCGGACGAGCGTGTACGCGTGCTGCTTGCCGTGAACGGGACCGCGCACGCTGACGCCCTGCAGCGTCGCCAGGCAGAGCACATGGACCAGGGCCTGGCCGACGGTGGGGATACGGCGGCGCTCGAGCCGGTCTTTCAGCTCCGCTCGCGTCAGCGGCCCCTCGTCGGCGAGCGCTTGCTCGATCACGGCGACCCCGCGGTCGGCGACGGCCGCGTCGACGCCGAGCTGGCGCAGGCGGGCGCGCACCGGCGTGTGGAGCGGCGGCGTGGTCAGCGCATGGAGCCACGGGTAGTCCTCGCTACGCACCAGGTGCAGGGTCCCCCGGTTCAGCCACGTGATCAGCAGGCTGCGGTCCTCGGTCAGCGCACGGTTGACGTCGGTGACCGTGATCTCCGCGGCGCGGGCTCGGACCGCGAGCCTGACCCCGCGGCCATCCTGACCCTGCACCGCGAGCAGACGCTCCGCCACCGCCACCGGATCCGGGGCGGGCGGGCCACTGAGCAGCTGCGCCCGCAGGCGCTCGCCGACGACGCTCAGTGCGCGGCCTCGGTGACGACCCACACGATCAGGGCCCCGATCGCGAGCGCGACGAGCAGCGCCGCGAGCAGACGCAGCGGCGCCACCGGTGGTCCCGTCTGCTGCTCGCCGACCAACTCGGCCTCCAGCAGGACCTCGCGAGCGGCGGCCACGCCCGATTCCGGCACGAGCACGTCCCGCGGGCCCGCGGCGAGGAAGTCAGGCACGTCGAAGCCCGCGCTGCGGCGCAGCATGCTGGGGACCCCCTCCTCGAGCAGCAGGCCCTGGATGAACTCCCCCTCAGCCTGGTTGCGCGCGCCCGCCACCCGCACAAGGCGGCCCTCGGCGAGCTGTGGCTTGATCTTCCGCGCCCGCTCGTGCCGCTCGTCGACCTGACCCATCACGGGCAGGTGCGGGTCGTGGATCAGCGGCATCCGGCACGACGCGCAGAAGCGCTCGCTGGCGGGATACGGGGTGCCGCAGTTCGGACAGACGAGCGGCTCGTCGGGACTCGCCATCAGCCGACGACCAGATCGGCCTCCGCAACCTGCCCGTCCCGGATCGTGAACGTCCGCACCTGTGGCTCCTCGCCTGCCACCCCGACGATCACATACAGCGCATCGGGATAGAACGCGAGGTTGATGTCGGTCTGCGACGGATATGGATCGCTCCGGGTGTGCGAGTGGTAGATCGCACCGACCTCGAGGCCGGCGTCGTCGATCTCCATCTGGATCCGGTAGAGGTCCTCGCTCCCGATCTCGTAGGCGTACGGGCTATGCAGGGCATTTGTCGCCCGGTACACGCTGACGGCCTCGCCGTCGCGGGAGGCGATCATCCCGCAGCACTCGTTGGGCGCGTCCTCGAGCGCGTGCGCCACCATCTCGTCGTAGAGCTTCTGCGGGAGCCGCATCGTGGGCCGAGCCTACCAGCGTCAACACATGTTCTAGTCGGCCCGGTGAGCGCTCAGCGGCCGTCCGGACGCCGCCGATCAAGCCGGTGTGGAAACCCGATCCAGAGTACTCAAACAGGTAGTACGGGAGTCTCTCTACGTGGTCGACGAGCGTGCCGTCGCCGACGCGATCATGCTCAGGGCGATGACGCGGCTGGTCGTTGCCGATCAGGCCTTTCGCAGCACGGTGCAGGAGCCACGGCTCCGCTCGTTTCGGCCTAACCGTGACGCGCGGTCCTTCCGGTTGGCGGGGCCACCGCGACTGCGGCACATCAGCCACTGAGAAACTCCCCTTCGAATAGATCCCGCGCTCAGCCCGTGCCGCGCACGAACGGGCCGGGGACGGCCTTGTCGACGTCCCCGGGATGCAGCAGCTCGCTCAGCACCGTGCCGTGCTGGGCCTCGTTCGCCACCACCTGGGTGCTCAGCTCGAGCAGCCGCGGCGTCTGAAGCTTGGAGATCGCCTTCAGGTGCGCGCCCTCGAGCAGCCACTCGATCCGCGCCAGCAGGATGATGCAGTCGTGCTGGTTGCGCAGCGGTCCGAGCCCACCTGGGAAGTGGTGGGCGATCAGCACCTCGTCGGCGTCGCTGACCTTGGAGAACGGCGTGGGCGGAGTCCCGCCGAGCCGAACCAGCTCCGCGCTCAGCTTCGTGATGTGGGCCTGCTCCTGGTTGAGGATCGTCTCGGTGGCGCGCTGGATGTGGGGTGTGAACACGCCGGCGTCGAGCACCTGCTGGTAGACGAAGGCGCCCAGCATCTCCGTGCCGACGACCGGCAACAGCACCTCGGCGTCGCTCTGAGCGACGGACTCGCCGGTGGTGGTCGTCCCCGTGGCGCCGGTCGTGGTGGTGGAGTCGGCGCGAGCGACACCGGGTGCCGCGATTGCTCCGCTCGCGGAACCGGCGGCGATCGCGAGGCCGTGCCAGAGGAGCTCTCGGCGGGTCGACGGGGCGAGCCTCATCGCTGTCCTATTCGCGGCCGGTCACGAACGGCGCCGGAATCGGCTCCTCGTGCAGGCTCAGGCGCAGCACCGAGACGTGCTGAGCATCGTTGGCCACGATCGAGGCGAGCGTGGTCCGGGCCGACGGCAGCGTTACCGCCGGGACCGTGTCGATGAACGTCGCGATCATCTTGTCCTCGGCGCTGTCGAGCAGGCGCAGGATCGCCTTGCGCGAGCGCGGGTGGCCCAGCTGATAGGACGCTTGCGGGGGGTTCGGGGTCCCGCCGGCCTTCTGGATCAGGCTGATCAGCGCCGAGGCATGCGAGAGCTCCTCGGCGAGGAACTTCTTGCCCGCGGCGTGGGCGCGTCCGCCCAGGTACGGCGTGGCCGCGGTGTAGGCGGCGATCATGTAGTGCTTGAGGTCGAGCGCGTGGTTGAGCGCGTCCGCGTCCGCGTTGCCGGGGGCAGCCACGGTCGTCTGCGAGCTCGAGTGCGAGGTCGAGCCGCAGGCGGCGATCAGCCCCGCTGCGCCCGCCACCGCTGCCGCGCCGGTGGCGCGGAGCAAGCCTCGCCGCGACGCCGAGGCCAGGTCCTCTGAACTCACCACCAGACGGTGGCGTCCAGGTTCTCGATCTCCTCGACCGGCCGGGTGTAGATCCCCGACGACAGGTACTTCCATCCGTCGTCGGCGACGATGAAGACCACGTTGCCCTCGTCGAGCTCGCCCGCGATGCGGACCGCGACGCGAGCGATCGCGCCCGATGAGACCCCTGCGAACAACCGCTCCTCGTCCAGCAGCTTCCGCGTGAACATGATCGCGTCGGTGTTGGTGACGAAGATCTTCCGGTCGAGGACGGAGAGATCGATGATCGGTGGTATGAACCCGTCCTCGAGCGAGCGCAGCCCCTGGACGGGCTCGCCCTGCATCGGCTCGGCAGCCACAATCTTGACCTCGTCGCCGAGCTCCTCTTTGAGCCGGCGACCGTTGCCCATCAGCGTCCCGCCGGTGCCCAGGCCGGCCACGAATGCCGACACCTCGTCGAGCTCCTCGAGGATCTCGAGCGCGGTGCCGTTGTAGTGCGCGCCGGGATTGGCCTGGTTGCCGTACTGATAGGGCATGTAATAGGAGGCGTCCTTCTCGGCCATGTCGAGCGCCATCTCCACCGCCCCGTTGACCCCTTCGAGCCCTCGGAGTAGACGATCTCGGCGCCGTACATCTCGAGCAGCTGGGTCCGCTCGGGGGTGACGTTCTCCGGCATGATGACCTTGAGCCGGTAGCCCTTTCG
>DASXOS010000081.1:0-63098 GCA_036494115.1 Solirubrobacteraceae bacterium | reverse complement strand
GATCACCAACTTTGCTCAGAGCTGTCGCCGACCGAACCTTCTCGCCGACCCGATCCTTCCTGCAAGAGGTCGGCGACATGATCATCCTGACGGGCAAGACGCTCGTCTCGGCGGTTCGGCCCCCGTACCCGTACGGTCCGGAGTTCGTCGGCCAGTTCCTGTTCGCGATGCGGCTCTGCTGGTTCCCGCTGCTGATCTCGACGATCGCGTTCGGCTACGAGGCGCCGGGCCTGCAGGCCGCGAACTTCCTGGTGCTGTTCGGCGCGCTGGACCGCCTGGGCGGCTTCTTCGTGCTCGCCTCGGTGCGGGAGTTCGCCCCGTTCGTCGACGCGATCGTGCTCGCCGGCGTGGCCGGCACCGCGATCACCGCCGACCTCGGCGCCCGCAAGATCCGCGAGGAGCTCGACGCCCTGCAAGTGCTCGGCGTCGATCCGGTCAAGAACCTGGTCGTGCCCCGCTTCTTGGCGCTGATGCTGGTCACCGGCCTGTTCGACATCTACGCGCTGATCTTCGGCATCTTCGGCGGCATCCTGGCGACGCTCGTCAACAACGCGCCGCTCGGGCCGTTCTGGGCTACGTTCTTCAACAATGCCGACACCACGGATCTGTGGGGTTCGGTGGTCAAGACCACCATGTTCGGCGCGATCATCGCGATCGTCTGCTGTTACAAGGGGATGACTGCGTCCGGCGGGGCGGAGGGGGTGGGGCGCGCGGTCAACCAGGCGGTCGTGATCGCCTTCCTCGGCGTGTTCGCGTTCAACTACGCGTTCACCCAGACGCTGCTCGCCACCCACCCGGAAATCACCTCGATCGCGAAGTGAGCTGATGGAGGGGTTGCTCGCCACACCGCGGGGCTGGATCGAGTCGTTCGGCGATCTGGTCAAGTTCAGCTCGAAGATCGTCGGCGAGGTCTTCCGGCTGAAGGTCCTCAAGTTCTTCGGCGAGGCGCTGCGGCAGTCCGGGATCCTGATCATCTCCTCGACGTTGGTGATCTGGGGCCTCGTGTTCATCACCGGGCTCGAATGCGGGGTCGAGGGGGCCTACTTCGACCGCGCCAACGGCGTGCCCGCGTACGCGGGTGTGTTCTCGGCGTGGTGCGACCTGCGCGAGCTCGTGCCGTACGCGTTCGGTTACATGATGTCGGCCAAGATCGGTACCGGGATCGTCGCCGAGCTCGGATCGATGCGGATCTCCGACGAGATCGACGCACTCGAGGTGATGGGCATCAGCGGGATGACGTTCCTGTGCGCGACGCGCCTGCTCGCGGCGTGGATGGTGCTGCCGTTCGTGTACCTGTGCTCGATCGGCGCCGGCTTCCTGGCCAGCTACATCGTCGTGGTGCAGCAGATCGGCGATGTGTCCTCGGGAGGATTCTTCCTGATCTTCTGGCAGTTCCAGAACCCGCCAGATCTCTTATATAGCTTGATCAAAGCCATGTCGATGGCCACCGTGATCGTGCTCGTGGGCTGCTACTACGGCTACAACGCGAGCGGCGGTCCCGTGGGCGTCGGCACGGCCACGGCCAAGTCGATGGTTGTCAACATCGTGGCTGTACATCTCATCGGAATGCTCGGAACGCAGCTCTTCTGGGGCGCCAATCCGAGGGCACCTATTGGAGGCTGAAAATGAGCCCGTTCCCTGATACCGAGGACGAGGGCCGCCACTCCGGCGAGTCCGAAGAGCCAACGCTCGACCAGCAGTCACAGGCGCGCAGCCCTGAGACGTCGCCTGCTCCCGCCGACGGTCAGGAGGGCTCGGGCCCGAGCGGCCTGCGGCCACCGTGGGAGAGCGCATCAAGTGGCGACGACGACGGCGGCCATCGCGACGACGACGACCGCGGCGACGATGACCGCGGCTCCGAGGAAGAGGGGGAGCGCTCCGAGTCCCGCGTCTCGGTCGTCGACGAGCAACCCCCGCGGCCCTCGCCTCCGGAGGGCGCCTCCGAGGAGGAGTACCGCTGGCACACGTACAAGGTCTATCCCTCAGGCCGTCCCGACGCCGTCGAGTTCATCGACACCTACAAGGCGTTCGGCCGCGCGCGGATCCTGCGCGGCCTGAACATGGGCCTGCCCGAGGGCATGGTCTCGATGATCCTGGGCCCGTCGGGAACCGGCAAGTCCGTGTGCATCAAGCACATGGTCGGGCTGTTGTACCCGGACCAAGGAGACATCCTCGTCCACGGTGAGTCCGTGCCGAACATGCCCGACGATGACCTGTTCGAGATGCGCAAGAAGTTCGGGCTGCTGTTCCAGGACGGTGCGCTGTTCGGTTCGATGAACCTCTACGACAACGTCGCCTTCCCGCTGCGCCAGCACACCGAGAAGGGCGAGGACGAGGTCGAGGACATCGTCATGCGCCGGCTGAACGAGGTTGGCCTCGGCGAGGCTCGCACGAAGATGCCGAACGAGCTCTCAGGCGGAATGCGCAAGCGCGCTGGGTTTGCTCGCGCCCTCGTGCTCGAGCCGGACATCGTCCTGTTCGACGAGCCGGACTCGGGTCTCGATCCGGTCCGCACGGCGCTGCTCGGCGAGCTGATCCTCGAGATCCACCGCGACATGATGGAGGACGCGAAGGAGAAGGAGAAGGAGCACCTTCCGACCTTCGCGGTCATCACCCACGACATCATGAGCGCGCGCCGTGTGGCCGACTACATCAACGTGCTGTGGAAGGGCCGGATCGTCGAGGCGGGTCCCGCCGAGGACATGCTGAACTCGGACAATCCGTTCATCCGGCAGTTCCTGGCGGGCGAGTCGCAGGGCCCGCTGACGATGGACTAGCGGACCTGGCCGCGCGGCGTCACCTGCGCAAATGGCCTGACCCACCGATAGCCTCATCAGGATGAAGGTGAGGTTCGAGGGGCTGGCGCGAGTTGCCGCTCGGCGGCCCGTGCTGACACTCGCGATCGTGCTGCTGGCGGCGATCGGCGGTGGCGTGCTCGCGCTCGGGCTGAAACCCTCCGCCGGCACCGACACGTTCGTCTCGAAGGGCTCCTCGAGCTACCGGGCAACCCAGGACGACCACGTCCACTTCGGCGACGATGCGGTGATCATCCTCGTCCGCGAGAAGCTGACGAACCTGGTCGAGACCAAGGACCTGGCGACGATCACCCAGCTCGAGGCGTGCCTCGCCGGGCAGACCGTGGTGGCCAGCTCGACGCTCAAGTCGTTCGTCCCCGCGGCGGCCGGTTCGAAGCCCTACGGGGGCGAGAGCAGCCCCTGCGGCAAGCTCATGAGGCACAAGCCCGTCGAGGTCGTCTACGGCCCCGGCACCTTCCTCAACCGGGCGGTCTCGTCGGTCATGCAGCAGATCCGGACGCTGCTGAACAACGTTCAGGCCAACGTCCAGCAGGTGGAGCAGCAGGCGTACGCGTCCGCGATCAGCAAGCACCTGTCCAAGAAGCAGGCGCTGACCGCCGCCAAGGACACCGGCCAAGCCGCGCAGCAGCAAGCCGAGCAGTCGCTCGAGCAGATGTACCTGGAGTCGGGGATCGAGGGCACGCCGAGCATCGACGATCCGCAGTTCATCCCGGAGATCGTGTTCGACCAGACCCGCGGCGTGAACCAGCCCAAGGCGCGGTTCGCGTATCTGTTCCCAACGAAGAACTCGGCTCTGATCCAAGTCCGCCTGAAGTCGTCGCTCAGTGACTCCCAGCAGTCGCAGGCGATCTCTTGGATTCGCCAGGCCGTGCAGATGCCGCGGTTCCGCTCCGCCTACGGCGCCACCTATACGGTCACGGGCGCGCCCGTCGTCGTCAACGACCTCGCCTCACAGATCACGGGCTCCATCGTCGTCCTGCTGATCGCCGCGCTGATCGTGATGGCGCTGACGCTGCTCTTGGTCTTCCGCAGCCGGCCGCGCCTGCTGCCGCTGGCGATCGCACTCGCCGCCGCGGGCATCACGTTCGGCCTGCTGTGGCTGTTCGGCGGGACGCTGACGATGGCCTCGATCGCCGTGCTGCCGATCCTGATCGGCTTGGCCGTCGACTACGCAATCCAGTTCCAGTCCCGCGCCGATGAGCTGCGCCGCGCCCCCGATGACCCTGGCGGCCTGCCGGCGGCTCGTCCGCGCAGCGCCAGCGAGGCTGTGGTCCGCGCCGCCGCGGTGGGCGCCCCCACGATCGGGGTCGCTGCGCTGGCCACCGCAGTCGGGTTCCTCGTACTGCTCCTCTCGCCGGTGCCGATGGTCCGCGGCTTCGGGCTGCTCCTCGTGGTCGGGATCGCGGTGGCGTTCGTGTGCGCGCTGAGCGCGGGGTCGGCCGCGATGATCCTGTTCGACAGCGACGGCGGGTTCGTCGGCGCCGCATACCGGGGCGCTGCGGACATCCTCCGTCACGCCGGTTCGCTGCTGGCGGCGCCGGCCCGAGCGCTGCGCCGCGTCCCGAGGCCTCGCCTGTCCGGCCCCCGCCCACGGCTCGGCGGCGCGCGCCCGCTCACGATGGCGGTCGCCCATCCTGGCCGTGTGCTCGCGGTCGGGGCTGTGCTGGCGGTGCTCGGCTGGATCGCGGATACGCAGATGTCGGTCCAGTCGGATGTCACCAAGCTCGTGCCGACGACGATGCCCGCGCTCCGCGACCTGCACACGCTCGAGAACGTCACCGGCGTCTCCGGCGAGATCGACGTCACCGTGCACGCCGCCAACGTTGCCACCCCGCAGACAGTCGCCTGGATGATCAGGTACGAGCAGGGGCTGCTCGGCCACTACGGCTACGTCGAGACCAAGGGCTGCGCCCACATCAAGCTCTGCCCGGCGCTCTCCCTTCCCGACCTGTTCTCGGCGGGCTCGAGCTCGCAGCCGTCCGCCTCGTCGCTCACTGCGAGCGCGATCAACAGCCTCCTCTCGGCGGTGCCGAGCTATTTCTCGCAGGCGGTGATCACGCCCGACCACAAGGAGGCGACGCTGGCCTTCGGGATCCACCTGATGCCGCTCTCCGAACAGCAGCAGGTGATCGACTACATGCGCTCGCGATTGCATCCGCCCGCGGGCGTGAGCGCGCAGCTCGCCGGGCTCCCGGTAATTGCCGCCGAGGCCAACGCGTCCCTGTCCTCGTCGAGTCGCCGCCTGCTGACGCTGCTGGCCGGACTGGTCGCGGTAGGGCTGGTGCTCCTGGCGATCTTCCGGCGACCGGGCCGGGCGCTCGTGCCGCTGATCCCAATCGCGCTCGCCACCGGCTGGTCGGCGCTGATCCTGTTCCTGATCGGCATCCCGCTCAACCCGATGTCGGCCACGCTCGGCGCGCTGGTCATCGCGATCTCGACCGAGTTCAGCGTGCTGTTGTCCGAGCGGTTCCGCCAGGAGCGCGCCGCCGGCTACGACCTCCAGAGCGCCCTGTCGCGAACCTACCGCTCCACCGGGCTCGCCGTGCTCGCCTCCGGGATCACCGCGATCGCCGGGTTTGGCGTCCTCGTGTTCTCGAACATCACGATGCTCCGCGACTTCGGCTTCGTCACGCTCGTCGACCTGTCGGTATCGCTCGGCGGCGTGCTCCTCGTGCTGCCGGCCGTGCTCGCGTTGTCCGAGCGCAAGGATCTCCTGGCCGGCGCGCGCGGTCTGCCGCGGCGCTTGGCGATGTCGAGCCCGCGCCCACGCCGCCGCGCGCGGGTGGCGTGAGCGAGCAGCCGCCAGAGGCGAACGAGCCGCCGGAGCCGTACCGGCTCGACCCTGATCGGGCCGCGGCTGAGGCCGCCGCTGCACCGCGTCAGGCGGACGAGCCTGAATCCCCCGGCCTCGCCGGGCCCGCAAAGCCCGAGCCCGCATTCGATCCCCGGCCCTACCGGTGGGCGATTGGGATCTTCGGGCTGGTGCTGCTGATCGGGTTCTCGGTCTACATGTTCACGACGCGGGGAATCCAGTCCGCGGGGATCGCGCCGGGCAGGAAGCTGCACTACTTCGTCGCTCCCCTGGCCACCTCCGACCTGAACGGGGACGCCAACCTCAATCCGCGGTGTGACCCGGCGCATCCGAACCCGCGGGCGCTCAACGTGTGTGGCCGGACCCCCATCGTGCTCGGGCTGTTCGCCACCGGCTCGAGCGATTGCAAGCGCCAGATCGACACGATCCAGACCGTGTCCCATCAGTTCTCATCGCGCGCGGTCGCGTTCGCCGCCGTCGCGGTCAACACCAGTCACGGTGATGCCGAGAAGCTGGTGCGCTCCCATGGCTGGACGATCCCGGTGGCATACGACGCGGATGGTGCAGTCGGCGCCATGTACAACGTCTCGATCTGCCCGATGGTGGAGCTGGCCCGGCGCGGCGGGGTCGTCGCCTCCCGGCTGATCGGGGATCACTGGCTGGCCCCCAGCGCGCTGGCTGCCCAGGTCCGGACGCTGCTCGCCGCCAAGCCGTGAGCGACGAGCTTGAGCTGGCCCCGGCTGCCGGCTTCGTGGAGACCGAGCTGCGCTCCGAGTTCCCGCACCTGCGCCTCGACTGGGTCACCGTCCGGGCGGGCGTCAGACCCAGTCCCCCCGCGGTCCGCGAGCGGCTGCGCCGGCTGTCGGATCGCTACCGCGGCGCGAACGTCGTCGCGATGCGCACACAGCCCATCCCGCATGCCTACCGGACGTTCTTCCATCACATCGGGCTCGATCCCGATTCCGACCGAGTCCCGAGCGAGAAAGCGGCGGTGATGCGTCTTCTGCACGGCGAATTCCGCTCGCGGGACGTGGTGCGCGATGCGCTCCTGATCGCGCTCGTCGAGACCGGCGTGCCGGTGTGGGCACTCGATGCTGCCCTCGTCGACGCGGCCGGTCTGGGCATTCGCACCAGCGTGGCCGGCGAGCGGCTCGGTACCGGCGAGCACGCGGGCGCCCTGCTGGCGGGACGGTTGGTGGTGGCGGACGCCCAGGCCGTCCATGCGCTGCTCTTCGGTGATGTGGCGCCCGGGCACGAGGTCACGGGGCGAACCCAGCGGATGGCCCTGTTCTCGGTCGGCGTCGAGGGGGTTCCGGCGATCCACGTGGAGGAGGCGATGTGGATATGCCTCGAGATCCTGACCACCCGCTGAGCCCGCGGCGCGGGGCGAATCGCATCATGGACCGCCGGTTCCGGTTGGCTTACCGGCGGGTAAACCGGTGCTAAGCTGAGCCGTCCCCTCAAAGGGAGGAGTCATGGAGCCGCTCGAGCAAGTTGTCAGCCCTGCGGAGGTCTGTCATCCCGGACAGGCCGTCACCGAAGACGGCCAACGCGCGGCCCGGCGGTCGCTGCGTCGTCAGATCGACCGTCTCGAGCGCGAGCTTGCCGACGCCTTCGTGACCACCTTCCAGATGCGGGGGTCGGCCCCCGTGAGCGAGGTGCGAGGGGAGCCCCGACTGCTCGACCTGGGAGAGCTCGAGCGCGTCCGCGACGAGCTCGCCGAACGGCTGCGGCTCGCGCGGGTGGCCATCAGCCAGCTGGCCGACGCCCAAGCCGCAAACCGCCTTGCGCTCGAGCGGATGCTGCTCGACCCGGGTGCGTATCGCTTCACCCGGATCTCCCGACAGGATCTGGGCGAGCCGGGGTGCGGCGTGTGGATGGTGCGGCCGAAGCTCGGTCTCATCGGCATGCTGATGGGCTGGTGGCAAGTCAAACTCTCCTCCGGCTGTCCGTTAGCCAGGGGTCGCGGCCAGGCGCCGCGGCCCGGACCTACCTCTCTCTAACCTGAGCCCCGTGCGCGGGGCTCGCCAGCTGCTCAGGACCGGTGCGGGCGCGGTCCTGGTCGTTCTCATCATGTTCATCGGCAGCCTCGTGCTGTGGGTGGGCACCCCCCTGCTGTGGCTGTGGATCGGATCCCAGGTGCAGGGGGCGACTGCTTCGCTCGGTGCCGCGATCGCAACCGCGTTTGCCGGGGTCGTGGTGACGATCGCGTTCGTGGCATCGCTGCTCGGAAAGCTCAGCAACGTGTACCGGGGCAACTGCATAGCCCGCGGGCGCGCGGATCCTGGGCACGTCGTGCTGGAGAGCGTGCTCGTGGTGAGCGCCGGCCTCACGATCGCAGCGTTCGTGATCTGGTTCTTCTTCTTCGCCGGGACCAGCCCGGTGCCGGTCGGAATCCAGATCTGAAGAGATCCCCAGCCCGCCCAGGGGGTGTGCCGGCCCCGCAACCCGGAGGTGTTGCGGGGCCGGCAGGTGTGATCAGCGGCGCGGGACGCCGACCACAATCACGCCATCGCCAGCTCGAGCGCCGGTGTGGGCGCCGGGACCGGCTGTTCGGCGACGGAGTCGCACGAATGTGCGACGGAGTCGCACGAATGCAGTTGAGCGGCCAGCATCCGACGCTGGCGCTCGGTGAGCTTGCCGATGGGCTTCAGCTCGCTGATCTGGTTGCGGTAGAGGAACTTCCGGCATCTCGTGTTCCCCCAGCGCCGCTGACTCATCAGCAGCTCGCCAACCGACCAGCTGTAGGCCTGCCATGGGCAGGCGAGGATGACCTCGGCGGCGGACAGTTCTCCCTCGGCGATCCGCCGCTTGAGATCCGCGCGTGCGAGTCGCACCTCGTTGGCCCGCTCCAGAGCCCGGAGTCGTTGCGGCTCAGGCGTCATCCCTGGCATTTGCGTCATAGAGCTACTCTCTCCCTGCGATAAGGTCCGCCCGCAGCGGACGTATTGCCACCGTTCGTCGTAGCGATCGCTGGGGGGTCGCTACAACGGGCCTGCTCTTGCTTTTTCCCTGCTGGTACTGGCTCCTGGAGCCGCGTCGATTTCGCCTTCACCCCGCGAAATCCTCGGCGCCACTCGCCTCAGCAACCTATCGTCCTCACTCTGATAACAGCAAGGTCACAACGTCCGGAGGATGTGCTACGAGCGGCTTTTTCGTGGTGCGTCGGGCTTGTGCAGGAGTGGACAAGCCGCGGGAGCTGATTGGGCCGATCAGGCAGGGCCTGGGAGCGGCCCGTGTTCGGCCTCGAACGCCTGCTTCGTTTCCGCGAAGACCTCGAGCGCACGGTCGAGTGTCGCGTGATCGTGGGTCGCCATCACGCTCGTACGCAGCAGCGCGCCCGCCGGCGGCACCGCCGGGTGGATCGCCACGTTGACGTACACCCCGGCCTCGTACAGCGCCTTCCACAGGAACACAGCCTTCCAGTCATCACCCACCACCACGGGCACGACCGGTGTGACCATCTCCCGCGTCCCGGCGGGGCGGCTCGGCTCGACCACCTGGAACCCCAGCCGGTGCAGCCCGTCCTGGAGGTAGCGCGCGTTGTCGAGCACCTTCGCGAACAGAGGTGGCCCGTCATCCGAGCGGCAGATCTGGACCGCCGCCAGGGCGGCGCCGATCGCGGCCGGGACCGAGGAGGCCGTGAACATGAACGGGCGGGACTGGATCCGCAGGAACTCGATCACGTCGGAGGGACCTGCGATCACGCCGCCGCACGAGGCCAGCGATTTGGAGAACGTGGCCATCCGGAGGTCGACCCGGTCCTCGACGCCGAGCGCCTCGCAGGTCCCCGCGCCACGAGCGCCGAGCACGCCCAGCGCATGCGCCTCGTCGACCATCAGCCGGGCGCCGAACCGCGAGCAGAGGTCGGCGATCTCCGGCAGCGGTGCGACGTCGCCCTCCATCGAGAAGACGCCGTCGACCACGACGAGGACGCCGCCGCCGTCGGCCGACGCTTTCTCGAGAGTGCGCTCGAGCCGGTCGAGGCGGTTGTGCCGGAACGGCCGGAGCTTGGCTCGCGACAGGATGCATCCGTCGAGGATCGAGGCGTGGTCGCCGGAGTCGGCCACGACGGTGTCGCCGGGTCCGAGGATGGTCCCCAGCGCCCCGAGATTGGCCTGATGGCCGGTCGTGAAGACGAGCGCGGCCTCCGCCTCGAACCACTCCGCCAGCTCGCGCTCGAGCTCGAGGTGCAGTTCGGTCGTGCCGTTCAGGAACCGTGATCCGGTCAGGCCGGTCCCGTACCGGTTCAGCGCATCGAGCGCGCCCTGCTGGACCCGCTCGTCGCCGGTCAGCCCAAGGTAGTTGTTCGACCCGAGCATGATCCGCGCCTTGCCCTCCATCTCCACGACGGGCAGCGTCGGCCCCTCGAGGATCCGGAAGTAGGGCAGGGCGTCCAGCTCGCGCGCGACCTTGAGCTGCTCGAGGCGCTCGTGCGCGCGCGCCTTTTCGAATACGTCGATCGATGTCGGCATGTAGCTTTCCCGGCCGAAATGGCGCTCGAGGTACGTCCCGTCGCAGACAACCGCGACCTGAATACGTTCATCAAGCTGCCGTGGCGCCTATATCGTAACGAGCGCTACTGGGTCCCTCCGCTGCTGTTCGAGCGCAAGCGGTTCTTCGACCGCCAGCGCAACCCGTTCTTCGGGCACGCCGAGGCTGAGTACTTCCTGGCGTGGCGCGACGGGCGCGCGGTCGGTCGGATCACCGCCCATGTCGACCGGCACTTCAACGAGTTCCAGAAGCACGACTGGGGGATGTTCGGGTTCTTCGAGTGTGAGGACGATCCCGGGGCGGCGACCGCACTGTTATCGGCCGCGGAGGCGTGGCTGCGCGAGCGCGATCGCGATCGCATGGTGGGGCCGATGGACTTCACCACCAACGACGAGTGCGGCGTTCTGATCGACGGCCACGACCGGCTGCCGACGATCCTAACCAACTGGCACCACCCCTATTACCCGGGGCTGCTCGAGGGCTACGGCCTGGGCAAGGCGATGGACCTGTACATGTGGGACCTGTTCGTCGACGACCGCGACAAGGTCCACCCGGCGATCTGGCAGGTCGCCGCCGAGGTCGAGTCCAAGCATGGGATCGTGGTCCGGCCGATGCGCAAGAAGGACATGGAGGCCGAGATCGGCCGGTTCCTCGAGGTCTACAACGCGGCCTGGGAGCGCAATTGGGGCTTTGTGCCGCTGAACGAGGAGGAGGTCCGTCACTACGCCAAGGACCTGAAGCCGATCCTCGACGAGAACTGGGCGTTCGTCGCCGAGAAGGACGGGGAGACGGTCGGCGCCGCCCTCAGCCTGCCCGACTACAACGAGGTGCTGATCCACCTGAACGGCCGCCTCTTCCCGTTTGGGTGGGCCAAGGCCCTGTGGTACCGGCGCAAGATCGACCGCGTCCGGGTGTTCGCGCTCGGCGTCAAGCGCGAGTGGCAGCACACCGGGATCGCGGCCAAGTTCTACGAGCTCCACTACGACTCGGCCGCGCGCACCCCTCAGAAAGCCGGTGAGACCGGCTGGATCCTCGAATCGAACACATCGATGAACCGGGCCATGGAGGGAATGGGCGGCAAGATCGTCCGCACCTACCGGGTCTACGAGAAGTTGCTTTGAACATGACCGTGACCGGTGTCACCATGTCCTGCTCGATGAGCGATCCAGATCTGAGCGGGCAGGAGCTCGAGGAGGTGGAGTTCGAGGAGACCGTCGACGGCCTCCCGGTGCTCGCCGAGGTCCGCGCGATCGAGCCAGCCGCCCCTCGGCAGCTTCCCGCTGTCCACGCGGCCGCCGCGGCAGCGACCGGCTTCGTAGCCGGAGCGGCGACGGTGGCCCTCGTCCGCCGTCACAGCACGCGCAAGCTGATGCGCGCGCAGCGCCGGGCCCCGCGACGCGCGGTCGACGCGCTCCCGATCGTGGGGACCCGCACGTTCCTCGTCGACGTCCATC
Organism: Solirubrobacteraceae bacterium; assembly: GCA_036494115.1. Taxonomy (GTDB): domain Bacteria; phylum Actinomycetota; class Thermoleophilia; order Solirubrobacterales; family Solirubrobacteraceae; genus Palsa-465. The sequence goes on along the minus strand of DASXOS010000081.1, from coordinate 51,522 downwards.
TCTTGGCGAAGCCCGGGGAGTGAGCGCCAAAGCGCGGCCGGTGCGGGTCGAGGTCCGGCCCGTGTGGCCCTTCCGCATACCTCGGCTCGTCGGGCGCGACGGCCTGAACCGAATGCGGGGCGGGGTGCTGACGCGGCTGTTGCACTTTGGCGAGCTCCCGGTGGTCGTGCGCGTCGGCCAGCCAGCCCGCGACCGAGTCCTGTTCGAAGCGCGGGCCGATGCGGCCGAGGCCGCGGAGTGGGCGATCCAGCGGATCCGCTGGGCCCTCGGCGTCGACCAGGACCTGCGGGCGTTTCACGAGCGCTTCCGGTTCGATCCGCTGATCGGTGCGGCGGTCCGCGCCGACCCGGCGGTCCGGGTCATGTGCCGTCCGGAGCCGTTCGAGGCGCTCACCTGGGCTGTCTGCGAGCAGCTGATCGACTACGAGCGCGCCTCGGACATCGAGCGTCGCCTGACGTGGGCGCTCGGGCGGCGATGCCCGCGCACCGGGCTTCGCGACGCGCCGACCGCGGAGGCGATCGCCGCGGCGACGCCGCCCCGGCTCGAATCGCTTGGTCTCTCCGCGTCGCGCTCCGTGGCGCTGATCAAGGCGGCGCGCGAGGTGGCGCGCGGCCGGGTCGACCTGTTCGCCACGGACCACGAGCACGGATGGCGGCGGCTGCGGGCGATTCCTGGGATCGGCAGCTGGACGGTGCAGATGCTGGCGCTGACCGGCCAGGGCCGGCTCGACCAGATCCCGGCCGGCGACCTCAAGTTCCTGAAGCTCGTCGGGCAGCTGAAGACCGGCCATCCCCGGGCCCGCGCCACCGAGGAGGAGGTGGCCGAGCTGTTCGCGCCGTACGCACCGTGGGCGGGGCTGGCGGGCGCCTACGCCCTGCGCAGCTCGAAGTTCGCGGTCACGCGGGGCGCGTCCGCCAGCGCAGCCTGAAGCTCGGACTGACTGCCGTAGGTTCCGCTCAGCCGGGCTCCGTCGCAGTGCACCGGGACGGCCTCGGCGGCGAATGGCCACGGCTCGAGGGCCATCGTGGCCGGGGCCGGGGCGGTCAGCTCGATGGTCGCCGATCCGGTGCCGGCGGTTGGGACCCGCTTCGCGGTGTGGGGAGCCCAGTCGAGACACAGCGCCAGGGACAGCAGGTCCCACGTCCAGAGCAGATCGCTGTTGCGCTTGACGCGTTCTGGTGCGGTCCACGGCCTGGCCTTGGGGTCCTCCCCGAGCTGCCTCCGGAGCTCCTCCTGAAGCCGACGCTGATCTTTCAGATAGTCACGCACCAGCTGGCCGTCGGCGCCCGAGAGCCTGGACAGATCGCGTCGTTCGTACAGCCGCGCGCCGTGCATCGAGACCAGCAGCGCCGCGTAGCGACTCTGCGAGATCAGGCGCCGCGGCCCCGCCGTCCACAGCTCGACGTGCGTGGCCAGCGGCATCTCGATGAACGAATGGGGGAGGCCGGTCTCGGGATTGAGCGTGGGTTCCAGGTCCCAGGCGGCCATGCCGGTGTCGTGCTGCTCGGCCGCCAGACACACCTCCTCCCACGGCTCGACCGCCCCGAACTCGGGATTGCCCCACGCCCGGGCCATCTGACCGGAGATCCACGCGTGCGATGCCTGCCCGATCGCGATCATGCCCTGCTCGTCGCGCCGCAGGAGCATTAGGTTTCTGGCGTCTTCAGGCCGTCGAGGAGATGGCGCACGGTGCCGCCCATCTCCTCGCGTGCGACCTCGGGGTCTTCGGCCCGGGCGATCACCATCGCCGCCTCGTCGAGGGCGCCCATCAGCACATGAGCCAGCGCCCGCGCCGGCTGCGCGATCAACTGGCCGGCGTTGATCGCCTGCTGAATGACCGACTCGAGCAGGCCCAGCGCGTAATCGGAATCCGCGGTCCGCCACACCTCCCACCCGAGCACGGCCGGACCGTCGATCAGCACGATGCGCTGGAACTCGGGGGTCGTACATGAATCGAGGAACGCGTCGGAACCGAGCACCAGCTCCTCGAACGGATCCTTGGCCCCGGCGGCCGCCTGCATCACGCGCTGGGCGCTCTCGGCGCTCACCTGGACCAGGACGGCCCGGAACAGATCCTCCTTGCCGCCCCGGAAGTGGTGGTAGAGCGCGCCGCGGGTGACGCCGGCGCGCTTCACGATCTCCTCAGCACCGACGCCGGCGTACCCGCGTTCGGCGAACAGCGGGCGGGCGGCGGCGATCAGCGCCGCCGTGGTCGCCTCGCTCTGGCCCGCCTTGGTTCGCGGGCGCTCGGGCACACCGGTCTCGGGGGCCTCACTGACGTCACGGGCGCCACCGGCGTCATCCGCGCCAACGGCCTTGGCGGCGCGACCGGCTTCGCCAGCGGATTCGGGGTCAACCAGGCTTGACATACGAACTGTATGTATGTGAAGATGCGTACACGTTGTATGTAACCCTAGCGTCGAGGCGGTAAGAGATGCCAGAAGTCGAACTCAATCAAGGCACGATTCAGTATCGCGACCAGGGCGAGGGCCCGGTGGTCGTGCTCGTCCACGGTCTGCTCGTGAACGCCACGGTGTGGGAGCGTGTGATCGGTGGGCTGTCCGAGCATGCCCGGGTAATCGCGCCCGACCTTCCGCTCGGCTCGCACCCGACCGCGATGCGCGGCGAGGCCGACCTCTCCCCGCTCGGGCTCGCGGCGCTGATCGCCGACTTCCTCGAGGCGCTCGGGCTCGAGGAGGTGACGCTCGTCGGCAACGACACTGGCGGCGCTCTCTGCCAGCTCGTCTGCGTGTGGCATCCCGAGCGGATCGGTCGGCTGGTGCTGATCAACTGCGACGCCTTCGAGAACTTCCCGCCGCCCGCGTTCAAGGGCGTCGTGAGGTTCCTCTCCCGTGTGCCCGGCGCCGTCGCGGCGGTCGAGCTGTCGGCCCGGCTCCCCGCCGTGCGCAACGCTTCGATGAAGGTGGCACCGCTCACCCTCAATCCGGTCCCCGACGAGCTCGTGAAGGGCTGGGTCGCCCCGCTGCGCGACCGCGGCGTTCGGCGGGACCTGGTCCGCGTCCTGCGCGGGATCGACCCCCGGTACACGCTCGAGGCGGCGGAGCGCCTGCGCGGGTTCGACCGTCCGGCATTGCTCGTCTGGGGCATGCGGGACAAGTTCTTCCCCGTCGCCGAGGCGGAGCGGTTGGCCGAGAGGCTGCCGGACGCGCGGCTCGAGCGGATCGAGAACGCGCGAACGTTCGTGCAGCTCGACGAGCCGGCGCGCGTGGCCGAGCTGGTCGGCGCGTTCGTGTCCGAGCCGGCCGAGATGGCATGATGGACGCGTGGACCAATTCGCGATCACTTCGGTCGAGCAGCTGCGCGACGTCTATCCGCCGCCGGCGGAGCGCGCAGTGCGCAAGGAGGTCGACCACCTCGATGAGCACTGCCGCCGCTTCATCTCGCTGAGCCCGATCGTGCTCGTGGCCAGCGCCGACGCGGCGGGCTTCTGCGACGTCTCGCCGAAGGGCGGTCCCGCCGGCTTCGTGCGCGTGCTCGATGAGCACCGGCTCGTTATTCCCGACGCCACCGGCAACCGCCGCCTCGACACGTTCCAGAACATGCTCGAGAACCCTCGGGTGGGCACGCTGTTCCTGATCCCGGGCATGGGCGAGACGCTCCGCGTCAACGGGACGGTGGCGCTGAGCCGCGACCCGGAGCTGATCGAGGACGCGCAGACCGGAGGTCGGCCCGCCAAGCTGGCGCTCGTGATCACGGTCGAGACGGCCTACCTGCACTGCGCCAAGGCCGTGATCCGCTCGAAGCTCTGGAGCGACGAAACCTGGCCCGAGCGCCAGGACCTCCCCTCGGCCGCAGAGATCCTCAACGATCACGTCGGGCTCGCGGACCTGGCTGCGTCTGCGGCCGCCCTCGAAGAGAGCTACACGCAGCGTCTTTGACCCAGCGGGCGCGCTCGCCGCGCCCGCGGTGAGTCCGGCGGAGTCTGGCGGAGTCCGGCGGAGTCTGGCGGAGTCCGGCGGCGCGGCTCTGCCTCCAGCGACCAAAAGTGCACCAGCGCTGACCCGTCCGCGCCTCCGAGTCCATTTTGGTCTCGTATTCAGACCAAATGTCGCCCGCGTCCCCAAAACGGGTCTCGCGAGTGCACTTTTGGTCGCCCCGGGCCAATACGCCGTCACGTTCTGACCTGCTCGTCGCCCTATCTTCGCCAGCCCGCCGCCCGCGGTGTCCTGTCTTCGCCTGCCCGCCGCCCGCGGTGTCGTGTCTTGGCCAGTCCGCCGCCCTGTGGGGGCGTGCCCGCGTCCGGTCCTGAGGTGCCAATCACCCGGTCACCCGGTGTTCGGAACACTGGTACATTGGGACAATGGATCAGCGGATCAACCGGTCATCGGTCCCCGACCTGGTGTTCGACGAGCTGCGTGATGCGATCCTGAGCGGCCGGTATGCCCCGGGGGAGCGGTTGCCGACGCTGCGGGCGCTGGCGGCTGACCTGGACGTGCACGTGACGACGGTCCGCCAGGCGCTGGGCCGCTTGGAGCAGCTGCGGCTGATCGAGATCCGCCACGGGGACGCGACCCGGGTGCTCGACTGGCGCACCTCCGGTGGGCTGGAGGCGCTCGCCGTGCTCGGCGCCACCGACGCCGAGGTCATCCCGGCGTTGTTCGAGGCCCGGCGCGTGCTGCTGGCGCAGAGCGCCCGTCTCGCCGCCGAGCGCCGCACGGACACGCAGGCGCGCGGCCTGCACGAGCTCGTCGGGGCGATCGCCGAGGCAGCCGACGACCACGCGGCCCTGTTCGCCGACTGGGCGTTCATGACCACGATCGTCGAGGCCGCCGGCAACCTCGTGTTCCAGCTCATCATGAACTCGGTCCGGCAGCTCTACCTGCCCAACGTGGATGCGTTCACCCCGGTCGTCGCCGATCGCGAGCAGCTCGTCCCCCTGTATCAACGGACCGCTGCGGCGATCGAGGCTGGCGACAGCGACGGCGCGGGCACGGCGCTGGATGAGCTGGCAGGAGCGCAGGAGCACCGGATGCTCCGCGGTCGGTGAGGGAGATCCTCGACGAGTTCGTGGCGGCGGGCCCCGCGCTGCAACGCCCCGCCCTGCGAGCGCTGCTGACGCTGGCGCGTCGGCCGCGGGGGCAGGCACTTCTCGCCTCGCTGCCCCTGGCCCAGCAGGCCGCGGACAGCCTGGTCGCGATGGCCTACTACGACGATCCGGCGCGCTCTCGCGCCCTCGGATGGGATGCCGAGGCTGTGGTCCGCCGCGGCCGCGAGCTGCGGCACCGCGAGGGCCGGCCATAAGGCATCGCACGCTCAAGGCCGACGTGTGCGTGGTCGGGGCGGGCGCCGGGGGCGCGGTGGTCGCTGCCGAGCTCGCCGAGGGTGGGGCGGACGTCATCGTGCTCGAGCAGGGTCCGGACCACGACGCCGACCGGTTCACGGCCCGCCCGGCGCAGATGCTGCCGAGGCTGTACCGCGAGGGAGGCCAGACCGTCACCCTCGGCGACCCGCCGATCGGGCTGCCGCTCGGGCGTGGGCTCGGCGGCACCACGCTGGTCAACTCGGGGACCTGCTTCCGGACGCCGCCCGAGGTCCTCGAGCGCTGGCACCGGGAGTTCGGTCTCGAGCTCGACGAGCCGGTGATGCGCCCCCACTTCGAGCGCGTGGAGCGAGCGCTGTCGGTCTCGGAGGTCACGCCGGAGCTGGCCGGGAACAATGCGGCCGTGGCACGCCGCGGGGCTGAGCGGCTCGGCTGGTCGCACGGCTATCTGCGCCGCAACGCGAAGGGGTGCGTCGGCTCGGGCGTGTGCGCGTTTGGATGTCCCACCTCGGCCAAGCAGCACACCGGCATCACCTACATACCGCGGGCACGGGCCGCCGGCGCTCGGATCCTCACGGGCGTCGATGTCCGCAAGGTGCTCGTGAACCGTGGTCGCGGGGTCGGCGTTCAGGCACGCGACGCAGAGGTGCGAGCCGGCACGGTGATCGTCGCCGCCGGCACGATCAACACTCCGGTGCTGCTCGCCCGCAGCGGCCTGGCCGGTGAGTCCGGCCAGCTCGGGCGCAACCTCTCGCTGCATCCCGCCACCGCGGCGCTGGCGCGGATGGACGAGATCGTGGACATGGCCCGCGGGGTGCCGCAGAGCTTCTACGTCGACGAGTTCAGCCGCGAGGGGATCATGTTCGAGGGCATCGCCGGGCCGCCGTCGTATGTGGCCTTGTCGCTGCCTCTGAGTGGCGCCCGCCACGCCGAGGTGATGTCGCAGTACCGCCACCTCGTCCAGCTCGGGCTGATGGTGAGCGACGGCTCCCACGGCCGCGTGCACGGGCTCGCCGGCCACCCGGTCGTCAACTACTCGCTATCAGCGGAGGACCTGAAGAAGTTCCGCACCGGTCTGGCAAGGATCGATCAGCTGCTGCGGGCCGCCGGGGCACGCGAGGTGTTCCTCCCGCTCGGCCCCGGGATCAGACCGGAGACCGCGCAGGCGCGGGACCTGAAGCTGGTCGGCTTTCACCCCCTCGGCACCGCGCGGGCGGACTCGCGCCGGGAGCACGGGGTCGTCGACGGCTCGCTGAAGCTCCATGGCGTCGACGGCGTCTACGTTGCCGACGGATCGGTGGTTCCGAGCGCGCTCGGCGTCAACCCTCAGCTGACGATCATGGCGCTCGCCACCCGCCTGGCCTTTTCTCTGCTCGGGAAGCCGGCTCAGCCCACGCCTTGACCGGGGAGCAGTTCGTTCGTCGAGGCGTCGACGATCGCGCTCTGATTGGAGATCAGGTGGTTATGCAGCATCCACTCGCCGTATGCATTCCACCGCGACGGGTCCTGCCAGCCCCACGGATGCGAGCCGCCGGGGAAGAACACCGGGAGCGTCGCCTTGACGCTCGCCAGCTGGAGCTTTGGGTCGAGCCCAGGGCTCGCCTTGACGAGATTCTGGACGGCCGCGGTGGGATCGCTCCGGACTGATTCGTAGCCGCGCGCCAGCGCCTGCACGAACCGTCGAATGGCATCGGGATGATCCGCGATCGTCGCCCGGCGGACCACCAGCACCAGCTCGTCGTACGGCGGGACGCCCACCTGGTCCATCCGGATCACGTGCGGGTGCTTGTGTGCCTGCGCCAGCTGGATCGCTTCGACGTTCCAGTACGCGCCGAGCACGGCCGCGACCCGCCCCGAGAGCAGCGCCGGCACTAGGTTCGAGCCGACGTTGATCTCCTTGACCGAACCGTCCGGCACGCCGGCGCGGCGCAGAATCGTCGTCAGGTAGGCGTGCTGGTAGGAGATCCCGGCGTCGCCCACAGACTTGCCTCGCAGCTGACCCGGGCTGGTTATGTGCTTAGAACCGAGCGACACGATCGAGGTCAGCGGCTTCTGCACGATCGCGCCGACCGAGACGAGCGGCAGGCCCTGGTTGCGGGCCAGCAGAACTTCGGGCTCGTAGGAGATCGCCATGTCGACCTTGCCCGCCGCCAGCAGCTTCAGCGGCGTCGCGGGATCAGACGGGGTCTCGACGTGCACGTTCAGCGCGGCGCGGCGGAAGTCGCCGTCCGCGAGGGCCTGATAGAGGCCGACGTGGTCCGCGTTGGGGAACCAGTCGAGCATCACTCGCAACGACTGAGTGCTCCCGGGTTTCGCGGACAGCGTGTCCTTCTGCTCGCCACAGGCCGCGAGGCCGATGGCCGCGGCCAAGACGGTCATGATCGTCAGGGTGCGTCTCATATGGAGCGTTCTCCTCGGGGTCGATGGGCCCACGGCAAGAGCAGCCGCTCGGCCAGGGTCAGCAGCACGAACAGGGCGATCGCGAACAGCGACAGGATCACGACGGCAGCGAAGGCGCGAGCGCTCAGGAGCTGGGGGATCGACTGGATGAGCAGGTAGCCCAGACCGGAGCTCGAGCCGGTCCACTCGGCGAACACCGCGCCGATCACCGCCACCGCCACCGCGATCCGTGCGCCGGTGAACAGACCGGGCAGCGCCGCGGGAAGCTCGACGAAGCGAAACGTCCGCACCCGCGTCGAGTCGAACGTCCGCATCAGCTTGATCAGGTCCGGGTCGACGCTGGCGAACCCGGCGAGCGTGGTGACGACGATCGAGAAGAACGAGACGAGCGCGACCACGACCAGCTTGGGCAGGATCCCGAACCCCAGCCAGAACGCCAGCACCGGCGCCAGCACGACGATCGGCACCGCCTGCGAAGCCACGATCAGCGGGTACAGCGCATCTCGCAGGGTCCTCGAGAAGTGGATCGCCACCGCGAGTACGAACCCCACGGCCACCGCCAACAGGATCCCCAGCAGCACCTCCTGAGCTGTCGTTACGAAGTTGCTCCATAACAGCGCGCGGTCGTCGTACAGCGAACTGGCCACGGAGTGAGGTGCGGGCAGGATCAGGGGGTCGGCGCCGCCGAGGTCGACGTACAGCTCCCAGACCCCGAGCAGCGCCACCAGCAGCAGAAGCGGCCGCCAGGCCAGTGCGAGCACGCGCCTCATTCGCTCACTCCCAGCGCCTCCAGGGCCTGCTCGCGCAGGGCGGCCACGGCGCGGTCGGTGCGGTGGCGCGGGCGCGGCAGCCTGACCTCGATCTCGGCCACCGCGCGGCCCGGCCGCGGTGACATGACCACCACGCGGTCGCCGAGCACCACAGCCTCCTCGACGTCGTGCGTGACGAGCACGACCGTCCGCGACTCGAGTCCGAGCGCGTGGGCAAGCCATCCCTGCATCTCCGCCCGGGTGATCGCGTCGAGCCCCGCGAACGGCTCGTCGAGGGCCAGCACCGGTTTGCCCGAGAGCAGGGAGCGGAGGAAGGAGACCCGCTGGCGCATCCCGCCGGAGAGCTCTGGTGGCCGCGCGCGCTCGAAGCCGCCCAGGCCGAAGCGCTCAAACCACGGGGCGGCCTCGCTGCGCGCCTGCTCGCGGGAGATGCCGCGGGCACGCAGCGCGAGGCAGGCGTTGTCGAGCGCGCTCAGCCAGGGCAGCAGCAGATCGCGCTGGGGCATCAGCACCGCGGGGGCGGCGCGAACGGTCCCGGCGTCGGGGTCCTGCAAGCCGCAGATCAGCTCGAGCAGGGTCGTCTTGCCGCACCCGCTCGGTCCGACCACGGTGACGATCTCACCGCGTGCGGCGTCCAGCGACATGCGCTCGAGGGCTCTCACCTCGCCGCGCCGGCTCTTGAACGTGCGGCTCACGACCTCGACCCGGACGCCTTCCGGGCCACCAAGATCGCGAGGCTCCTTGACGGGAGCCTCGATCATTGCCTTGCTGCTCCCTCCGCGGGCATTACCCCACAGGTTCGAAGGGTCAGCGCCGGGTCGCGTGGGTGGCGTGGGGCGCTATCTCAGCCGGCTTTCCCGCCAGCCCCCCTGGGTTGTCAGTTCGCCCCCGATCCTAGCGCGGGCGCTACGGCCAGTCGCCGCTCGCCTCGACGTAGTCGGCGCCGTGCGCATACTGAGTGTTGACGGGCACGCCGTCCCGGCACAGCGGGCACTCTTCGCGCGGCCACGACGCCAGGGTGATGTCGGTGAGGTTGACGAGCTTCTGGACGGACACCTGCTCGGGAGTCAGTTCGCCGCGGTTGCACACCGAAGCGGCCACGCTGACGGTCCCGCCGTTGCCGCGGACCGCGCTGACGATCCCGCGGATCGAGAACCCGGTGTTGATCACGTCGTCGACGACCAGGACGTTGCGGCCCTTGACGAGCTTGTCGTAGCCGCGCTTGATCGCGAATGAGCGCTGGGCGTGCGGATCCTCGCCGGCCGGGTGCAGATCGCCATGCTCGCCGAACACCGCCAGCACACCGAGGTGGTGGGCCACCCACTGGGCGATGATCAGCCCGCCGGTGGCGGGACCGCACACGACGTCGATCCCGTCGCCGGACACAGCCTCGGCGATCATCTTCGCCAGCGCCGAGGTGCGGTCGGTGTGCGGGTAGACGGCGTCCTTGTCGATCCAGCCCGAGCCGTGCTGACCCGAGATGTAGACGAAGTGGTCGTTCTCGAGCAACGCGCCCGACTCGCGCAGAATCGTCTCGGCTTCGTCCGCGGCCATTTTGCGGCTCGGGAGCTTACTCAGACCTCGGTGACGGGGCGCGTCAGCGCCTTGACGAACTCCTCGAGCTGATCGGTCCGCCAGCACTCGAACGCCGTGCAGTGCTCCTCGTAGGCGGCGATCACGCTGTCGCCGTAGTTCCAGTACAGCCGTGGCTCTGGGTTCAGCCAGAACGTGCGTCCGGCCTTGGCGGTGATCGCGGCGAACACGTCGTCGCGCGGCGGGCGGCCGTTGGTGCGGGCATCCCCGAGCACGATCACGGTGGCGCGCGGGTGGAGCTCGTCCTCGATCAGCTCGAGGAACTCGGTCCAGACACGGCCGTAGTCGGTGTAGCCGGAAATGTCGGCGACCCCGGCGTCGCGGGAGACGGCCTCGGAGGCCTTGCGGAAGTCGCGCTCGCGCTCGAACACCTCGGTGACCTCGCTGATCCTCTCGATGAACACGAATGAGCGCAGCTTGCGAAACGAGTCGTGGAGCGCGTGGAGCACGCTGAGGAAGAACGTGCTCGCGCTGGTCACGCTCGTCGAGACATCGCAGAGCACGAAGATCTCCGGGCGTCGTGGCCGCCGGGGGCGGTACTTGAGCGTGATCGGCACACCGCCGGTCTCCAGTGAGGCGCGCATCGTCCGCCGCACGTCGACGTGGGCGTGGCGCTTGCGGCCCTTGAGCTCGTGGCCCTGGGTGGCAAGGCGGCGCTTGAGCTGGGCCACGACCTTGTGGACCTGGGCCAGGTCCTGGGTGGGGCCGGTGGGAAGCGCGCGGTCGAGCTCGGTCAGCGGGCGTTTCGGCGGCAGGGTCGCGGTCCGCTCGATCAGGTCGCGTTCGAGCTCGCGGCGCAGATGCGCTTCGAAGCGCCGGAGCTGATCGCGCGGGACGCCGTCACGGCGGGGATCGTCGGCCGGCAGATCGGGTTGGGGCTCGGCGCGCAGGCCGAGCGCGCGCCGGATCCGCTGCACGTCGACGCCGAGCACGCCCGAGCCCTCGCCGCGGCCGAAGGCGGCGATCGCCAGCCGCGCCAGGTCCCGCATCGCGGCCTCGGAGCCGTCCTGGAGCGCCGCGGCGATCTGCTGGCGCAGCGTGTCGAGGTCGACCGCGCCGTCGCTGGCCTGGCCGCGGCGGCTCTGCGCCTCCGAGATCTCGCGGCGGGCCGCCTCGGACTCCGCAGCACGGAAGAAGAACCGCTCGAACACGAGCTCGAACACCCGCCGGTCCTCGGGCGACTTGGCGATCGTCGCCGCCAGTGCCTCCTTGAAGTCCTCCGGCTCGGTCCATGGAACGTGGGTGAGCGCCTCGAAGGCATCGAGCATCTCGGACGTCCCGAGCGCCACGCCCTCGTCGCGCAGGTCCTCGGCGAACTCGAGCAGATGGCCCTCGAAGCCGCCCGGACCGGCATGCGCGATCTCCCGGTAGCCGCGCCGAGGACTAGGCGGCGGGGCGGGCATCGGCAGCGGCCGGGTCGAGCTTCACGCCGACGCGCGCCGCCACCGTGTCGAGGTCGGTCCGGTGCTTGACGATCACGCTCATCGTCTCGCGGAAGGTGCTCTCGTCGATGTCGTCGGCCCCGAGCAGCAGGATCGCCCGTGCCCAGTCGATCGACTCCGCGATGCTGGGCGGCTTCTTGAGGTCGAGCTCGCGGACCTGGTGAACGATCTCGACGAGCTTGCGCGCGATGTCGGCATCGAGCTCGGGCGAGTGCAGGCGGACGATCTCGAGCTCGTGCTCGAGCTCGGGGTAGTCGAGCCAGAGGTAGAGGCAGCGGCGCTTGAGCGCCTCGGTCAGCTCACGGGTGTTGTTGGAGGTGAGCAGCACGACCGGCTGGGTCCGGGCCTCGATCCGGCCGAGCTCGGGGATGGAGATCTGGAAGTCGCTGAGCAGCTCGAGCAGCATCGCCTCGAACTCCTGGTCGGTCTTGTCGATCTCGTCGATCAGCAGCACGACAGGCTGGGGGCTGGCGATCGCGGTCATCAGCGGGCGCTGGAGCAGGAACTCCTCACCGCAGATGTCGTCCTGCACGTCCTGCCAGCCAGCGTCCTCGGACTCGGTCTGGATGCGGAGCAGTTGCTTGCGGTAGTTCCACTCGTACAGGGCCTTGGCCTCATCGAGGCCCTCGTAGCACTGCAGGCGGATCAGGGTGCGCTGGAGGTATTTGCTGAGCGCTTTGGCCAGCTCGGTCTTGCCGACGCCGGCGGGGCCTTCGACGAGCACGGGCTTGCCGAGCTTCGTGGCCAGATACGAGACGAGCGCGGTCGATTCGCCCGGGAGATAGCCGACCTGCTTGAGGCCGTCGGCGACGTCGATCACGGACTCGGGCGTGATGGTGGGGTGTTCCGCCATGCCTCAAATATAGGGTTGTCGTGTGGCAACGATGCTCGCGTTGGCGGCCGAGTCCAATCACCTCGGCCCTGTGATAGCCGTTCTGGTGTTCGGTCTGCTGGTCGGCGTGACCGGTCACATCTTCAAGTCGCGCACCCTGATCTTGACCGGGATCCTGGTCATCGGGCTCACGAGCGCGTACTTCGCGTTCGTGCTCCGCCCCGGCTCGTAAGCGCCGCCGCTGCGGCCAGCCGGTCGGCGAGTACCTGCCCGTCGTGGGCCGACACCGGCCTGACCTGGCCCTGGAACGCCAGCGTCCAGTGGGCGCGGGGCCATTTCTGGATGTGATCGAGCTGGTCGACGAACGTGACCGCGGGGATCCACTCGTCCTCGTCGAGGACGTACTCGGGGGATGTGGGGAAGCGCCAGGGATACGGATCCGGCCCCTCCGGGCGCCAGGCCCAGATCCGCGAGTCGTCGCAGAACATCTCGCCCTCGACCCGGATGCTGCCCGCGAACGCCATCACCCCGGTGGCGTAGAGCACGATCCGGTCGCCGGGCTCGATTCGGCCGGCGCGCCGGCGGTTGCGGTCCTTGAAACCGATCACCGAGAAGCCGTGGGCGCGCGTGGCCGCCACGTTCTTCGGCGAACAGGTCAGGATCCAGCTTCGCGCCACGGCTACGAGATCGGCGGCACGGCTACGAGATCGGGGCCACAGCTACGAGATCGGGATGTCTTCGACCTCGGACGGCTTGGCGCGGCGCTGCTCGGTGCGCTCGAGGTACCAGTCGATCAGCGCGCGCAGGGCCATCAGCAGCTCGCGCAGCGCGTCCGCCAGCCGGCGCTGGAGCTCCGGCGGGATCAGCTCGCGCAGCGAGCTCAGGATCTGCGAGAGGAGCTCCACGTCGCCACCCGCGGGCCGGTCGGCACCGGGCTGCTGCCAGCCTGCCGGAGGGGGGCCCTGGTGACCGGTGCCCTCCGACGGGCCGCCCGACCCGGCGACCGCCCGCAGGCCCGTGTCCGCCGCCCGGGCCGCGGTGCCGGCGGCCTCGGCCATCAGCCGCTCGGCCGCCTCGGACGCCCGCGCCAGACGCTCCTCGAGCCGCCGGAGCGCCTCCTCGGCGCCTGAGCCCTGCTCAGGTTCCTGAGGATCCATTGAAGGTCACCTCGAGCGCGCCGTCCGAGAACGTCGCGCCGGTGGGTTTCAGGGCCGCGAGCGCGGGCGGGAGCATGATCGTGCGCCGCTGGCCGTCGACGCCGACGATCAGCTCGAGCCCGATCTTCTTGAGCGAGATGTCGCCTTTGCGCGCGAACGGCAGGGCCAGACGCAATTGGGCGTCCGTCTCACCGACGACGAGCTCCTGGGTGATCGCGTCGAACAGCACGCTGGCGGCGTCCTGATCGGCGAACAGCGCATCGCCGAGCCGGTCGAGCATCTCCGCCCCGACCACCTCGCGCTCGAAGTACGGCGCGCACAGCACGGGCACGGGTCCGAACGCCGAACGCACCAGTCCGAGATGCTCCTCCTGGACGCGCCGCCAGGCCGCGAAGTAGTCGCCGACGTCGGCCGGGAAGACCCGATTGACCACGACGGCGTCGGTCAGGTAGCCGTACAGGTTGAGATAGGTGAACGTGCGCATCGCCTCCCCGATCACCATCTTGTCGGGATTCATCACCAGGCGGATCGTGCACGTGGCCCGGTCGCGGAGGATCTCGTTCATCGCGATCAGGTTCTGCGAGAGGCGCTGGATGTCGGCGAACACCGCCTGGCTGGGCAGCGGGATGTCGAGCAGCGACCGCGCCAGCGGCCGCGCCGCGGCGAGGATCTGGCGCTCGATCGGGAACACCTTGTCGATCCACCAGCGAGCGACGTCCGGGAACGAGAGCAGGCGCAGGGTCTCGCCGGTTGGGGCGCAGTCGACGATGATCGCGTCCCACTGACCGGATTCGTGCTGGCCCTGAAGGCGCAGTAGCGAGAACAGCTCGTCCATGCCCGGCGGCACGGTCAGCTCCTCGGCGGTGATCCGGTCGACCCCGCGCTCTATGAACAGCTCCCCGAGCCAGTCCTGCACCCCCGCCCAGTGGCGCTCCATTTCGTCCTGGGTCGCGACCTCCTGGCCCCATAGACCGTCGCCGGCCGGCTGGGGCTCCGCGCCCAGCTCAGCGCCCAGCGAGTCCGACAGGCTGTGCGCTGGGTCGGTGGAGATGATCAGCGTGCGCAGACCGGCCGCTGCGCAGCGCCGTGCCGTGCACGCCGCGACCGAGGTCTTGCCGACACCGCCCTTACCGGTGTACAGGATCGTGCGCGGCCTCATGACCGACCGAGTCTAGGACCCCGGCGGCTGCGCGCGGGCAACAAGCGCCGGGCTATTTCGTCGCCTGCACGGTGCCGACGATCCGCCCGAAGTTCCCGGCCAGATCGGTCGCGGCGAGATGGATCGTGTACTGGCCCCTGTGCCGCAGGGCCGGGATCGAGAATGAGTGCACGCCGTACGGGAAGCTGGCGCTCGTCGAGAACACCGTGGTGGAGCCGTCGAGCACGACGATCCCGACGTGCGAGATCTTTGAGAGACGGAAGCTGATCGACGTCGCTTTGTGGACCTTGACGTGGGCGGTCAGCAGGGTCAGCGCTGGCGGCGTCTTCAGGTAGGTCTCGAAGTGGTCGGCGGTGTCGCAGTAGACGGTGGCGCCGGTGCGCTGGCAGAGTTGCTGCAGGAAGCCGGTGACGAGCTCGTGGTAGTCGAGCGAGTCCTCCTCGCCGGGCTGATACAGCGACCATGCGCCGGTGTCGAAATGGGGGACCTCGGACATCGCCTCGGCGTTGCCCGCCGCGAACAGCCGCTGGGCGGTGGCGCTGCCGCTCACCTGGGCGTAGTCGTAGAGGCCGATCAGCGATTGGAGAAAGCCGTTGATCACGTCGTCCTTCGGCGAGGCGGCGAACGAGTACTGCAGGTATCGGGTCCCGAGCGAGGTCGGGACGGCCACCCCGGTGGACGGGCGACGGGTGAAGATGGACAGCGCCTTCTGGCCGATGCCCAGGTAGTCGACCTGGTCGAGCCCCGAACCGGGCTTCTGCAGCGCCTGGTCGGCCCGGGTCAGCGCCTCGAGCGCGGTGCCCTGCGACATCGCGCTCGTCCACGGCGGCTTGCCGCCGTCAAACTTGAAGTAGTACTCCCAGGTGAGGCCGCCACCCCGCTGGGCCGCCAGCGGCAGCATCTCGGCGAGCATCGACTGAGCCTGCGCCCAGTCCGCCTTGCCGGCCGAATAGAGGCCGTCGACCTTGCCGAAGTTCCCGAGCGCGGTCAGCTCGATTCCCTGCCCGGGGTAGTACTCCCAGGCGAGCTGGGAGCCCTTGAACTCGACCCGCTGTCCGTAGCTGAGGAGCGGCCCGGTCGTCCACCACTGGCAGTTGCGGGACAGCGTCAGAAACAGGACGGTCAGGCGCGACGGGATCAGCTTGCCCGCGGCAGCGAAGTTCGAGAGGTTCTGGATCACCGCCGCCAGCTCGGTGTGCCGGGTGCCATGCAGTCTCCTCAGCGAGCGCCGCGCGGCGTTCCAGGTACCGGAGTCGCTGCGATATGCGCCGCTGGTGATCTTGCCGGCGTGGTACAGCCGCGCCAGCTCACGGGGGACGGTCTTCACCAGCTTGCGTCGCGACCGGCGCACGTCCGCGGCGACCCCCGTCCCGCGAGGGCGCGCGCCGACCCGGTCGGGGGCGGGCGTCATCGCCGGCCTCGTCAGGAACCGGTCGTTGCGCACGATCGCGTGGCCGTGCGCGCCGAGCACGACAACGGGATCTGCTGCCGCGCTCGCCGGGAATACGGCCACCATCGCCAGGAGGCCGAACAGGCGCAGACGCACGGAGGGCGATGCTACATTCGCCCGATCTCGGGCGCCAGACTGACGACGGACTTGACGAAGGGCTTGCAGATGCACCAACGGATTCGGACCACTCTCGTGCTTGTTGTCGTTGCGCTCGCCGCGACCGCGGTGAGCGCATGCGGCAGTAGCAACAACTCGGGCAACGCCAAGGAGTTGCTGGATCAGACCTTCAGCGGTGCGCATCCGGTCAACAGCGGGACGCTCAGCTTCAGTCTCACGCTGACCCCGGCGGGCTCGAGCACGCTCACCAAACCGATCAGCATCAGCTTCGGCGGCCCGTTCCAGAGCCTCGGCAAGGGCAAGCTCCCCAAGTCCAACTTCAACATCTCGCTGAGCTCCGGCGGCCAGTCCGGCTCGCTGGGCCTGCTGTCGACGGGCACGAGTGGCTACGTCACCCTGCAGGGCACCAGCTACGCGCTCCCCGCGGCCACGTTCCAGAAGCTGGAGTCGAGCTTCTCGCAGCTCGAATCGAGCCCGGGCGCAAGCAGCTCCTCGAACAGCGGCGCGCTGGCCAAGCTCGGGATCCACCCGCTCGACTGGCTCAGCAACCCATCGGTGGTGGGCTCGGAGAGCATGGGCGGCACCGACACCACCCACATTCGCGCCACCGTCGATGTGGCGTCGCTGCTTGCTGACGTCAACACGTTCCTGCAGAAGGCCTCGACGGTCGGCGTCTCCGGGACGAGCCAGGTGGCATCGAGCCTGTCAGCGTCGACCCGCCAGAAGATCGCCAGTGAGGTCAAGAACCCGACGTTCGACCTGTGGACCGGCAAGAGCGACAAGACCGTCCGCAAGCTGACGATCAGCCTGAATCTCCCGGTCAGCGGTCAGGTCTCGACCCAGCTCGGCGGGATGAGCTCAGCCGGCTTCGCGCTGAGCATGCAGTACGCGAACCTGAACCAGCCGCAGACGATCAATGCGCCGACGAGCGTTCGTCCCTACAGCGAGTTCTCCTCGAAGCTCCAGAGCTTCCTGCAGAGCATCCAAGGCTCGCTCGGCACGAGCTCCGGCGGTACGTCCACTGGCACGGGGACGACGACGTCGGGCGCCACGGGTTCGACCACCACCAGCTCGACGCCGCCCACGACGAGCGGGAGTGGCTCCAGTGCCGCGGTCCAGCGCTACAGCCAGTGCATCCTCAACGCGAAGAACGACGTGACGAAGATGCAGCAGTGCGCGTCACTGATCAACGGACAGTGAGCCCGCGCAGCTGACGAGACCCTCCGGGTTACTCCCGGATTTCTTCCTCGTCGTCTTCCTCGTCCTCTTCTGCGTCCTCGTCGCCCGCGTTCGCCAGGTGCCCGGCCTGCGCTCCGACCTGGAAGCGCTCGAGCAGCTCGTCACGGCGGTTCTCGTCGACCGGAGTCTCGTCCGAGATGAGCACCCACTCGGCGCCCTCGAACTCCTCCATGCTGAAGATCTCGGCGTCGAGCTCGGGGGAGTCGTCGACGATCACGAGCACCTCGGTCTGCGGGTTGAAGTAGGTCCCCGGGCGGTTGGCGAGCTCGTCGAACTCGACTATGCGTGGATCGGCCATCGAGCGGCAGCGTACCGGGTGGGGGCCGCGCGCGACGAGTGCGCGGTCACAGGCTGCCGAGAGTCGAGATCTCGCGCTCGACCTCGGCCTCGACGTCGAGTGGCGGCTGGCCCCGTCGGGTCCGGCGGTGATTGCGGGCGATCACCAGGTCGCGGATCTCGGAGCGCAGCTCAGCATCGATCTGGGGGGCGGTGAGGCGCCTGAACTCGGCCTCGACGTCGAGCGGCGGCTCGCCGCGGCGGGCCCGCCGTGCGTTGCGCGCCTCGAGCATCTGCCGGATCTCGATGTCACGCTCGACCAGCGCAGCCGCCGAGCCGGCTGATGGCGTTCGCGCGGGAGCGTCGCGGTCGAGGACCATGTGGTGCCGGCCGTAGTCCTCCCAGGTGTGGCGCGCGGTGACCAACGCCGCGAGCGCGACCAGGAGCGCCACCCCGCAGACGATCCACAACACCGTGGCGAAGGCTGCCTGCACAACCCCAAGTGTGGCGCACGAACCTCGTTCGTGGGACCGAGATTCGGGTACCCTGTCAGAAGCGGTTGACTGACTAGTCAATCTAGAACGTTTAAGGAGCACATCCAACGTGGTTGATTTCACGCTCACAGACGAGCAGAAGAGCATGCGCGAGATGGCGCACGACTTCGCGGCCAAGGAGATCCGCCCGGTCGCCTGGGATTACGACAAGGACGCGACCTGGCCGCAGGACATCATCGAGAAGGCGTGGGAGCTGGGGCTGATGAACAGCCACCTCCCGGCCGAGTACGGCGGCCCGGGCCTCGGGTTCCTCGACGGCGCGCTGATCGAGGAGGAGATCGCCTGGGGCTGCTCGGGGATCGGAACCTCGCTGTCGTGTAACGGCCTGGCCACGGCCCCGATCGTCTTGGCCGCCTCCGAGGAGCTCAAGAAGGAATACCTCGGGCGTCTCTCCGAGGCCCCGCTGCTGGCCTCGTTCTGCCTGACCGAGCCGGACGCCGGCTCCGACGTCTCCGGGATGAAGACCACCGCCACCCGCAATGGCGACAAGTGGGTGATCAGCGGCTCCAAGTGCTTCATCACCAACGGCGAGTACGCCAACTACTACACGGTCTACGCCAAGACCGACAAGGAGGCCGGCCATCGCGGCATCTCCTGCTTCATCGTCCCGCGCGACGCCGGCGTCGTCGTCGACAAGCACGAGGACAAGATGGGACAGCGCGCGTCCAACACGGCGACGATCACCTTCCCCGACGTCGAGATCCCGCTGAACCATCTCGTGGGCGAGGAGAACAAGGGGTTCAAGATCGCGATGATGACGCTCGACCGCACGCGCCCCGGCGTGGCCGCGATGGGCGTCGGCGTCGCGCGGGCCGCGATGGAATTCGCGATCGACTACTCCAAGGAGCGGGTCCAGTTCGGCGTCCCGATCGCCATGCACCAGGGGATCCAGTTCATGATCGCCGACATGGCGACCAAGGTGCACATGGCCCGCCTGGCGACGTGGAACTCGGCGGTGCTGCTCGACCAGGGCCGGCGCAACACGCTCGAGTCCTCGCACGCCAAGCGCTTCGCCGCCGACAGCGCGATGGAGGTCACCACCGACGCCGTCCAGGTCTACGGTGGCTACGGCTTCATCAAGGAGTACCCGGTGGAGAAGCTGATGCGCGACGCGAAGATCCTGCAGCTGTACGAGGGCACCGCCCAGATCCAGCGGCTGGTGATCGCCCGCGAGACCCTGCTCCCGCGCCGTGTCGAGGAGCCCGCTCCCGCGCACGCGTAGCCGTCACCTGACTCATCTCTCGGTACAAGGGCCGTCCCGTCAGCGGGGCGGCCCTTGTCGTGCGCGCGTCAGAGCCACTTCTTGCGCCGGAAGTAGACCATGAAGCCGACCAGCGAGACGACGAGCAGGCCGACACCCCAGACGAAGAAGGCCTGCTCGGTGTTGATCCAGTGGTTGATCATGTAGGAGAAGTTCTGGCCAAAGAAGCCGGTCAGGAACGTGAGCGGCAGGAAGATCGTGGCGATGATCGTCAGCTGCTTGTTGACCTCGCCCTGACGGTTGGCGACGGTCGAGAGATACAGGTCGGTGGCGCCGCTCAGCAGGTCGCGATATGAGTCGACGAGCTCGGAGATCCGGATCAGCGTGTCGTACAGGTCGCGGAAGTACAGCCGGTTATCGGCCTCGAGCCCGCGGATGTCGGCGATCTGCTCGGCGTCACGGGCAAACACGTCGCGCAAGGGGGAGATCACGCGGCGCATCGCGACGAGTTCTCGCTTGAGCATGAAGATACGGCGCAGCACCGGCTCGCTGGGGTCGGCCAGCACCTCGTCCTCGATCGAGTCGATCTCGTCGTCGATCTCCGACAACACCGGGAAGAAGGTCGAGGTCACCTGTTCGAGGATCCGGTAGACGAGGAATTGCTCGCTGCGCACCCGCTCGGTCTTGTAGCGGTGCCGCAGCTCGTCGAGCACGTGGAAGGGACCCTGGTGGATCGTGACCACGTAGTCGCCGGAGATGATCGCGTGGACCTCGCGCAGCGCCAGCTCGCCCCTTGAGCTCGTGTCGGCGTCGACCCCGAAGGCGACGAGGAACACGTACCCGCCGTAGTCCTCGAGCTTCGGACGCTGCTTGAACATTCGCGCGTCCTGCACCGTCAGGGGGTGCAGGTGAAATTGCTCGGCAAGCTGGCCCAGCTTGTCGTCGGAGGGGTCCTCGAGGTCGAGCCAGAAGAACTCGCCCTTCTCGATGTGCTTGGCGATCTGGTCGCGGTCGACGTCGACCAGGCAGGGAACCGATAACTCCTTGGCCCGCCTGTGCGGCTGACTCACGCCGGAAAGCTAATCACCCGGTGCGGCGGAGAACAACGAGCGCGGCCGCCTTGGCCGGCCTGACGGGCTTCGACTTCGGCTTCTGCGTCATCGCGTAGATACCGATGACGACAGCTCCGACGATGAAGACCGAGCAGATGCCGCTGAGCGCGTAGGTCGCGACCCGAACGCTGTTGCTGCTGGCCCTCGTGGCCCGATCGACCGCCATGAGCAGGAAGGCGAACACGATCACCACACCCGCGCCGCCGATCAGCGCCGCCAGGACGATCTTCCACAGGGCGCTCCAGTCGATCAGCGAGGCGGCGAGGGCGAGCATCACGCCGCCACGGCGGCCGGAGCCTCGCCGCTGTCCGCCTCAATCTCCGGCGTGACGCGGGTGCGGTCGAGATCTGCTGCGGTGATGTTGTTGCGCTGCGCAAGCGTCCACAGTCCGAAGGCGCCGAGCGCGGCCAGCGCAGCGATCACCAGCGAACCAGAGTTGCTGCTCGTCCCGAACAGGTTGGCGATCTCCCAGGCCGCCCCGGCGAGGACCGCCGCCGCGGGGATCGTGAACACCCAGGCGGTGGCCATCTGGCCGATGACGCCCCAGCGCACGCTGGCCAGCTTCTTGCCGAGCCCGGCGCCGAGCACGCCGCCTGAGACGACCTGCGTGGTCGACAGGGGATATCCGAAGTACGACGACGCGAGGATCACCGAGGCGCTCGACGACTCGGCGGCAAAGCCCTGCGGCGATTCGACGCTCGTGATCCGGTTGCCCATCGTGTTGATGATCCGCCAGCCGCCGGCGGCGGTTCCGAGCGCCATCGCCGATGCGCACACCAGCTTCACCCACAGCGGAACGGCGAAGTGGGTAGCGCTGATGTCGCCGTGCGCGATCAGCGCCAGGGAGATCACGCCCATCGTCTTCTGGGCGTCATTGGTCCCGTGCGCCAGCGACACGAGCGAGGCGGAGCCGATCTGGCCGAAGCGGTAGCCGGTGATCGCCTTGGTTTCACCGAGCCAGCGGATCAGCTTGTACACCGTGAACGTCCCGATTCCCGCGACCAGTCCTGCGATCAGAGGCGAGAGCGCGGCCGGGATGATGACCGTCTTTGCGAGGTTGTGGCCATTCACCGCATGGATGCTCGAGGCGACGATCGTGGCCCCGATGACGCCCCCGATCAGTGCGTGGCTGGAGCTCGAGGGGATCTTCAGGTACCAGGTGATCAGGTTCCACGAGATCGCGCCGATCAGCGCTGCGAGCACGAGCGCGAGGCCTTCGTTGCCGGCGAGCACGGCAGGATTGACGATCCCCTTGGCGATCGTGGCGGCGACGCTGATCGAGATGAATGCGCCCGCGAAGTTCAGGACGGCCGAGATCAGCACCGCGACCCGCGGCTTGAGCGCCCCGGTTGCGATCGACGTCGCCATCGCGTTCGCCGTGTCGTGAAAGCCGTTCGTGAAGTCGAACCCGACCGCAACGACGATGACGAGAATCAGGACGAATTCAGAGCCCCCGCGGCGGCAAACCTACCTCCTGCTCCGGCGGAGATGTGAACGCGTTGTTAACGTCGGCGGCGGATCGCGATTTGCGGGTGCAGGCACCCGTTTACTCGGTGGTGCTGAACTCCCAGATCGCGATCCCGAGCATGATCAGCCCGAGTCCCAGGACCACTGCGATCTCGAGCGCTGTCGGCACGCGCCACCCGAACCACGTCACGCCGGGGTCGAGGACGGCCCGCGCCTGCGGGGAGATCGAGATGTGGTTGAACACGAGCCGCCGCATCGGCTCGACCGCGTAGGTCAGCGGGTCGATCCGGTTCAACACCGCGAGCCAGGTCGGCAGGTTCGCGACCGGGAACAGCGCGCCGGAAATGAAGAACATCGGCATCACGATCATCTGCATGACCCCGAAGAACGCCTGCATCTGCTTGATCCGGGCCGCCACCATCACGCCGAACGCCGTGATCGTGAATGCCAGCAGCAGCTGCAGCGCCAGGATGCCGATGATCAGCACGACGTTGTAGGGGACGCCGACCAGCGGCGCGAGCACGACCATGATCAGCCCCTGGGAGCTGGCCACCGTGGCGCCGCCGAGGCACTTGCCGATCACGATCGAGCTGCGGCTGACCGGGGCGACCATCATCTCGCGCAGGAAGCCGAACTCGCGGTCCCAGACGATCGACGCCGCCGAGAACATCGCCGTGAACATCACCGCGATGCAGAGGATTCCGGGGTAGATGAAAGTCTTCAGGTTGACGCCGTGGGTGCTGGCGGCGGAGAGCTGCTGCAGCCCGTTGCCCAGCACGAACAGGAACAGCAGCGGCTGGATCAGCGACGAGATGATCCGGATCCGGTCGCTCTTGAAGCGGATCAGGTCGCGCCGCCACACGATTCGGATCGCGCGCAGCTCGGAGTAGATGCTGTGCGGCGGGACGTGGACCTCGACGACCGGCATCTCCGAGCGCGGCGGCTCGGCGGTCTGCGTGGGTCCCGCGGTCGTGGTGCTCATCGTCTACCTCCGTGCATCATCTGCATCATCGCGCGGTTGCGGTTCTTGGCCGCGTCCTCCTCGGCGTCGCGGATCGTCGTCCCGGTGTAGGACATGAAGACGTCGTCGAGGGTTGGCCGGGAGACGCTGACGGCCTTGATCGGCGGGAGGGCGGGATCCCATTCCGCGAACAAGCGGGGGACGAACTCCTCACCCTCGGGCACGCCGAACACGACCGCGCCCTCCGAGACCACGGCTTCGATATCGAACCGCTCGGCGATCGCCGTGATCGCCGCCTCGTCGTCGTCGGTATGGATCGTGACCCGGTCGGTCCCGACCCCCGCCTTGAGCCGCTCCGGCGAGTCGAGCGCGACGATCTCGCCGTGGTCCATGATCGCAATCCGGTCGCACCACTCGGCCTCGTCCATGTAGTGCGTGGTCATGAAGATCGTGATCCGCTCGCGCTCCTTGAGCTCCTTGATATAGCTCCAGATCGACCGGCGCGTCTGAGGGTCGAGCCCGATCGTCGGTTCGTCGAGGAAGAGCACTCGGGGCGAGTGCATCATCCCCCGCGCGATCTCGAGCCGGCGGCGCATCCCGCCGCTGAACGTGCCGACGACCGAGTCCTTGCGGTCCCACAGCCCGACCATCCGCAGCACCTGCTCCATGCGCGGCTTGACCAGGCTGGACTTCAGCCCGTAGAGCTCGGCGTGCAGCTTCAGGTTCTCGGCGGCGCTCATGTATCCGTCGAGCGTCGGGTCCTGGAACACCAGTCCGATGTTCCGGCGCACGTCGTCGCGCTCGGTGACCACGTCGTGGCCCGCGACCGTGGCCGAGCCAGACGTCGGCTTGGCCAGCGTGCAGAGCATGTTGATCGTGGTCGTCTTGCCGGCGCCGTTCGGTCCCAGGAATCCGAACACCTCGCCGGTTGCGACCTGGAAATCGACGCCGCGCACCGCCTCGAGCTCTCCGAAGCGCTTGACCAGCTCGTGTACCACGATCGCGGGTCCGCCGTTCCGACTCCTGCCGTTCGTGGTGCTCTCCATCGCCTCGCTCAACGGTACGCGATTACTCATCTGTGTCCTCGGCGAGGATCCGGTACATGGTGCGGCGCGCCTCGGACACAGCGCGTGTCGCGTCGGCGATCTGCTCCTCGTTGCCGGCCTGCGCGACTTGGACGGCGGCGACGTGGAGCTGCTTGACCTGGGAACGGAGGTCGTCGAGCGCCTCGGGATCGTCCGGCTCCTCCCAGGGAGGGTGGCCTTCGTGGCGGTCGTCGATGTGCGAGCGCCCGGTGTCGGTCAGCTCGAGCAGCTTGACGCCGTCTCGCTCGATTGAGCGGATCAGTCCCTCGTCCTCGAGCTGCGAGAGCGCGGGATAGACGGCGCCCGGACTGGGGCGCCAGCGTCCGCCGCTGCGCTCCTCGATCTCCTGCATGAGCTGATAACCGTTGCGGGGCTCCTCGGCCAGCAGCATCAACAGCGCGACGCGGACCACCCCGCGCCGCCGCCGGCCGCGTCCGCCACCCCAGGTCGACGGACTCGACTGCGCCGAGGAGCGGATGTTGTGCTTCAGCGCGAAGAAGAAGTGGTCGTCACGAGTCATTATCCGATCCTCTCTGAGACTCTGTGACATATAACGATATATCGCTTGTCAAGCGACGGTTGGCACGCAGGTCGGGAGATCCTGCGGCTCGCGGGAGACCGCGCCGCCCATCTCCATGGCCGGGTTCGCGACGCGCTCCGCGCCGGCGTGTCGGAGTTCACGACCGATCAGGGTGTGGTGGCGCCGGCGTCGACCTGGATCGTCTCAGCGATCAATCGCTGAGCGAGGATCACTCGCCGTTGCCTGAGCCCGGGCCGCTGCCCGAGCCGGAACCGCCGCGCCGGGCTCGGATCCAGTCCGCGAGCTGCTGGCTGGCATCGCCGAGCTGGCCGCCGAGGTTGGTGATGTTGTCGCCGGCCTCGCGGAAGAACGAGCGGAACCGCTCGGAGTAGTACTCGAACGCGTCCCCAGCCTCCTCGCGCACGTCGGCCTCTTGATCGCGGGTGCGGTACTCGCCTCGGATGATCCGGTCGTACTCGCCGGCCTGCACCCACTTCATGATCTCGGAGACACGCCGCACCGAGTACGGATGCGTCCTTCCGACCTCGTTGAAGAACCGCTGGACGCGGTCGCTCGGGTCCTCCCAGTTCTCGTATTCCATCGCCTGGGCCATGAACGCATCGAGGTTGAGCTGGTCGGCCGGCATTCCGGCAGAGATCACCATCAGATCACGGCACACGATCCGCGGGTCGCGGACAGCGAGCGTCGCCGCGCGGTCACAGCTCAGCTCCGCGGCGCGGAACCATTCCAGCAGCACTTCCTTGACTGCGCGGAACGGCAGCCCCATGAAGAACGGCAGGCCGTTGCCGGCGCTGAGCAGGATCAACAGCGCGGTCATGTAGACCATGTGGTCGGAGAGGATGTGTCCCAGCTCATGGGCGAGGACCGACCGGCGCTCCCCGGGACCGAGCTGCTGCAGATACCAGGCGTCGAACACCACGATCGGGTTCTGCGAACCGATCGCCGCAGCGACGCCCGGCACCGGCGTGGTCACGTAGAGGTCATAGGTGCTCGGCATGTCGAGGATGCGCGTCACGGACTGGAATGCCGCGTGAAGCTCGGGCAGCTGGTTCTCGCCCACCTTGATCGAGTTGCCGAGGTACACCTGGCGCAACGCCCGCTCGTAGCGCCACTCGATCAGCTTGCGCACGACCGTGTCGAGCATCGGCACCGCCTTCAGCGCAGCCGTGGCGGCGCGATCCGCCGGATGCTCATACGCCTTGGAGGAGATGTTGCGGTACGGCTCGATGTGGTCGGGCAGCGTCTCGGTCATCGCGCATGACGCAGGGTATTGCTCTCGTGCCCGCCGCGCGAGCGATAATCGCAGGCGATGGGAGCGGCAGCAGGCCCTGGCTCCTCGGATCCTCTCGTCGGCGATCTGCGCCGATCCGGTCTGGTGACCCTGCTCGTCCTGCATTTCGTGGCGGACGAATCGCTGTGCGGCAACCAGCTCATGGAACGGATCTCGACGCTCACGGACGGGGCCGTGGCGGTCAACCCGAACACGATG
The DNA here is from genome assembly GCA_036494115.1 of Solirubrobacteraceae bacterium. GTDB lineage: Bacteria > Actinomycetota > Thermoleophilia > Solirubrobacterales > Solirubrobacteraceae > Palsa-465. The sequence continues at coordinate 25,396 of DASXOS010000081.1, read as the reverse complement.
TACCCGCTGCTGCGATCCCTCGAGGCGCACGGATTGCTGAACGGACGCTGGGATCCCCCCGATCGCCGGAGCCGCCACTGCTACGAGATCACGGCCGCCGGCGCGGAGCACCGCCGCCGTTTGGCCGCTCAGCTCGAGCCGAACCTCGACGCGCTGGCCCACACGATCGACGTGATCCGCCACGAATTGCTAGCGCGCTGAGCCATGCGAACGGTGACCGCCGCGCAGTCGTTCCCCGGGACCGTGCACGATGCGGAGACCTGCTGGTACGACGTCAGGCGCTGGCCCGGCTGGGTCGACGGGATGGCCCGGGTCGACGAGGTCGTCGGTGACTGGCCGCAGCCGGGCGCAGTCGTGCGCTGGGAATCCGGTCCGGCCGGCCGGGGCCACGTCACGGAGAAGGTTCTGGCCCACGAGCCACTTCGCGGGCAGACCGTCGAGGTCACCGACGACTCGATCTGGGGGCGCCAGCAGGTGACGTTCACCCCGGCGGAGGGCGAGGTGGCGGTGTCGCTCTCGCTCGAGTACCAGGTCACGAAGCGCAGCGTATTCACCCCGGTCGTCGACCTGCTGTTCATCCGCGGCGCGATGGAGCGCTCCCTGCGCTCGACGCTCGCCCGCTTCGGGGCGGAGCTGGCAGCGACGCGCTAGCTTTGCGCCGATGTTCGTCTTCAGGGCGGCCGTCGTCGGCGCGGGCACGATGGGCGGAGAGATCGCCCATACGATCGCGGCCGCCGACATCCCGGTGGTCCTGAAAGACGTCGAGCAGCGGTTCGTCGACGCAGGATTGGAAAAGGCGCGGTTGCTGTGGCAGGGCCAGGTCGACGCCGGCAAGCTCGAGCCGGGGGAGCTCGAGCGCAAGCTGGCGCTGATCACCGGCGCCACCGCCTACGACGCCTTCGGCGACGTCGACTTCGTGGTCGAGGCGGTCCCGGAGCGGATGGAGATCAAGCAGGCGGTGTTCGCCGAGCTCGACGCGGTCACTCCCGGCCACGCGATTCTCGCCTCGAACACCTCGTCGCTCTCGATCACCGAGATGGGCGAGGCCACCGGCCGCCCTGACCGGGTGGTCGGATTTCACTTCTTCTATCCCGCGTCGGTGATGCGGTTGATCGAGGTGATCGAGGGCGAGGACACGTCTGCCGAGACCATCCAGGCCGCGAGCAGCTTCGCCCAGCGGATTCGCAAAGTGCCGATCCGCTGCGCCGAGGCGCCGGGCTTCGTCGTCAACCGGATTCTGAATTCAGCCGTATCCGAGCTGTGGCGCCACCAGGAGGAGACCGGGATCGACGTCAAGGAGCTCGACCAGCTCGTCGCCGACTCGGGAGCCGCGCCGATCGGACCGTTCCTGCTCACGGACCTGCTTGGGCTGGACACAGTGCTCCACGTCGCCGCGCACCTCCGCGACTGCTACGGCGACCGGTTCTTCGTCCATCGCCAGATGCAGGAGCTGGTCGCCGCCGGGGATCTCGGGGCCAAGACCGGGAAAGGCTTCTATGAGCACGGCGGCTGAGTCGGACACTGCTGCGCTGATCGATCGTTTCACGCTCAAGGCGTTCGTCGAGAGCTGCCTGGTGCTGGAGGAGGGTGTCGCGTCGCTCCGCGACATCGACCTGGGGATGATGGCCGGCGCCGGTATCGTGCCGCCTCCGTTCGCCCGCGCCGACCAGGTCGGCCTCGACGTCGTCCTCGGCAAGCTCGAGCGCGCCGCGCAGGAGTGGGGGGAGGGGTTCGAGCCGCCGGCGGTTCTGCGCCGGCTCGTCGCCCAGGGCCGGCTCGGGGTGGGGACCGGCCAGGGATTCTTCCCCTACGCCCGCGCCGACGCCGGGTTCGAGGACGCGCCGGTCAAGCTCGAGACGCGCGACGAGGTGGCGATCGCGTGGCTCGACCGCCCGCCCGCCAACTCGATCTCGCCGGAGGTCGCCGAGGCCCTCCAGAAGGCGTGGGATGCCGTCGCCGCCGACGGCAGCGTCCGCGCGCTGATCTTCGCCTCCGCCAACCCGATGCTGTTTTGCGCCGGCGCCGACATCAAGGCGTTCACCCAGATGGACGCCTCCGCCGGCCAGCGCCTGCTCGACCAGATGCATTCGCTGCTCCGTTCCTTCGAGCAGTCGTCAGTGGTCACGATCGCCGCCGTCAACGGCGTCGCGTTCGGGGGTGGCTGCGAGCTGGCTATGGCCTGCGATTTCCGGATCGCCGCCGAGTCGGCGTCGTTCGGCCAGCCCGAGATCAACCTGGGGATCATCCCCGGGTTCGGCGGGACCCAGCGTCTCCCACGGCTGGTCGGCGAGGCGAAGGCGCTCGAGCTGAACCTGACCGGAGAGCCGATCTCGGCGGACGAGGCCTACGAGCTCGGGCTCGCCACCCGCGTCGTCCCGGATCACGAGCTGTTCGACACGGCGCTGGCCTGGGCCCGAAAGCTCGCCCAGCAGGCACCGCAGGCGGTTGAGCAGGTCAAGCGCGTGTCCGCGGCCGGCGATCTCGACGCGGGGATCGAGGCCGAGAAGCGCGGCTTCGCGACCGTGTTCGGCTCGGATGACGCGCGCGAGGGGATCTCCGCGTTTCTGCAGAAGCGCACCGCGAAGTTCGAGGGCAAGTGAGCGTCACGACCGACAGGGCCGCGCGTCTGGCAGATCTGATCCGGGGCGCCCGCTCGGTGGTGGCGCTGACCGGCGCCGGCATCTCGGTGCCGTCCGGAATCCCCGACTTCCGCAGCCCCGGCACCGGCCTGTGGGAGAACGTGAACCCGATGGAGGTCGCGCATATCGACGCGTTCCGGCGCGACCCGCAGATGTTCTGGAGCTTCTATGGCGAACGCTTCCAGACGCTCGAGGACAAGCAGCCGAACCGCGCTCACGAGGCCCTCGCGATCCTCGAGCGCGAGGGGCTGCTCGATGTCGTCATCACCCAGAACATCGATCGACTCCACGAGCGCGCCGGCTCTCGGACGCTGATCGAGGTGCACGGCACGATCTCGCACTCATCGTGCCTGCGGTGCCGGGCCAGCTATCCGATCGGCGACGTCCGTACCCGGCAGGCCGCCGACGGACACGGCATCCCGCGGTGCGATTGCGGCCAGCCGCTCAAGCCCGACGTGGTGTTGTTCGGCGAGTTCCTGCCGCCGGACGCGATCGCCCGGGCCGAGCAGCTCGCTCGCGGCGCCGACCTGATGCTGTGCATCGGCTCTTCGCTCGAGGTCTACCCTGTCGCCCAGCTTCCGGCGACCACCCTGGCCGGTGGCGGGCAGATCGCCATTCTCACCCAGGGTCCGACCCAGTATGACTCCCACGCCGCGGTCCGGATGGGGGGCGACATCGTCGACGAGCTCGACGCGGTACTCGCCGCGTTGACGCTCACGCGTTAGCCACGGCGCGAGCGCGGAGCGCGGCCTCGATCCGCCCGAGTGCGAACTCGACGACCTGAAGCTGCTCGTCGGTCAGCTGCCCCGACAGCGCCGTCTGAGCGGCGGCACCGACGGCGTCCCGCTGTGCGCGCAGCTCGTGAAGCCGGTCGGTCAGCGCGTTCGCGGTCGGATCGGTGGCGAGCTCGGCGAGTGAGGCGTCGAGCGCCACGAGCAGCTGGAGGGCAGCCTCCCGAGTGCGCCCGTGGTCGAGGTCGAGCCGGGTCCGCAGCGCCAGCTCCTCGCACGCCAGAGCCCGCTCTCGTCCGTTCAGCACCGCCGCCAGACGCGCCTGAGGTTGGAGAACGGTCAGCCGCCGACGGCGGGGGCGGGCCTCGATCAGCTCCTTGGCCGCGGTCCACAGGCCATCGGCGACCTGCTCCCCGGCGCCATACCCAATCCGCGCCACGAGCGTCTGAGCGCGGCCGATCGGGGTCAGATATGGATCGGCGGTGACCAGCCGAAACGCGTGGAGAGCGCGGTTGAGCACCTCGATCCCGGCGCCCAGGTACTCCTCACCGGCCTCGGTGAGCCAGATCTCGGCCACCCCCGGATTCGCCAACGGGTCGCCGATTTCGATGACTGTGGCCCGACTCGTGGTGACTGGTGTTGGCTCAGGCTCAAGTTGAGCCTGAGACTGGCGCCTGCGGGCGCCGGTCAGACGCCGACGCTCGGGCGCTCCGAGGGTCGCGATCACCAGGACATATGCGGGTGCAGCGTCGGGGGAGTCGCCTGGGTGCCGGAGCAGGTACCGGCCGTCCGGCGGTCCGAGCGCCCAGGGCAGCTCGACCTGAACGAAGCGGAACAGCGGTGCTTCGGGCGCTGTCAGTTCGTGCCGTGGGTCTTGATCGCGTACTTGCTCGGCGCGATCGGCACGACCGGCTCGGGGATCTGGCTGATGCGATTGATCAGCTGGATCCACTGGTTCGGCTTGAGGATCGTCTTGATCTCGTTGGAGAGCTTCTTGTTGTTCCCGAACAGCGGCGTGAACGTGACCTGGATCTCACTGGCGTGATCGGGAAGGGCGAGCGTCTCGTTCTGGCCCTTGTAGCTCATGTCGCTGATGATCTGATCGGGCGCCATCGCGCCCTGAAGGGTGAGCAGCCGGCGGAGCGTGATGTCCGTGATCGAGCCTGAGCCCTGGTGGCCCTCGATCGGGATGTTGTTGATCTTCGAGAACTCGACGCTCGTCCCGTCCGCGCCCGCGTTCCCAGACTGGCCCTTGAGCGTGTGCCCGCAGTCGAGGCCGGAGACCGTCGGGTACAGACCCGAGGCCGATAGGAACTCGATCGTGGCCAGTACACGGCGGTCGATCAGGCCGGCCTGGACATCCCGGCGCCCGCAGGCGTAGATCGAGACGTGCGGGTCCTCGAGCACGCGGTTCTGGAGCTGCTCCTTGGACATCAGCAGCACCTGACCGACGGTGGGGTTCTTCGCACCCGGGCCGTAGAACGGGTCGACGCCGGCGGCGCGGTAGACGGCGGTCGCCTCGAGCAGCTTCCAGCCGTCGAGGATCGGCTTGGGGTCGATCTGCGGCGCGTTCTTGCCGGCCGGCTGGATCATGAAGGTCAGGTGCGAGGCCGTCTTGGCGTTGCCCGCGGCAACGCGCCCGAGGATCGTGCCGGCGACCACGATCGAGCCGGCCTTGAGCGGCTTGAGGGTGTACTGGTTGCGCCCCAGGTGGAGCACGTCGGAGAAGTAGTTGCGGAAGTTCGAGATCTGGTTCCCCGTGTTCTTCACCTGCTGAGCGCCGCCCGCGGCGTACGAAGCCGGGCGCGTCGGATACGCGAACAGCCGCTCCTTGGCCAGCGTCTGCGCCGGCTGGGTCTGCGGCTGGGCGGCCGGCGCCGGGGTCACCGGTAGCGAGGGCGGGCCAGACTTGGCCTCCTTGGTCGCGGTGGCCGTGCTCGGGGTCGGATGGGCGTTCTGGGTGCCGGCGGTGGCGGGCGTCAGCGGCTTGACCGGGTTGCTCTGCTGCTTGGTGGCGGAGAGCTCCTTGGCGAGATCGGCGGCGGTGAGCTTGACCGGCTTTGGCACTGGATACTGCTTCGGGATCGAGCCCAGGTGCGCGTAGGTGTAGACGTTGCCCGTCGAGTCCTGAAGCTCGATGTAGCGACCGAGCTGATCGCTCGAGCCGGTCTTGACGATCTTGCCGTCGTTGACCGCGATCGCCGGCGAGTTCTGCTTGGCAAAAATGGAGACGGATTTGCTCGCGTCCGAAGAGACCACCTTCGCCGCGTTGCCCGAGTGGACCTTGGTCTTTGCGAGCTTCGTGACGTTCGAGTCGGCGTACTTCGCAGGTGCCGCGACCGGGAAGTGGCCGGACACGAGCCCCGTCAGCGCCCCGATCAGCTGCTGGGGCATGCCACCGATCAGCTTCGCGCGCAGCAGCACCGACTGGACGTACCAGGAGGCATGGTTGTAGGCGAAGATGGCCTGGGTCAGGTTCTTCGAACCCCCGGCGGCGTGCAGATATCGGGCGGCGGAGAAGATCGCGTCGACCGGGTTGTACGGGTCGGCGACGCCATCGCCGTTCCCGTCGACGCCCCACGTCTTCCAGGTCGAGGGCAGGAACTGCATCCACCCGATCGCGCCCGCCGAGCTCACCGACAGGTTGCGGCCATAGTCGGTCTCGATCTCGTTGATCCCGGCCAGCACCTGCCACGGGATGTCGTACTGGATCCCGGCGGCCTGGTAGATCGGAAGCAGGAACGGCGGGATCCGGAAGCTGTCGATGAAGAAGTTGGGGACGCCCATCGCAGCCGCGCCCGGGAGCGCGTACGAGAACGTCGGGTTGGCCGCCGTGGGCACCCCGCCCTGACCTGAGGGCTTCGGCTTGGACGGCTTCTTCTTCGGGCTCGGCTTCGAGTTCGACGAGCTCGGGTTGGAGCTCGACGACTTCTTCTTGGCGGGCTGCTTGGAGGAGCTCTGATGCTGCGAGGGCTTCTGCACCTTCGCGGGCGCGCGCGTGTGCGGAGGATGAGACGGAGACTTGGTCCCCGTGGTGGTCGTCGTGCCCGGCGACTTCGTGGTCGTGCTCGACGGCGTGGTCGAGGTCGTCGACGGCGTCGTCGTGCTGGTGGGAGTCGACGTGCAGGACTCCGTGACCCCTGAAACGGGTCCGGTCACCGGCAGCTTGATCGAGGACAGCGGGGTGTTCGGCGGGACATCCACCGTGAAGTTGACCTTCTGGCCGCTGACCAGCGTCACGGTCACCACGCACGTGTCGGCGGAGGCTGCCGGGAGCCCGGCGAGGCCGAACAGCACCAGCGTTGACACCGCTGACGCGATCGCAATCCTCAGCTTTCGACTCCTCAACACTGTGTCCCTAGCTCCTCCGCCCGGCGGCGTGCACGTATGCCTTGCGCCGCCGCCGATTCGGCGGCACTTCAAGGACGCTACTGACTGCGAAATCCGTTTTCAACGCAGAACCGTTCGTGATCAATTTCTGTCGCCTGGCACTGGCGATACGAGGCGCCGATTGCGGGAAAGGCCGCCCCTCGATTGCGGGCAGGCCACCCCTCATTACCCGCATCGGCGAAATCGTCACGGCACTGTAGCGGCGGAAGAGGACCAGATGTGGTTCATTGTGCTCCTGGAAGGCTGTAGTAGAGGGTGAGGTTTGTCGCCGGCCCAGGGTCGCTGTGTTACTCGCGCGTCGGCGGGGGCATTACGTGCGCTGTCGAGGACAGACACCTCGCTAGATTGGGCCCGCCGTTTCCCACACAGCGCCAGGAGGCCGAGAGCACGATGACCGAAGACAACAGCCTGCGAGGCCGAGTGACGCGGCAGAGCGAGGAGGCGATCGGCCGCCTCGCCCAGGAGCTGCTCGAGAACCCCATGGTGAGCGGGGCGCTGACCCGGGCATTCGAGGCCCGAGAGCACGCCACCCGTGCCCAGGAGGTGGCGATGGGCGCGCTCAACCTTCCGTCGGCCAGCGATCTGGAGCGCCTGACCCGCCGCCTGCGGGGTGTCTCGCAGCGCCTCGAGGGGATCGAGGATGGGCTCGACCGGCTCGAGGACCGGATCGACCGCGCTGCCTCGGGACCACCGTTCGACGAGCGGCTGACGGCGATCGAGGAGCAGCTTGGCCGGATCGAGGCCGCGCTCGGTCAGGCGGCTGGTGCTTCGGCGTCGGAGTAGGGCTTCAGGGCGCCGGCGGCGAGCCGTCCGAGCCGGCGCTCCGCCTCAGGGAGGGCCTCGGCGTCGATCCGTGCACGGTCGCCGCCCATGGCCAGCAGGTCGGTGACGATCAGCACGCTGGCGGCCGCGACCCCGCGGCGGCGGGCCAGCGCGAACAGGGTGGCGCTCTCCATCTCGACGGCCCGGACGCCCGCCGCCCGCCAGGCCTGCTCCTGATCGCGCGCGTCGTAGAAGAGGTCCGTGCTCGCCACCGGGCCGGTCGCGGGGCCGCGGGCGTCGGCGGCGGAGGCGTCGGGGTCGCCGGCGGCGCGTGCATTGGGGTCGCCGGCGGCGGATGGGTTGGGGTCGCCGGCGGCGGAGGCGTCGGGGTCGTCCTGCTCGGCGAGCGCCGCCGTCAGCACGGGGTCCGGCGCCACCGTCCCATCCGCGCCGAGCGCGCGGCTGGTGCCATCGGCAGCGATCGCTTCGGTGACGACCAGGAGCTGACCGAGCGTGAGCGCGGAGTCGATCGCGCCGCAGGTGCCGGTCCGGATCAGCCACCGGGCGCCGAGATCGATCAACTCGGCGATCACGATCGCGGCGCTCGGACCGCCCATCCCGGTGCTCTGGATCGTCAGCGGCCCGCCATCGGCCGCGACTCCCGTGTATCCCCAGAGCCCCCGATGGTGGTTGAACATCACCGGCTGATCGAGCAGCTCCTGGGCGAGCAGCAGCGCCCGGCCCGGGTCGCCGGGAAGCAGCACTCGCTCGGCAAGTGCAGCAGTCGGGTGGAGATGGATCGGATCGCCCACGGCGTCGTGACCGTACACTCCCGCCCCACGCGTCCGCGGCCGGCCGGGCCGCGCGCGTGTGCGCGCCCGACGCGATGACCACCTTCAAGTCCGAACAAGAGTTCCGCGAGGTGATGGACCGCACGTTCGCCCTGATGAGCGACGACCCGGAGATCGGGCCGAAGCTGCGCGAGGCGGACACGCCTCAGCGGTTCGAGTTCACCGATCTTGAGCTCGTCGTCAACATCCGCCCCGGCGGCGCGGAGGAGGACAACCTCGCCTGGGAGTGGACCGACGAGATCTCCTGGGAGCCCAAGGTCAAGATGACAATGAGCTCCGAGACGGCGAATCGCTACTTCCAGGGCAAGGAGAACGTCGCGATCGCGATCGCGCGCCGCCGGATCAAGGCCGGTGGAGACGTGAAGGCGGCGCTCGCGATCCTGCCGATCACCAAGCCCCTGTTCGCCCGCTACAGGCAGATGATCGCCGCGGACTATCCGCACCTCGAGGTGTAAGGCCTCGGGCAGCCCAAGACCATTCTTGGTCCCCGAAAACCTCGCCGCGTCCGCGTAAATCTTCAAGTGCGTATTGACATAAGCGGCGCCGGCGAGTAGACCTAGCACCTCAACCAGGCACAAGGCCGGACCGTGGAGGAGGTGTCTCGCGAACGCGGGAAGCCCTCCTCCGCGAGGCGCCGCCGGAAACGTGACGAGCGCCTACGGCCGACGCAGCGGGCCGTAACGCCCGCGGGCGGTGGGGCCTCGTTCTCAGCGAGGCCCCGTCGCCGGTATTTCGCCGCCGGGGCGAGGCCCCGTCGCCGGTGCTTCGGCGCCCGGTCACCCCTCTCGCATGATCGCCCCGCTCGCGTAGCCGCGCCAATCCGCGGGCAACGTCGGGCTCAGGGAGACTTGTGCAATGGCCACCAGCCGGAACGACAGCGCTGAGGGAGCGGTCCCTCTGACCGAAGCCGCGGCGCGGGTTGGGGTTGCGCCCGCCACCCTGCGGCGGTGGGCGCGCAGCGGGGTGATCCCGCAGTACGACGGGGAATGGACGCCCGGCGCAGTCGGCCACGCGCGGATCGTGGCCCGGATGCGCGAGCGCGGTCATTCGTTGCAGGCGATCCGGCGCGCCACCGAGCAGGGCCGGCTCGCGTTCGGATACGTCGAAGAGCTGTTCCCGGATAAGAGCGGGAGCTACACCCTCCAGCAGGCATCGCGGGTGACCGGGCTCGAACCGGGCCTGGTCCAGCGGGTGGTGATGACGCTCGGAATGAGCGCTGGCCAGGCCGATGCCCTGACCGAGGACGATGTGCAACTCCTGCGCTACGTCGCGGCGGTGCTTGCGGCAGGCCTGCCGCTCGTGGCGATGCTCCAGTTGGTCCGGGTCTACGGCCAGGCGATGGCGCAGGTCGCCGACGCCGAGGTTCGGCTGTTCCACCTCTACGTCCATGAGCCGCTGATGCGTTCGGGGGCGACCGGGATCGAGATGGCCGACCAGATGCTGGGCCTCTCCCGCGAGTTGTTGCCGCTGTCCTCGCCCGTGATGGACCAGATCCACCAGCGCTACCTCCAGCACTTCATCGAGCAGGACGTTGTCGGCCACATGGAGGCCGACCTCGACGGCGAGGCACTCGATCTCGGCCGCCTGCGGGTGGTGATCGCGTTTGCCGACCTCGCCGGCTACACACGGCTCACCGAGGAGGTGGGCGAGCTCGAGGCGGTCGATGCGGTGGAGCGATTCGTCGAGGCGGTCGAGATCACGTTGCCCGACGAGGCCCGCGTGATCAAGACGATCGGCGACGAGGTGATGATCGTCGGCTCGGACCCGGCCAATCTGACCGACTGGGCCGTCGGATTTCAGCGGCTGCAGACCGACCGTCCGCAGCCCCGGATCGGGCTCCACTGCGGGGAGGCCCTGTATCGCGACGGCGACTACTACGGCCGCGATGTGAACATCGCCTCCCGGGTGGCGGCCCGGTCGGCCGGCGGGGAGGTGCTGGTGACGCGGCCGATCGTGGAGGCGGCGGGGCCGCATCTCGAGTTCGAGCGGATCGCGGAGGTCCGCTTGAAGGGCTTCACCGACTCGACGGAGATCTTCATCGCGCGCCAGAAGGAGGAGGACGAGTGACGGCCGGCTCCGGTGGCGGCGCGGACACGCTCGTCGACGAGGTCGCAGGTCAGGGGCTGATCGCCCCGGGGAAGACCGTGATCGTCCTCTACTCGGGCGGCCGCGACTCGACCTGCCTGCTCGATGTCGCCGTCCGGATCGCCGGCTCCGCCAGCGTCGCCGCGCTCCACGTCAACTACGGGCTGCGCGCGGCGGCCGCGGCCGACGAGCGCCACTGCTTCGACACATGTGAGCGTCTCGGCGTGCCGATCGAGGTCCACCGACCGAGAAAGCCGGAAGGCGGCAACGTTCAGGCCTGGGCACGCGACGAGCGCTACGCCACCGCGGCCGCGCTTGCGAAACGCGGCAACGCCGACGTGGCCGCCGGGCACACCGCCACCGACCAGGTCGAGACCATCCTCTACCGCTTGGCCAGCTCTCCCAGCCGCAGGGCCCTGCTCGGCATGCGCCCACGCGAGGGCAATCTGGTCCGCCCGCTCCTCCTCTACACGCGCGCGCGAACCGGCGCCTACTGCGAGGAGCGTGGCCTCGCCTGGCGCGAGGACGAGAGCAACGCCGGCGACGCCTACGCGCGCTCGCGGATCCGCGCGAAGCTCGTCCCTGCCCTGAACGACGTCCACCCGGCGGCCGAGGCGAACGTGCTCGCGCTCGCCTCGATCCTGCGCGACGAGGCCGATGTGCTCGACGCGCTCGTCGACGACGTGCTCGCGGGCACGCACGAGATCGCGCTCCCCGCGCTCAGAGCGCTGCCCGAAGCGCTCCAGCGGCTCGTGCTCCAGCGGATGGCCGATGACGCCGCCGGCTGCCCCGCGCCCGGAACCGCCCGGCGCGCCACGGAGATCCTGACGCTTCCCGACCGCGGGACCGCGGCGCTGGACCTGCCTCACGGTGTGCGCGCGATCGCGGACCGGGGGAAGTTGCGCTTCGCGCTCCAGAACAATCGCCGCTCGCGCACGCACAAATAAGATAGGCGTGGTGACGGACGACGACGCGATCGGAGAGATCCTCGTCCCGGCGGAAGATCTCGATCGCCGGGTCAAGGAGCTTGCGGCCGAGATCTCACGCGACTATCGCGACAGGGACCTGGTCCTGATCGGGGTGCTGAAGGGTGCGGTGTTCTTCCTCTCCGATCTGATGCGGCACATCGACACCCCGGTCGAGGTCGACTTCATGGCGGTGGCCTCGTACGGGTCGGCGACGAAGTCCTCGGGCGTGGTGCGGATCCTCAAGGACCTGGACGCCGTGATCGAGGGGCGCGACATCCTGATCGTCGAGGACATCGTCGACTCGGGCCTCACGCTCCAGTACCTATTGCGCAACCTGCAGGGCCGAAACCCCCGCTCACTCGAAGTCTGCGCGCTCCTGATCAAGCCGGAGCGCCGTAAGGTCGATCTACGAACGAGATATGTGGGCTTCGAGATCCCGGATCGGTTTGCAATCGGTTACGGCCTCGACTACGGCGAGCGCTACCGCAACTTGCCCTACGTGGCAGCGTTGAAGCAATGAATGGCGCAGTGCAGGCCTCGCCGGAGGCCCAAACCCAGGTGCTACGCTTGACTTTCCTCGATCCCGAGCCATCGCGCCGGATGCGCGGATTCTTCCTATGAGCAGGTTCTTCAAGAGCGCGGCATTCCCGATTCTGATCGTGGTGGTGCTCGCCTTCTTCGCGCAGAAGCTGATCGGCAACTCCAGCCATTCGCCGCATTACAACTTCGGGAACCTGCTGACGCAGCTGGATCAGAACCAGGTCAAGACCCTCTCGATCCACACGAAGGACAACACGGTCGACGTCACCACGACGGGCAACCAGAAGTACAGCGTCGGCTACCCCGACGACTACGCGCAGACGCTGATCAACAAGGCTCAGACCGAGACGACGGCCGTCGGCGGCTCGCTCGACGTTCAGGGCAAGACCTCCAACGGCTGGCTCTCGCTGCTCACCTACATCCTGCCCTTCGTGATCTTCATCGGGTTCTGGATCTTCCTCATGAACCAGGTGCAGGGCGGCGGCTCGAAGGTGATGTCGTTCGGGAAGTCGAGAGCCAAGCGCATGTCGGTCGACTCGCCGAAGATCACCTTCCGCGACGTCGCCGGAGTCGATGAGGCGGTCGAGGAGCTGCACGAGATCAAGGAGTTCCTCGAGAACCCCAAGAAGTTCCAGGCCTTAGGGGCGCGGATCCCCAAGGGCGTGCTCCTCTATGGCCCGCCGGGCACAGGTAAGACCCTGCTCGCACGCGCGGTCGCGGGCGAGGCAGGCGTCCCCTTCTTCAGCATCAGCGGCTCGGACTTCGTCGAGATGTTCGTCGGCGTGGGCGCCTCTCGTGTGCGCGACCTGTTCGAGCAGGCCAAGCAGAACTCCCCCTGCATCATCTTCATGGACGAGATCGACGCTGTCGGGCGCCACCGCGGCGCCGGACTCGGCGGCGGTCACGACGAGCGCGAGCAGACGCTCAACCAGCTGCTCGTCGAGATGGACGGCTTCGAGATGAAGGACAACATCATCTTGATCGCCGCCACCAACCGTCCGGACATCCTCGACCCGGCGCTGCTGCGCCCGGGCCGCTTCGACCGCCAGATCGTGGTCGACCGCCCGGACCGCATGGGGCGCAAGAAGATCCTCGAGGTTCACACCCGCGGCAAGCCGCTGGCCCGGGAAATCGATGTCGACGCGCTCGCAGGCCAGACCCCGGGCTTCACCGGCGCCGACCTCTCCAACCTCGTCAATGAGGCCGCTCTGCTCGCCGCCCGCAACGGCAAGCGCGAGATCACGCAGATCGAGCTCGAGGAAGGGATCATGCGGGTGATCGCGGGCCCGGAGAAGAAGACCCGGGTGATGAGCAACAAGGAGCGGAAGATCACCGCGTACCACGAGATGGGCCACGCGATCGTCGGCCACTACCTGCCGAACTCCGACCCGATCCACAAGATCTCGGTCATCTCCCGCGGCCAGGCGCTCGGCTACACGATCTCGCTGCCCGGCGAGGACAAGTTCCTGACCACGCGCGCGGAGCTCCAGGACACGTTGGCGATGACCCTCGGTGGCCGCGCCGCGGAGGAGATCGTGTTCGGCGAAGTCACGACCGGTGCCTCGAACGACCTCGAGAAGGTGACCGCCACCGCCAAGCAGATGGTGATGCGCTTCGGGATGTCCGAGAAGCTCGGACCGCGCGTGTTCGGCCACGACCACGGCCAGCCGTTCCTGGGCCGCGAGTTCAGCGCCGAGCCGGACTACTCCGACGAGATCGCGCGCGAGATCGATGACGAGATTCGCCGGATCGTCGAGTCGGCGCACATCCAGGCCAAGGACATTCTCACGACCCACCGCGCCTCGCTCGAGAAGCTCTCCGAGATCCTGATCAAGCGCGAGACGATCGAGAAGGAGCAATTCGAGGCGCTGCTCGACGGCGGCACCGAGGAGTCGGTGTTCGGCGCCGAGGCACCCACGCCGCCCGAGATTCCGGCCCCGCCGGCACCGGCCGAGCGTCCCGACCGTCAGGGCCCGCGCCCGCTCCCGCGCCCCGGGCTGGCCGGCGGCACCGCCGAGTAGCCGCGGCGAAACTCGTTACCGCGGCGAAACCCGCGCCATCTCGGCGCGCAGGTAGCGCGCCACGTCGTCCGGCGCGCTCGTCTGTCCAGGGAGCGGCGGGTTCAGCCCGGCCGCACGACACTCCGCGAGCCCCGGACCGAGCGGCGGCGCCGCCTCCAGCCGCGGGGGATGCCGGAAGGCGGGCTTGGCGAAGTCGAAGTAGTCGGTCATGGGGTGGGCGTTGGCATCGCGGAAGGTCATCGCCGGCAGGTTCCACTTGCGCTCGATGAACGCGGTCAGCGACGTCAGATCCTGGGTGATGTTCGACACGTAGCCCTTTCGGGCCCACGGCGAGATCACGAACAGGGGCACGCGGAATCCGTAACGCCCGTAGCCACCTCCGGCGTCGCCGGGCTGCGTCATCGGTGCGATCGCATCGGGCTTGATCGCGGGCGGCGGGGGGACGTGGTCGTAGTAGCCACCGTGCTCGTCGTAGGTGATGAACAGCGCGGTGTGCTTCCAATCGGGGCCGTTCATCAGCGTATGGACGACGTCCGCGATGAACTCCTCGCCCACCTGGACATCCTGCGGGTTCTCCTGTGACTGGTTGTCGTAGTTCGGGTCAAGGAACGTGAATTGCCGAAGCCGACCGGCGGCCACATCGGAGGCGAACTGGGAGTACGGCCGCTGTCGTGGAGCGCGCGCCGGGGTGAACGACCCTGGGACGATCACCCAGCTCGGAAGGTCGTTGAAGTAGATCCCCCAGTCGATCTGGTGGGCGTCGAGGCGATCCCAGATCGTGCCGTTGGCGGCTGGGACGCTGAACGTGGTGCTGTCGGTCGCGATCGTTCCGGATGCGGTGCCGGTGAAGAAGAACCTCCGGTTCGGGTACGTCTGCGCCAGGACCGAGCAGAAGAAGCGCTGTCCGATCGGGAAGTGCTTGGCCAGCGAATAGCTGAACGGCAGGTCGTGGTGGTCCCAATACCACATCGCAACCGGTCCGCTGGCTCGGACGAACCCGTCGTTGTGCCCGGCGTCGTAGGACTCGTGGCTGGCGTTCCAGCTCTGCGAGGGGCTCCTCGGCAGCTGGCAGGGCGTGCCCGCCGGGACGGCCCGGTATGGCTTGCCGTAGATATCGCGGTTCAGGTTCGTCGCTCGTCCGTGGCGGAAGGTGAGGCCGTCAACCTCCGTGCGACCGGCGACCTCGCGCGGAACCGCGCCGAGGAAGTTGTCGAACGAGTGGTTCTCCATGATCAGCACGACGACGTGCTTGATCTCGTGCAGGGACTCTATGCCGGCCGGCAGGTGCGGGAACGGCAGGCTGTCCGGCCGGCGCAGCCGGTGGTGGTGAACGACCGGGCGGGCCCACGCAGGGAGGCTCTGGCTCGCCAGGGCGGCCGCGCCACCGGCCGCCGTGCGCAGCAGCGTGCGCCGGGAGATCTGGTGTTCGGTCATCGACTGGAAACCTCAGTGTGTAGGAGTGGTAGTGCGGAGACCTCAAACTCGCCGCTCACGCGCCGGATCTCGTCGGGGATGTGGGCGAGGTTCACATTCGTCGTGAAGCCGGGCTCCGGCGCGTCGAGGGGCCGGAAGAAATCGTCGTAGTGGGTGGGGACGATCGTCCGGGGCTGGAGGGCGGTCAAGATCCGCCGCCAGTAATCGGCGGTGAACCCCCGGCCGGCCACCCCCGCGAGAAAGAAGTCGACGCCACCGCGCGGCACCTCGTCATCGATCAGGTTTGCGCTGCCCTGGTGGTAGAAGCTCGCCCCGCCGACCTCGATCCGGATCCCCCACACCTGTCCGCAGCGATACGCGCCCGCCCCCAGCCCGTCGAGGTGGTCGCAGGTGAGCTCGCCGTCCATCGGCACCGCCAACCCGAGCAGCAGCTTCGAATGAAGGCTCGGGTGGAAGGCCACGGTGAACGGCCCGATCTCGTACGAGCGCCGCGGCGTGACCTCGACCGCTTGCCGTTCCAGCCCGTGCAACCGCATCAGCTGGACCAGCGACGCCGACCCGTAGGCCGGACACCCGAACCGTCGGGCCACGGTGGGTGCGTCGACGGCATGATCGAAGTGGGTGTGGCCGACGAGCACGCCGACCACGTTCGGCGCGTCGCCGAGATAGCGCTCCACCAGACCCGGGTCTGGGATCGCCGGCCGGCGCCTGATCACGTCCCCCAGTGAGATTCGGGATAAGTAGGGATCGATCACCAACGTGTGACCCTGGTAGGTCATCCGGTAGCCCGAGACGCCCAGCCACTCGAGCTCCAGCCCGGGCGGAAGCCCAAGCCGCCGCTGCTCGAGCTCGCGCAGAGCCTGCTCGTCGTTGTGCTCCTGCGATCCCTTCGTCGCCACGAACCGCACGAAGTCCGCCAGGTAACGTGCGGGAGCGAGCATGTCGGAGGACGGTGGCAGATTTCGGCGCGCGCTGCTCGCGGCCACCCGGCTATGGCTGCCGCTGGCGATCGCGGCGGCTGGCGTCGTGCTGATCGTTCTCGGGCACGGGAGCCTCTCCTCGTCGGGCTCCAACCACGCGCTCGAGTCCGCCACGGGGGTGGCACTGCTGATCGCGGCGCTGATCGTCTGGATGATCAACTGGATGTTCCGGATGAGCGTCGAGAGCAGCCGTGACCGCGAGCGCGAGGAGCGTGCCCGCGAGTACTTCGACGAGCACGGCCACTGGCCGGACGAGGAGTCAGAGTGAGCGACGCGTTTCGCGTGATGGGGGTGGTCAACGTGACCCCCGACTCGTTCTCGGACGGCGGCCGCTACCTGGACCCGGAGGCCGCAGTGAGCCATGGGCTCGAACTCGAGGCGGAGGGGGCGGCGATCCTCGACATCGGTGGCGAGTCGACGCGTCCCGGCGCGCCCCCGGTGGATGCGGTCGAGGAGCTCCGCCGGGTCCTACCGGTGATCGACGGCCTGGCTGGCGCCGGCGCGCGGGCCCAGATCTCGATCGACACCTCGAAGGCGGCCGTCGCGGATGCGGCGCTGAGCGCCGGCGCGACGCTCGTCAACGACGTGACGGCGCTCAGAGGCGATCCGGAGATGGCCGCCGTGATCGCCCAGTCAGGCGCCGAGTGCTGCCTCATGCACATGCTGGGCGAACCGCGCACGATGCAGGACGACCCTCGCTACGACGACGTCGTCACCGACGTGCGCGCGTTCCTCGAGGAGCGGCTCGCCACAGCGGTGAGCGCCGGAATCGCCGAGGAGCGCATCCTGCTCGATCCCGGCATTGGATTCGGCAAGACCGCCGCACACAACCTCGAGCTGCTGCGCCGCCTCGACGAGCTCGTCGCGGTGGGGCGGCCGGTCGTGATCGGGACCTCGCGCAAGTCCTTTCTGGGCCGGCTGACCGGACGCGACGTCGACCACCGGCTCGCGGGCACGATCGCCACCAACGTGCTGGCGTACGAGCGCGGCGCGAGGATCTTCCGCGTCCACGAGGTCGCGCCGGTGCACGACGCATTGACGGTGACCGCGGCGATCGCCTTGACACCCCGTCCGACAGGGCAATAGACTGGTTACCAGGGGCAACTAGCGTCACGGATCGTCGTTTCACGTAATAGGGGGCGAGCGTGACGATGGGGCCCGTTCAAAAGGTCTCCAAAAAAAACGAGAAGGGGAGGGTCATGCGCAAACTCCTGCGCAGGTCGTCCGTGGGCATGCTGCTCGCCGCGATCTCCTTGGTTGTCGGTGCGTCTGTGGCGGTCAATGCGTTCGCCGCATCCAGCTCGCCGGCGGCACACGCCGCAAAGAAGAAGAAGGCAAAGCGTGGCCCACGCGGGTTCCCGGGTCCGCGCGGTCCTCAGGGTGCCACGGGTCCGCAGGGCCCGCAGGGTCCGCAGGGCGCTCCTGGCAGCAGCGGTGGCGGCGGGACCGGTGGCGTCAGCTTCCAGAACTTCACGAGGGATCTGTCCGGAAGCGGCTCCGAGTCGGTGAACGTGGGTAGCTTCACGCTGACGGAGAACGCTGTGGCCGGAAACTGCACGAACGTCGTGCTGACCGACAACAGCGCGTTCAACTACTACGTCTCGTGGTTGCCGGATTCGAATGGCGGGGCGGGGCTGAACCCGACGCTCGTCCTGGCGAACACGACGGTCGCCCCGGTCACGGCAAACACGTCCGACGTGTTCTCGGCCGCGCTGAGCAACGGCACGAGCAGCATCACCGGAACCATCATGAACAAGTCCGAGACGAACAACACCTGCCTGACCGTCGGGTACGTCGCGGGCCAGTAGCACCAGAGCGACGACCCCCGGAAGGGTCTGAAGAGTTTGAGGGCCGGGTCCATGACCCGGCCCTCGGCTCATCTGTGCTTCTCTTGCGCCACATGACCTCGCCTCTACGCCGCGCTCGATACGCGATCGTCCTCCTGGCGTGCCTCGCCGGCTGCGGCTCTGGGCACTCGGCCAGCACAGCGAGCTCCGCCCAGGACAGCGCGAGCACCCAGACCGGGTCGTCAGCGCAGTCCACGAGCGCGCAGACCAGCACCACCGCACAGTCGAACGCGGCACCCTGCCCCGCGGGGCAAGTGAATTGCATCACGACCGTTCCCGGAGTCCAAGTCATCGGACCCGCGGACGTCACCACGAACCTCCGCCAGGCGGTCGAGAAGAACTACAAGCAGCTCTCCGACATCTCGGTCACCTGCCAGCAGACGACAGGGTTCCCCAAGAAGTGCACGATGACCGCGAAGTGGACGCTGAAGGGACAGCCCACGGTGCCCGTCGCCGGCACGGTCAACGCGTTCGGCGTCTACACGGGGACGCACACGTACGCCTTCCAGCTCGTGTATCACCAGACGGGTGGCCCCAAGCTTCATGCTCCCCCGCAGAGCAAGAAGCTGACGAGCCCGCATGTGCCGAGTTCGAAGCCGTCGAGCAAGCCCCACCCCGAATCGAAAAAGCCCTGAGCTCGGTTTTCGATCTATGAACCACGATGCCGAGTCCTACGACGACGAACCCGAGTTTGACGACGAGCCCGAGGACGACGAGGAGGAGCGCTCCGAGCCTGAGGTCGCGATCGAGATCAGCGGCCTGTCGCTGTTCACGCACGTCGGCGTGACGGCGGCGGAGCGCGAGGTCGGCCAGCGGCTGCTGCTCGACCTGCGGCTCGACGTCGGCAACGTCGACGCCACCGTCACCGACCGGATCGAGGACACCGTCGACTACGCCGAGGTCTGCGACGTGGCCAATCTCGTCGCCCAGCAGCGCTCCTACAAGACGCTCGAGCGGCTGTGCTCCGCGATCGCCGACCGGCTGCTCGGCCAGTACGCGGCCGATTCGGTATGGGTCAAGGCCGCGAAGCCCGAACCGCCTTTCGCGCTCCCGGTGAGCGAGGTGTCGGTCGAGGTGTGGCGCGAGGCCGAATAACCCGCCGATGACCGTCGGCTATCTCGGCCTTGGGTCGAACATCGGCGAGCGCCGCGCGCACCTCGAAGCGGCCGTCGCGGAGCTGACCGCGCGCGGGATCGAGGTGCTGGCCTCCTCGTCCGTGTACGACACCGAGCCCGTCGGGCTGGTGCTCGACCAGCCGGAGTTTTTGAACGCGTGCATCCGCATCCGGACCGATCTCGGACCCGAGGAACTGCTCGACGCGTGCAAGGCCACCGAGCGCGCCGTCGGCCGGGAGGCCGGAGGGATCCGCCACGGGCCGCGAGTCATCGACGTCGACCTGCTGCTGCTCGACGAGCTCGAGTACTCCACCGAGCGGCTCGTGCTCCCGCATCGCGAGGTCACCTCACGCCGGTTCGTGCTCGTCCCGCTGCTCGAGCTCGATCCCGAGCTACGGCTCCCCGACGGCCTCCGCCTCGCAGACGCCCTCGAGCGACTCGGTCCCGGGCAGGACGTGCGCACCGCCGGACCACCGCTGATCTGAGAGCCGCATAATCTCCGCCCCATGCTCCTCGTCGTCGACGTCGGCAACACCCAGACTCACTTCGGCGTGTTCAACGCCGACGATGAGCTGACCGAGCACTGGCGGTTCGCCACCGTCAGAGAGTCGACCGGCGATGAGCTCGGTGCGGCACTGTCGAACCTGCTGGCGCTGCGCGGCCTGTCGTTCGCGGACGTCGACGCCTCGATCGTGTCCTCGACCGTGCCCCAGCTCTCCGAGCAGTGGACCGCGATGGCGGGCCGCTACCTGGGCCAGGAAATGCTCGTGGTCGGACCATCGATCCGCACGGGGATGCCGATTCGGATGGACAACCCCCACGAGGTGGGAGCCGACCGGCTCGTCAACTCCGTCGCGGCGTACGACCGGGTGAGGGACACGTGCGTCATCGTCGACTTTGGAACCGCGATCACGTACGACGTCGTGTCCTCCTCGGGGGAATACCTGGGCGGGATCATCAGTCCCGGCGCGGAGATCTCGATCGACGCGCTCTACGACCGGGCCGCCAAGCTGCCGAAGGTCGAGCTGGCGGAGCCGCGCGCCCTGATCGGCAAGTCGACGGTCGACGCGATCCGCAGCGGGATCGTGTACGGCTTCGCGGGTCAGGTCGAGGGGATCGTGCGGCGGCTGCGTGGCGAGCTGGGCGAGCAGGCACGCGTGATCGCGACCGGCGGGCTGGCCGGGGCCTTCGTGCCCCACATCCGGGAGACGATCGACGAGGTGGACGACCTGCTGACGCTGATCGGACTGCGGCTCATCTGGCAGCGGAATCAGGGCTGAGCTCGGGCACCGGGACCTCCGGCGTTCGCGCCACCGTGGCCGCGAGGATCAGGAACGCCATCCGGCGCCGGTCCTGAGGATCCTCGTCGAGCATCTGGTCGTGGATGTCGAGCAGCGAGCGAATCGCCGCGAACACCGGCGCGTCGTCGATCTCGTCGGGCACGTCGCAGGCCAGCCGCGCCAGCGCCAGCATCTCGGTGCCGTCTCCTCCGCGGAACGAGGTGATCGCGCCGAGCATCACGAACTCGGCGACCCGGTCGAGCAGCAGGTGCGGAGCGCGCTCGCGCTCTCCGACCGCCGGGCCGCAGGGCTGCAGCGGTTCGCCGGTGGCGATGCGCAGCGACTGCTCGGCGGTGATCGACCGGACCTGCTCGGGCGACAGCCCCGCCTGCAGTGCTGTACGCACCATGAAGCTCGCTGACATCGCGGTGGCCCCGTACGGGGCGTCGGATGCGAACAGGATCTGACCCGGCGGCACCAGCGAGAACAGCGTCTGGAGGTCCGCCGGCATCCACCACGCCGTGTCGAACAGGAGGTTCGGATGGTCGGGGGCGACGCGCCAGATCCACGACAGATCACAGATCGCGGCGTGCGCCAGGATCAGCCTCGCCTCCGGAAACTCACCGGCGAGCTCGACGGCGTGCAGCCCGAGGGCGGGGATCCCGCGCCCGGCGTGGATCAGCGTCGGCAGCCGCCGCTCGTGGGCGAGCGCCACCAGCGAGCGGACCTTGGGATGGTCGAGCGTGAACTGCTCGGCCCGAGGGTGGAGCTTGATCCCGCGGGCGCCGGCGTCGAGGCAGCGCTCGGCCTCGCCGAGCGGATCGTCATGGGGATCGACGCGGCAGAACGGGACGAGCACCCCGTCACTCCCAGCCGCGGCGGCGAGCACCGCGTCGTTCGCCGGTGGGTAGCCGCCGGGCTCATGCATCGGGAACACGAATGCGCCCCGGGCGCCTGCCTGCTCCAGCACCGCAAGCAGCTCCTCGGGCGTCTCGCTCATCCCGTCGGGGTCGTTCTGCCCGAGATGCGTGTGGGCGTCGAACAACTCGATCCCCGGCACCTGCTCGAGCACGATCTCCGTCCATGGCGCCACG
The DNA here is from genome assembly GCA_036494115.1 of Solirubrobacteraceae bacterium. Classification (GTDB taxonomy): domain Bacteria; phylum Actinomycetota; class Thermoleophilia; order Solirubrobacterales; family Solirubrobacteraceae; genus Palsa-465. The sequence goes on along the minus strand of DASXOS010000081.1, from coordinate 3,659 downwards.
AGCGCGGGGATGTTCATGCCCCGGATTCCTAGCATGAACCTCGCGCCGGCTTTCCGCACCCTCGCGCTTTCGAGTAGCGTGTGCCCCGAGGGCCGGTGCGCCGGCGCGTTGTACGGTTGAGACGCGATGGCGACGCTGACCGCCCAGACCACTGAGGCCCGGCTGACCGACAGCTGGACGCTCGGCGGGGTCGAGATCCCCAACCGCGTGGTGCTCGCGCCCCTGGCCGGGATCGGCAACTGGTTCGTCCGCCTCCAGGCCAAGCGCCACGGCGCCGGGCTGGTGGTCTCGGAGATGGTGTCGAGCTTCGCGGTCCACTACCGCAACGAGCGGACCTGTCGCGAGCTGCTGCGCATCCACCCCGACGAGCACCCCGTCTCGATGCAGCTGTTCGGCAATGACCCGGACGTGATGGCCTCGGCGGCCGAACAGGTCGCCGCTGCCGGCGCCGACCTGATCGACATCAACATGGGGTGCCCGGTCCCGAAGGTCTGCAAGACGGGCGCCGGAGCCGCCCTGCTCCAGGACCCCGACCGGGCGCTCGCGCTCGCGCGTGCGGCCGCCCGGGGCAGCGGCCTTCCCGTGACCGTGAAGCTCCGCACCGGCGCGCGCCCCGGCGATCATGGCGGGATCGAGGTGGCGCGCCGGTTGGCCTTCGAGGGCGCCGTCGCCGGCATCTGCATCCACCCCCGGCACGCATCGCAACGGCACGCCGGGCGTCCGGATTACGCCCTCGCCCGCAGCCTGGTGCAGGAGCTGCCGGTGCCGGTGCTGATCTCGGGCGGGCTGCGCAGTGCCGATCAGGCCCGGGCCGCGTTCGAGCAGACCGGGGCGGAGGCGGTGATGCTCGCCCGAGGATCGCTTGGCAACCCTTGGCTGTTCGAACAGCTCACCGGCGAGCGCCGGGAGGAGCCCGGGCGCGAGGAGATCCTGGCCGAGCTCGACTGGGTGATCGAGAGGGCCTGTGAGCACCTCGGCACCGAGCGGGCGACGCGCTACCTGCGCAAGTTCTATCCCTGGTACGTCGAGCGGCTCGGCGGGACCAAGGCGCTGCAGGCGGCGGTGCAGTGCGCTCCGGACATCGCAGCCGTACGGACGCTGCTCCGCGGTTGAGCCGCGCGGCGGGTTGACCGGCGACGCGCGGCCGGGCGCTTCAGTACCCTGGCACGCCGTGTTCCGGTGGATTGCCTTGGCGGTCGTCGTCGCCGCGCTCGTGCTCAGTTCCGCGGCGAGCGCGCAGGTCCAGCCGTACGGCACGAACGACTACGGCGGCTTCCGCAACGTGCTGCCCCCGGGCACCAACGGGCTCGACACCCTGAGCCAGCTCGGCCTGTGGGAGGCCGCCAAGCAGCGGCCACCCCACAACGACGATCAGCTGGGGATGTATTCGAATCTGACGACGGCAGCGCCGGGGATCCAGCCGTCGCAGATCGGCAACTACTTCAAGGACGCCACGTTCGGGGTGCCCGCCGGTGACACCGGAAGCAGCGAGACGCCGGAGCCGGGCGTCACGATCGTCCGGGACAAGCAGTACGGGGTGCCCCACATCTACGGCGACACCCGGGCCGAGCTCGAGTTCGGGATCGGCTACGCGACCGCCGAGGACCGCCTGTTCTTCGTCGACGTGCTCCGGCACGCCGGCGAGGGCACACTGGCGTCATTCGCCGGGGGCGCGAACGCGTCGATGGACGAGAGCGTGTGGGCGAACGAGCCCTACACGCAGCAGGACCTGGCCAACCAGGTCCAGTACGGGCTGACCCATTCGCCGTACGGCCCCCAGATCTACAGCGACGCCCTGAACTTCGTGGCCGGCATCAACGCCTACATCGCGAGGACCAAGAACCCGCTGTTCGCGGGAACCACGCTGCCCGCGGAGTACGCCGCGCTCGGCCACTTCGACGGGCCGCAGCCGTTCAGCCTCGAGGACCTGGTCTCGATTGCCACGCTCGTGGGCGGGATCTTCGGCGAAGGCGGTGGCGATCAGCTGTCGAACGCGGTCCTCTACGAGAACCTGTATCAGAAGTTTGGACGGGAGCACCGGACGGTCGCCGGTTCTCCGGAGAAGCTGCCGCACATCCGGGCGCGGGCAGCCGCCAAGCGTCACTCGACGCATCCCAAGCGCGCGCGGCACCACAAGGCCAAAGGCAAACGCCACCGCAAGCACGGCAAGGCCCGCGCCCCGCGCGACCGCGCCGGCTACTCGACGTTCCTGAGCTTCGTCGACCCGAGCGATCCCGAGGCACCAACCACGGTCCACGGCAAGAAGTTCCCCTATCAGGCGCTGCCGCCGCCGAGCCGGAAGGTGCGTAAGACGCTCGCGATGCCGGATCCGGGCTCCGTGCACGACGCCAACCACGTCGTGGCGGGCGCGCTGCCGAGAGCCGCCCGCTCCGCAGCCCCGGCGTCGGCGCCGGGCTCCGCAGTCCCGGCGCCGGCGTCGGGCCCCGGCCTCCTGGCCTTTCCCCGCGACATGTCGAACGCGCTCTTGGTCAGCGCCCAGCACAGCGCCACCGGCCATCCGCTCGCGGTTATGGGCCCGCAGGTGGCCTACTTCGCCCCGCAGATCCTGATGGAGGAGGACATCCACGGGCCGGGCATCGACGCCGACGGAGCCGCGTTCCCCGGGACCAACCTGTACGTGGAGCTCGGGCACGGCAGCGACTACGCCTGGTCTGCCACCTCCTCCGGACAGAACATCGTGGATACCTTCGCGGTGCCGCTGTGCAATCCGAGCGGCGGCCGGGTCACGACCGCCTCCAACGATTACCTGCTCTCCGGGCACTGCGTGGCGATGGAGACCTTGACCCGGTCCGAGTCGTGGAAGCACAACCTGGCCGACTCGACGCCCGACGGGTCGATGACGCTGCAGACCCAGCGCACCGCGTACGGCATCGTGATCGCCCGGGCCACGATCCACGGCCGGCCGGTGGCGTACACCAACCTCCGCTCGACCTACATGCACGAGCTCGACTCGATCGTGGGCTTCAGCCTGCTCAACAACCCGGCGGCGATTCGCAACCCGCAGGACTTCATGCACGCGGCCGACCAGATCGACTACACGTTCAACTGGTTCTACACCGACGACAAGCACATCGCGTACTTCAACTCGGGGCTCAATCCGGTCCGCGCGAAGCACACCGACCCGCTGTTCCCGAGCTGGTCGTCGGACGCGTGGAAGGGCCTACACCCGGCAGCGCAGACGACGCCGGGCAGCCTCGTTGAGGCCGACACGCCGCAGAGCGCTCACCCGCACACAACCGACCAGTCGTACCTGACGAGCTGGAACAACAAGCAGGCCCCGGCCTACAACGACGCCGCCACCGGTCAGCAGTACTCCTCGATCTACCGCTCGCAGCTGCTCGACAACAACATCAACCACTACCTCCGGGTCGGCCACGGGAAGATGACGCTGACCGACCTCATCAACGCGATGGGCAACGCCGGCACCCAGGACCTGCGTGGGGTCGAGGTGCTGCCCTCCGCGCTGAAGATCCTCGGAACGCCGAAGGATCCCGGGCTGGCCTCGGCGATCGGCGAGCTGCGCACCTGGGTCGACATGGGCGCTCACCGCATCAACCGGGAGCACCCGGGCGCCAGCGGCGACTACGACGAGAGCGACGCCGTGCGGATCATGGACGCGTGGTGGCCTCTGCTGATCA
>DASXOS010000080.1:0-1642 GCA_036494115.1 Solirubrobacteraceae bacterium | reverse complement strand
GGCCGGTCCGCGGCGATTCCCGCGAATCCGGCTGGTCTATATGAGTAGGCCGCCAAACAAGCGGCGCGGAAAGAACTCACAAGAACATCGCAGAACTGGAGCAACAGACATGACGATCGCCGACAAGACAGTGCTGGTGACCGGGGCAAATCGCGGCATCGGCCAGGCGCTGGTCACCGAAGCCCTCGCCAGGGGCGCGAAGCGCGTTTACGCCGGCACGCGCACGCCCCTAGTCCACCCGGACGGGCGCGTCACGCCCCTGACCCTGGACGTGACCAGCACGGCACAGATTCAGGCAGCTGCCGAGAAGGTCGAATCTCTCGACGTCCTCATCAACAACGCCGGCATCGCGCTGTTCGACGACCTGAGCGATCGGGCCGTGCTCGAGCAGCACCTGGCCGTCAACCTCTTCGGCCCCTACGGCGTCATCCAGGCCTTCCTGCCGTTGCTGACTCGCTCGCAGGGAGTCATCGTCAACAACGTGTCGACGATGGCCGTCGCCCCGTTGCCGCTCACCCCGGCTTACGCGATCTCGAAAGCGGCCGCGTTCAACCTGACGCAATCGCTGCGCGCGCTGCTGGCCGGACAGGGCGTGCGGGTTCACGCGGTCCTGACCGGCCCCACCGACACCGACATGACCCGGGGCTTCGACATACCGAAGACCTCCCCCGAGTCCGTCGCGCGGGCGATCTTCGACGGACTGGACAACGGGGACGAGGACATCTTCCCCGATCCCGCGTCACTGACCCTGGCCGATAGCTGGCGCAACGGCGCGGTCAAGGCGCTCGAGCTCGAGAACGCGGCGTTCGTCGCCGCAGGACGCGCCGCGGCGTAGGCAAACAAGAACTCGAAAAGGAGGCAAGACGCGATGACGGATCACAAGGTCATCGGCCGTGAGGAGTGGCAGGCCGCTCGCGACGAGTTGCTGCACCGCGAGAAGGAGCACACCCGGATGGCGGACGAGCTGGCGCGCCAGCGCCGCGAGCTGCCCTGGGTCGCGATCGAGCAGGAGTACCGGTTCGGCACCGACGACGGGACGCGGACCCTGGCCGAGCTCTTCGGCGGCCGCTCGCAGTTGCTGGTCTACCACTTCATGTTCGCACCGAGCTACGCGGCGGGGTGCCCGGTCAACTCGTCGATGGCCGATGGCCTCGACGGCCTCGTGCCGCACCTGCATGCCCGCGACGTGACCCTGCTGCTTGTTTCGCAGGCTCCGCTGGCGAAGCTGCAGGCGTACAAGCGGAGGATGGGCTGGAGCCTTCCCTGGGTGTCGTCGGCGAACACCGACTTCAACTACGACTTCGGCGCCTCCTACCCCGAGGAGCAAGTGCGTTCCTGGGGACTAGACGAGGGAGCGCTCCCGCCGATCGTGGCTCAGAACGCGGCCGCGACCGGGACCGATATCCCCGGCTACCTCTCGCAATCACCGGCGATGAGCGCCTTCACGCTCCAGGACGGCGCCGTCTACCAGACCTATGCGACCGCGGGCCGCGGGGTCGAGTTCCTGATGCCCTACTACCCGGTCCTCGACCGGGCGCCGAAGGGACGCGACGAGGGCGACGCGTTCCAGACCTGGATCCGCCGCCATGACGAGTACGCCTAGGGCACGGGAGGAGATCGTGGCGGACTCGGCTCCGGGCGG
>DASXOS010000079.1:0-28338 GCA_036494115.1 Solirubrobacteraceae bacterium | reverse complement strand
CCTCCGGCTGATCGAGCACGAGGTCCCCGAGTACGGCCTCATCCAGCTGCTGGCGCTCGAGGAGGAGCACCTGGAGATCATCGAGCTCGAGGTTGGCGCCGGGTCGGCCGCCGCCGGGCACAGCGTGAAGGACGTGGTTCTTCCCGACGGCTCGCTGATCATCTCGGTGCTGCGTGGCGGGACCGGATTCGTTCCCAAGGTCGACTCGGTGATCGAGCCCGGCGATCGGGTGCTGCTGATCCTCGACCCGGGCCTCGAGTCGGAGATCACGCCCCAGTTTTCCCCCGAGAGCGCCGCAGTCGGCGGCGATGTCTGACCGGCAGGTCGACTACCTCCTGATCGGCGGGGGCCTCGCGGCCGGTAACTGCGCGCGGTGGCTGCGAGAGTCCGGTGCTGACGGCTCGATCCTGTTGGTCGGCCGCGAGCCCGACCTGCCGTACAACCGGCCGCCCTGCTCCAAGGGCTACCTCCAGGGGAACGAGTCGCGCGAGGACACGCTGTTCCGGCCTGCGGACTGGTACGCCGAGCAGTCGGTCGAGGCGCTCACCCGGACGTCGGTGATGAAGCTCGACCTCGAGGCGAGGACCGCGAAGCTGTCCAACAAGCAGGAGATCGGCTTCGACAAGGCGCTGATCGCCACGGGCGCGAACGTGCGCCGGCTGAACGTGCCCGGGTGCGAGCTCGAGGGCATTCACTATCTGCGCACACTCGGCAACAGCGACACGATCCGCGACGACGCCTCCGGCAAACGGGTCGTGCTGATCGGTGGGTCCTATATCGCCAGCGAGGTCGCAGCGTCGCTGACCGAGCGCGGGAGCATCTGCTCGATGGTCATGATGGAGCCGGTCGCGCTCAGCCGCACCTTCGGCGAGCGGGCCGGTCGCTTCTTCCAGGAGCGTCTGGAGGAGCACGGGATCACCGTCTGGGGCGACGACGCCCTCGAGCGTTTCGAGGGGACGGAGGGGCGCGTGTCCCGGGTCGTCACCAAGCAGGGCCGCGACCTCGAGGCCGACGCGGTCGTGATCGGCGCGGGCGTCATGCCCGACGTGACCCTCGCCCGCAGCGCCGGGCTCGAGCTGGGCGATGCCGGTGGCGTGCTGGCCGACTCGCGGCTAGAGACCCCGGTTCCCGGCGTGTTCGTCGCCGGCGACATCGCCGAATACGAGAGCGTCGTGAACGGAGGCCGTCGCCTGCGCGTCGAGCACTGGGACGTCGCCTTCAACCAGGGCAAGACCGCCGCACTGGGCATGCTGGGCCAGGATCACCCGCATGACGTCGTCCCCTACTTCTTCTCCGACCTCTCCGATTGGGCGTGGCTCGAGTACGTCGGTCCCGCCTACGACTGGGACCGCGAGATCGTTCGTGGCTCCCTCGACGACGGCGAGTTCAGCGTCTGGTACCTCAAGGACGGCAAGCTCGGCGGCACCCTCGCCGTCGGACGCTCCGACGACCTCGAAGTCGCCCGTCGCCTGATCGCCTCAAACGAGGACCTGGGCGACCGCGCCGACCAGCTCGGCGATCTCTCGTCGGACCTCGCCTCGCTCTAGCCACGCCCCGCGGATCGCCGCTCAGGCGCCATCAGCTGCGTCCTGCTCCGCCTCGGCCTCGGCCTCGCGATCGGCTTCGGCCGCCGCCTCGCGATCGGCCGCGGTCGCCGTCGCCGTCGGGTCGGCCTCGGCCGCCGCCGGGTCGGCCGTCTCGGCGTGCAGCTCCCCGCGCCGGCGGGTGCCGCCACCGGGCAGCCGATCCACCAGCCGGCCGAAGCGGTCGATCGCACCCTCCAGCGGCGTCGCCATCTGCAGAGCCCGCTCGAACGCAGGCAGCACGGTCACCAGCTCGCTTCCCGTGTCGACCACCCGGGTGGCGCTCTCGATGATCTCGGCGCCGCGGCGATCGATCCGCTGCCCCGCGTCGCGCATATCCTGGCCAGCCTGCACCAGCTCGCCGGCGCGCGAGTCGAGCCGTTCCCCGAGTTCCATGATCGCCTCGGCGCGTGCGTCGAGCCGTTCGCCGAGCTCCATGATCGCCTCGGCGCGTGCGTCGAGGCGTTCGCCCAGCTCCATGATCGCCCCGGCCCGTGCGTCGAGCCGCTCCGCGATCTCGAGCACCTTGCGGCCGATGCCGACGATCTCCTCGCCGATCTCGAGCAGCCGGTCGAACTGAGCCGGCGCAGCCCGAGCCATCCGAGCCATCGCCGCCACGTCGGACACCATCCGGTTGACCACCGCCTGCGGCGGCTCGATGGGGAGGCCGAGAACCCGCACCGGGGACACAGTAGCCCGTCCCTTCGGTCGCGGCGTCGTCTATGTAGTCATTCGCGCGAGCTTGTTGCGACCTCCCCAGGTATCGGTTTGGCTGTGGCAGTTGGGGCACAGAAGCTGGAGGTTCTCGACGCGGTTGTCGAGCCCGTCGCCGTTCACGTGGTGGAGCTCAAGCGAGATTGGCCGTGAGCGCCAATCGGCCAGGCCGCAGATCTCGCACCGGCTGTCCTTCAGGCCCGCCATCAGCAACCTGAGCTTCACGTGACTTCGATTGCGGCGGCGGCCGTTCACAAGCACCGCCTCCAGTAGCTCGAGCCGCGGACGTGGGGCCACGTCCCCCCGGGCGACGGCAGCGGCCCACGCATCACGACTGAACCCGAAACAGCGTCGACAGTCGGCAATCGAATGCCCAGCGTCGTAGTAAGCCCGGATTTCGTTCCAGTCATAGCGACGGTCGGCGCCGCTACTGACCGGGATCCCGAGCCGGCGCATGTGAAAGCACACGGTTGGTTTGGAGATGTTCAGCCGCCCGGCGATCTGAGTCAGCGTCAGACCGTCTTCGAGGAGCTTCTCGACTGCCAACCGTGTCGTTCCGTGAGGCCGGGCGAGTCCATCGCGCCGCGGGGTGATTGCCCCTCGATCGATCGCCGCGTACCACGCCCGCTTTGAGATGCCGAAGTGCTCGCGGCATGCGTACGCCGTGACGCCCGATTGGTAATACGAGCGCACCGCTTCCCAGTCGTGATCCCGCCTTTGCACGAACATATGTTCCCACTTTGGGCGGACGGAAAATCCGGGGGGCGGGGCTATACTCGCCTGCCTGTCAGCGTCCAGGGACGCGACAGTCCCAAAATCGGAGTATCAATACTCTGCGGGGTAGTCCAATGGCAGTGACGCCCGGCTCTGGACCGGGAGATCGGGGTTCGAATCCCTGCCCCGCAGTTCGAACTTCCCCCGGGCTTCCCATCCAGCCTGACGCCGAGCAGATCGCGGCGATGATCGATCCTCCGCCAGTGAGCACTCCCGAGGCCCCTGAGACCCGACGCATCCCCACCGAGTTCCGGTACTGGGACAAGGTGAACGACCGCCGTGTCCAGTCGGCGCGCAAGGCGTGGAAGGCGGTGTGGCGGTTCGACCCGCAGCCGCCCGAGGAGTTGGTGCACCAGTTCGCCAAGGGCTATTACGACTCCGACCCGGTCGCCGAGGCGTTCGTGGACGAGGTGTACATGGAGCGGGGCGCGAACGAGGGCCGACGGTTGCTCGACCGGGCGCTCGAACAGGGGATCGACTCGATTCGAGATGCGCCGGAGTCGATGCGAAGGCTGTTCGCCGAGTTCGAGGAGGACCCGGACTGGCTTGCGCCTGAGCTCGTCGAACGGGGCGCGCGGGTGTTCCGGCGGTACGGGACGTCGGTGTTCAGCTTCGCCACGACGAGCACGCTCGAGATGTATTCCGAGAGCTCGATCGCCAAGCCGCTGTCGCTGTCGGGCGGGTACGCGGGGGAGGCGGCGCACAAGCGCCAGCTGGAGACCGTGCGGTTCTGGATCGACGTGAGCGAGCCGGGCGGGCTCGACAAGGGGCCGCCGACGCCGCGGGGGCGGGCCACGGCGATGCGGGTCAGGGTCATGCACGTGTTCATCCGGCGCAAGCTCATGAGGCACGAGGAGTGGGATCTCGACGCGTGGGGCGTGCCGATCTCCATCTCCGACGCGACGCTCACGCTGATGGGCGGGAGCGTGGTGCCGGGGCTGGCGCTCTGGTCGGTGGGCCACCAGACGACGATCGCCGAGATTGAGGCGCTGCTGCACTACTGGCGCTACGTCGGGCACCTGCTCGGTGTGCAGCCGAGCTGGTACCCGCGGGGCTTCGAACAGTCCGTGCAGCTGATGTTCGCGGCCTTCGTCAAGCGCGCGTATGCCGCCGGCAAGGACGGTGAGGAGCTGGTCGAGTCATACCTGCCGGCGTTCGCGCCGAAGCCAGACAGTCCGCTGACGAAGAGAATCCGGGACGAGCTCAACTACCGGGCGCAGATCGGCTACACGCGCTTCTGGATGCTGCCGGCGAGCTACCGCCGCCACCAGATGCCGCAGCCGTGGCCATGGGCGCTGCACCCGGTGATCCAGTTCCCGTTCGTGTTCTCGCTGGAGACGGCGCGGCGATTGCTCCCGCCGCTCGATGGGGCGGCGGACCGGGTTCAGCGGTGGCGGCGCAACAACTGGTACGCGAACGAGACCGGCGGCAAGGACGCCGAGTTCACGCCCGTCGAGGAGTTCAGGCGCTAGCACTCGCCGGGGCGAAGGCGGGCCGGGCCGTTCACGCGGTAGCGGGCAGCCCCTCGGGAGCGGGGTCGACGAACTCCGCGGGTTCCTTGGTCATCCCGGCCGTCACGGCGGCGAGCTGGTTCGGCGAACCGATCAGCTTCATCTGGAGCTCGGCCTCGAGCGCGAGCGACTCGCGCGCCGGCAGGGTCCACGCCTCGTCGAACAGCCGCTTGGCGCCCCTCACCGCATCTGGCGAGCGGCTGGCGATTTCCCGCGCGAGCTCGACCGCCGCGGCCACGGGATCGTCGGCCAGGCGCGTGATGACGCCGAGGCGCGCGCCCTCCTCGCCGGAGAACGTTCGCGCGGTGTAGGTCAGCTCCTTGGCGACGTCGATGCCGACGAGGCGGGGGAGGGTGCGCGTGATCGACATGTCCGGGATCAGGCCCCACTTCGCCTCCATCACCGACAGCTTCGTGTCCGGGTGTGCGATCCGGATGTCCGCGGCGAGCGCGATCTGCAGCCCGCCCCCGAGGCAGTTCCCATGGATCGCCGCGATCACCGGTACCGGCAGCCGGAGCCAGTCGTACGCAGCCCGTTGAAACCAGTTGGGCGAGTCTTCCTTGAGCGGGTCAACGAGGCCGTCGATTCCTCCGCCGGCGGCCATCACCGCCATGACGTCGAGGCCTGAGCAGAAGCTCGGCCCGTCTCCGTAGAGCACGACGGCGCGCACCCCGGGCTCGCGGGCCACCCGCTCGGCGGCGCTGATGATCCCGTCGAACATCGGGAGGTCGAGGGCGTTGTGCTTCTCGGGCCGGGTCAACGTGACCGTGGCCACGTGTTCGGCGATCTCGATTGCCACGCGGTCGGAGCTCATCGTTGGCAGCCTACCCGGCTAGCCGAGCGGCACGACGGGATCCCCGACTCGCACCCGCCCCTCGGCCACAACCTCACCGTAGATCCCGAACGGAAGCGGCTCGGTGGTCTCGAGGTCGGCGCGATAGTCGCCGAGGATGTCGAGGGTCGGCAGGTCGACGACGCCCGTGTCGGGATCGCGGCTGGTGATCAGGCACCGGCCGACGTGGCCCCGGAAGCGCACGGTCGCGTCGCCGATCTGAACCCGCTGCCCGACCCAGGCGTCCTCGGCGTGGGCCTCGAGGCCATCGACCTCGAACAGCATCCGGAAGCGCCGGGCGTCGACGGCGTCTTCGCCCGCGGCCTCGGCCAGGCGCGCTAGCGAGGCCACCGAGATCAGTGATGTGGCGCCGCCCCGGCCCCGGTCGATCGCCCCAGTCGAGGGCTCGACCAGGCGCAGCGTCCGACCGCAATGCTCCGACAGGGCTTCGGAGAACGGGCCGGGAACCAGGTGCGCCTCGCGCGGGCGGGAGAAGAAGCGCGTCGTCACGGACGCGCCGGGGGCGACCTCGCCGCTGACGATCTCCCCGTCCGGAAAGGTGAGCGACAGCGACCCATCCTGAGCGTCGGCGACGACCGACTGCAGCTCGCCGACGATCTTGCCGTTGACCATGAGGCCCCGGTCGTCGATCACGTAGAACCGGCGGTCTCCGCGAGCGCCCTGCGCGGTCAGCTCGACCGCGTCGACCGTTCGCAACCGGGTCCCCTTGACCGGGGTGGTCGAGAGCGCGACGACGGAGCTCACGCGGCGGCCTGCTCGGCCCAGTCGCGGTACAGGCGCCAGTAGTAACCCTCGCGGGCAAGCAGCTCGTCGTGGGTGCCCTGCTCGACGACCCGTCCGTGCTCGAGCACCACGATCCGCCCAGCGTGGCGGATCGTCGAGAGCCGGTGGGCGATGATGATCGCGGTCCGGCCGGCGACGAGCCTGCGCATCCCTTGCTCGATCAGGCTCTCAGTGTGGACGTCGACGTTCGAGGTGGCCTCGTCGAGCAGCAGGATCCGGGGGTCGGCGATCAGGGCCCGGGCGAAGGCGAGCAGCTGGCGCTGGCCGGCCGAGAGCTGCACGCCCCGCTCCCCGACCTGCGTGTCGTAGCCCTCGTCGAGCGCCTCGATGAAGCGATCCGCCCCGACCGCACGAGCCGCGGCGTGAACCTCTTCGTCGGTGGCGTCGGGGCGGCCGAACGCGATGTTCTCGCGAACGGTCCCACTGAACAGGAATCCCTCCTGAGGAACGATCCCCATCTGGGAGCGCAGCGAGTGCGCCGTGATCGAGCGCAGGTCGTGGCCGTCGATCTGGATCGATCCCTCGGTCGGGTCGTAGAAGCGCGCCACGAGCTTGGCGAACGTCGATTTGCCGGCACCGGTCTCGCCGACGAGCGCGACGGTCTGGCCGGGCGGTACCACGAAATCGAGGTCGCGCAGCGCCCACGCACCGTCGTCGTCCTTGCCGTAGCGAAACGACACGCCGTCGAAGCGCAGCTCGCCCTTGATCCGGGGGAGCTCGATCGCGTCCGGCGCGTCGAACAGCTCGGGCTGCTCATCGAGCAGTCCGAAGATCTTGTCGAGTGCGGCCATGCCCGACTGGTAGGTGGTGTAGAGCTGCGAGAGCTGCTGGATCGGGTCGAAGAAGTTGTTGAGTGCGGCGATGAACGCGAACACCACTCCGGTCGACGTGTGCCCGTCGAGCGCCGCGATCCCGCCGAACAGCAGGATCTCGACCGTGACCAATGCCGAGACGAGCTCGACCGCCGGGAAGTAGGCCGCGTTTAGGTTGACGGTCGTCATGTTCGCGCGCCGGTTGTCCTCGTTGAGCTCGGCGAACTTCGCGATGTGCTTGCGCTCCTGACCGAACGCCCGCACGACCCGGATCCCGGACAGCGTCTCCTGGAGGTAGCCGGTGATCGTCGCGATCTGCTCGCGGGTGAGCCGGTACGCGTCGGCCGAGGCGAGCCGGAACAGGAAGCCGCCGATGGCCAGGATCGGGAGCCAGATGAACGTGAGCAGCGCGAGTCTCGGGTCGAGGAAGAACAGGATCACGACGACGCCGATCAGCATCAGGCCGGATTGGATGAGCGTGGCCAGGCCGTCCTCGACGAGCTGGTCGAGCGCCTCCACGTCGTTCGTCAGCCGCGAGATGATCACGCCGGCGCGGTTGCGCGAGTAGAAGCCGATCGACAGCTGCTGCAGATGCGAGAAGAGCTCCACCCGCAGGTCCTGGAGCGCGCGCTGGCCGACCCACCCGACCAGATAGGTCTGCAGGTAGGAGAAGACCGCGTAGGCGATCGCCGACACCATGAACGCGGCGACCACCCAATCGAGGGTGGCCACGTCGTGGTGCTTGATGCCGTTGTCGATGGCGAGCTTCGCCAGCGGTGCCGGGGCCAGGGCCGCGGCCGTGGCGATCACCAGCGACATGAACATCGCCAAGACGCGCCACCGGTAGGGCGAGAGCAGCTGGGCCAGGCCGCGAAGCTTGCGACCCCGGCCGCTGGTGGCCTTCAGCCGGCGGCGAAGCTCGTTCAGGCGCTCGTTGCGGTCGGTCATAGGCCGGCAACCTCCGCCTCGAGCGGCTTGCGGGTCATGAACACCTGATCGGGCATGCCCTTCTCGACGATCTCGCGGTAGAGATCCGAGCGCTCGACCAGCTCGTTGTGATTCCCGCGAGCGGCGACGCGCCCGTCCTCGAGGACCACGATCTCCTCAGCGAGGGCGATCGTCGAGAGGCGGTGGGCGATCACGAACGTGGTGCGACCCTCCATGACCTCGCGCAGGGCCGCCTTGATCTCCTGCTCGGTGGAGGCGTCGACCGACGAGGTTGCGTCGTCGAGGATCAGGATCCGCGGCTGAGCGAGGAGGGCGCGTGCGATCGAGACCCGCTGCCGCTGTCCGCCGGACAGGGTCAGGCCGCGCTCGCCGACGAGCGTGTCGTAGCCCTGGGGCAGACGCTGGATGAAGCCATCGGCCTGGGCGGCGCGAGCGGCCTGCTCGACCTCGTCGCGGGTGGCGTCGGGGCGCGCATACGCGATGTTGTCGTGGACGCTCGCGGAGAACAGGAACGGGTCGTCGTTGACGATCGCGATCTCGTGCCGGAGGCTCCCCAGGTCGACCGAACGGACGTCGGCGCCATCAATCAGGACCGAGCCGCCGGTCACGTCATACAGGCGGGGGAGGAGCGAGACGAGCGCGGTCTTGCCGGAGCCCATCGCACCGACCAGAGCCACGGTGGTCCCGGGGGCGATGTCGAGGTCGATGCCGGTCAGCGCCGGCCGCGTGTTGCCGTCGAACGTGAGGTCAACCGACTCGAGGGTGACCCGGCCGCGTCCCTCGGGCAGCGGCGGCGCGCCCGGCGGCGTCGTCATCCGCGGCTCGCGATCGAGGATCTGGAAGATACGGGCGCCGGAGGCCGTCGCGCGCTGGGCGGCGCCGAGCATGTACCCGAGCGTCCGCATCGGCGAGATCAGCATCAACAGGTAGGCGTAGAACGCGGTGAACTGCCCGAGGGTCAGCGTGCCGTCGATCACCTGACGGCCGCCGACGAGCAGGATCACCGCGAGACCCAGGTTCGGCAGGAAGCTGATCAGCGGCCCATAGAAGGCCTGAATCTTGGTGGCGTACATCTGCTGGTCGAACACGCGCTGTACGGAGTGGCGGAAGCGGCCGAGCTGGCGGCCCTCCTGCGCGAACGCCTTGACGACGCGCACCCCGGAGACGTTCTCCTCGGCGTCCGCGGTCAGCTCGGCGATGCGCTGCTGCGCTTCCTGGACGGCCGGCCGCGACTTATGGCCGTACTGTCTGGCGATCAGGATCACGAACGGGACCGGGGCCAGCGACAGCGCCGCCAGCAGCGGTTGGAGCGCGAACATCGCGATCGCGGCCAGCAGGATCGTGAGGATCGACTGGGCGATGAAGATCAGGCCGTAGCCGAGAAAGAAGCGGACCGACTGCAGGTCGACGGTCGCGCGAGACATGAGCTGCCCGGTCTGCTGGCGGTCGAAGAAGCTCAGCTCGAGTCGTTGCAGCTGCCCATACAGGCCGTTGCGCAGGTCGACCTCGACGGCCAGGGAAACGCGACCGGCGATGAGGCGCCGCAGTACGCTCAGGACGAGGCGACCGAGCCCGGCGACCGCGATCAGGATTGTCCAGAAGATGAGCCGGTGGCGGGTGCCGTCCCGGATCGAGTCGATCGCGACACCCGTCAGGTACGGGATCAACACCGTCATCACCATCGCTCCGGCGGCGAGCGCGAAGGACCACACGACGTCCTTCCGGTAGGGGCGAAGGAACCCGAGTAATCGTCGGAACGTGGACATACTTCATAAAGTATAGTAACTGACGGCGCGTGGGGTCGCGCCATCGCAGGGGCCGCCGCCGGCCTCGTCGAGCAGGTGCGCCCGAACGTCGCGGGGCCCGCCGCCGGCTAATTGGCGGGCTGCCAATTACTGCTACGATCGGAAGGTGACGCCCCCGCCGCCGGGGCTGTCCGCGCCGGCCCACGCTGGCCCGTGTTTTCCGACTATGAGGAGCATCACATGAGCAGTTCGGAAGCGCTGATATTCGACGCGATCCGCACGCCGCGAGGACGCGGCAAGGTCAACGGGTCGCTGCACACCGTCAAGCCGGTCGACCTCGTGGTCGGGCTGATGCATGAGGTGCTGTCGCGCAACGCCGACATGGATCCCAAGCGCGTCGACGACGTGGTGCTCGGCTGCGTGTCGCCGATCGGGGACCAGGGCGCCGACATCGCCAAGACTGCCGCGATCAAGGCGGGCCTTCCTGAGACGGTCTCCGGCGTCCAGCTCAACCGCTTCTGTGCGTCCGGGCTCGAGGCGGTCAACATCGCCGCCCAGAAGGTCGCGTCCGGCTGGGAGGACCTCGTGTTCGCCGGTGGAGTCGAGTCGATGTCGCGCGTGCCGATGGGCTCGGACGGCGGGGCCTGGGCGATGGATCCCGAGACCAACTACGACACCTACTTCGTCCCGCAGGGGATCGGTGCCGATCTGATCGCGACGATCGAGGAGTTCAGCCGCGACGACGTCGACGCCTACGCGGCCCGCTCCCAGGAGCGCGCCTCGGCGGCGCAGTCCGAGGGGCGGTTCGCGAACTCGGTGATCCCGGTGCTCGACATCAATGACAACGTGGTCCTCGACCAGGACGAGCACATCCGTGCCGGGACCACGGCCGAGTCGCTCGGCAAGCTCAAGCCTTCGTTCGCCGCGATGGGCGAGATGGGCGGCTTCGACGCGGTCGCCCTGCAGAAGTACCACTGGGTCGAGAAGATCGACCATGTCCACACGGCCGGCAACTCGTCGGGCATCGTCGACGGCGCCTCGCTGGTGGCGATCGGCAACGAGCAGACCGGCAACGAGATGGGGCTGAAGGCGCGGGCCAAGATCCTGGCCACGGCCGTGTCCGGCTCTGACCCGACGATCATGCTCACCGGTCCGGCGCCCGCGAGCAAGAAGGCGCTCGCCAAGGCGGGCCTGACCGTCGACGACCTCGATCTGGTCGAGATCAACGAGGCGTTCGCCGCGGTCGTGCTGCGGTTCGTCCGCGACATGGGCCTCGACATGGAGAAGGTCAACGTCAACGGCGGCGCGATCGCGATGGGCCACCCCCTCGGCGCGACCGGCGCGATGATCCTCGGCACGCTCGTCGACGAGCTGCACCGCACCGGCGGGCGCTACGGCCTGGCCACGCTGTGCGTCGGCGGCGGGATGGGCATTGCGACCGTCGTGGAGGCGATCTAGATGGCTGGTTACGAACGGCCGGAGGCCGGGCGAAACGGTCAGAACCCGGGGCCGGATGCCCCGCGGAGCACTTCTGTAATCAAGTGGGACAAGGGGGACGACGGGATCGTCGTCCTCACCCTGGACGACCCGAACCAGTCGGCGAACACGATGAACGCCGCCTACGGCGAGTCGATGAAGGCCACGGTTGAGCGCCTCGAGGCCGAGCGCGACGACATCACGGGCGTCGTCATCACCTCGGCGAAGTCGACGTTCTTCGCCGGCGGCGATCTCCATGACCTGCTCGCCGTCGGACCGGACCAGGCCGCGGACGTGTCGCAGTGGGTCCGCGAGAACAAGGCGCTGCTGCGTCGCCTGGAGACGTTCGGCAAGCCCGTCGTCGCGGCGATCAACGGCGCCGCACTGGGCGGCGGCCTCGAGATCGCCCTGGCCACCCATCACCGGGTGGTGGTCGACGACTCGAAGGCGGTCGTCGGGTTCCCCGAGGTCCAGCTCGGCCTGCTGCCGGGCGCCGGTGGCGTCGTGCGCACCGTGCGGCTGCTCGGCATCGTGCAGGCGCTGATGGGCCTGTTGATGCAGGGCCAGCGCCTGCGGCCGGCCAAGGCCAAGGAGCTGGGGGTCGTCGACGAGATCGTCCCGACCAGGGACGACCTGATCCCGGCGGCGAAGAAATGGATCGCCGAGAACCCCGAGGCTCAGCAGCCGTGGGACGCGGACCCCAAGTACAAGATTCCCGGCGGCACCCCGACCACACCCGCGCTGGCGCAGAACCTGCCGGCGTTCCCGGCCAATCTGCGCAAGCAGATCAAGGGCGCGAACTATCCCGCTCCGCACCACATCATGGCCGCGGCCGTGGAGGGCGCGCAGGTCGATTTCGACAACGCGATCGAGATCGAGGGCCGGTACTTCGTCGACCTGGTCACGAGCCAGATCGCCAAGAACATGATCCAGGCATTCTTCTTCGACCTGCAGGCGGCCACCGGCTCGCGTGGCCGTCCGGACTCGATCGAGCCCTACAGCGCCAAGAAGATCGTCGTGCTCGGCGCCGGCATGATGGGCGCCGCAATCGGCTACGTGTGCGCCAAGGCCGGCATCGAGGTCGTGCTCAAGGACGTCTCGCTCGAGGCGGCCGAGCGCGGCAAGGGCTACTCGGAGAAGCTCGTGGCCAAGGCGGTCGAGCGCGGCCGTTCCACCCAGGAGCAGGCCGACGCGCTGCTGGCGCGGATCACGCCGACCGCGGACCCGGCGGATGCGGATGGCGCTGACATCGTGATCGAGGCGGTGTTCGAGGACCCGAAGGTCAAGGCCCAGGTGATGGCCGAGATCGAGCCCCATCTGGCGCCCGACGCGCTGCTGGCATCCAACACCTCGACGCTTCCGATCACCGGCCTGGCCGAGAACGTGTCGCGACCGGATGACTTCATCGGGCTGCACTTCTTCAGCCCCGTGGACAAGATGCCGCTGCTGGAGATCATCAAGGGCGAGAGGACGAACGACGAGACGCTGTACCGCGCGCTCGACTTCGCCAAGCAGATCAAGAAGACCCCGATCGTCGTCAACGACAGCCGCGGATTCTTCACCAGCCGCGTGATCGGGACGTTCATCAACGAGGGGATCGCGATGCTGACCGAGGGCGTTCCGGCGCCGTCGATCGAGCAGGCGTCCTCGCAGGCCGGCTATCCCGCGCCGGTGCTGCAGCTCTCCGACGAGCTCAACATGAAGCTCATGCAGAAGATCCGCAACGCCTCCCGCGACGCGTTCGAGGCCGAGGGCACCACCTGGACCGGCCATCCCGCCGAGCAGGTGATCGACTGGATGGTCGAGAGCGGGCGGCCCGGGCGGCTCGAGGGCGCCGGCTTCTACGAGTACGCCGACGGCAAGCGGGCCGGCCTGTGGACGGGCCTGCGCGAGCAGTTCCCGCCCATCGACGATCCGTTCAGCATCAACCTCAAGGACCTCGAGGAGCGGATGCTGTTCATCGAGTCGATCGAGACCATCAAGTGCCTCGATGAGGGCGTGATCGAGTCCGTCGCCGACGCCAACATCGGCTCCATCCTGGGGATCGGCTTCCCGGGCTGGACCGGTGGCGTGCTCCAGTACATCAACCAGTACGAGCACGAAGGCCACGACCGAGGTCCCGCATCATTCGTCGCGCGGGCCCGAGAGCTGGCAACAACCTACGGCGACCGCTTCGACCCGCCGGCGTCGCTGGTCGACAAGGCCGACCGCAACGAGAAGTACAGCGACCGCACTCCGGTCGCGGCCTAGCCTCCCTCACTCGTTAGTAGTCGCGCCCTTCCGGCCAGCTCTGGCGGGCCGGGAGGGCGTCGACCGCACTCCGGCGAAGCGAACGCTCCCGGTTCGAGGGGCGGGCGCCTTTCGAGGTGTTACGCGAGCTTCGCCGGAGCGCGGTCGTCACCCTCCTCGGAGCGCCAGGCCGCGTCTCTCGCTCCTTCGAGTGAGGGAGCCACCGCGACGGCCGAACGCTTTTAAAAGCCACTGGTGTCTCGCGACCGAGGTCCGGAGCAAGCGATCGCCTGACCAAGCCGCCGCAGCGGGCTGACGACAGCGATATGCGGAGCTCGCGTAACACCTCGCCAGCCGCCCGCCCCTCGACACACGAGCGTTCGCTCCGCAGATCGCTGGTCGTCAGTCCGCCACGCAACCGCACCGTCGTTGTCACAACGCCGTAGCTAAGCGACGGTTCCAAGTTGCGATCGGCACAGTCGCGGCCATATCATGCGCGGCCCCCTCGGGAGCAGGCGAGGGTGGCGTGTGTCCAGGTTGCGAGGAGGAGAGGGACCTACCGCTAATGGATGTTGTCCTGAGGTTCGGCTACGAGCCGGTTCGGGGATTCATCATCACGATCGGAGCCATGATGCTGCTGCTGCGGCGGACGATCGTGGCTGCTCTGAGTCCGCCGTACAACTACGGGCCGGAGCTGGTGGATCAGTTCCTGTTCGCGCTGCGGCTGGGATGGTTCCCGATGATCCTCGCGTCGCTGGCGTTCACCTACGGGCCGGCCGGGGTCGAGGTCGGTGACTTCCTCAACCTGCTCGGCGCGATCGACCGGTTGGGCGGGTTGTTCGTGATCATCGTGATGCGAGAGTTCGCGCCGCTGGTGTGCGCGATCGTGATGGCGGGCGTCGCCGGGACCGCGATGACCGCCGACCTCGGGGCGCGGAAGATCCGCGAGGAGCTCGACGCGCTGATGGTCCTCGGCGTCGATCCGATCAAGAGCCTCGTCGTGCCGCGGTTCCTCAGCCTGATGCTGCTGACGCCCCTGTTCTCGATCTACGCGCTGCTGTTCGGGACGCTCGGGGGGATCCTGGTCACGCTCTCGAACGGCGCACAGGTCGGCCCGTTCTTCTCGACGTTCTTCGCCCAGGCGACGACCGCCGAGTTCCTCGCGATGCTCGTCAAGTCGGCCCTGTTCGGGGCGATGATCGCGATCGTCTGTTGCTACAAGGGCCTGACCGCGTCGGGTGGCGCGGAGGGGGTTGGGCGAGCGGTGAACCAGGCGGTGGTGATCGCGTTCCTGGGGATCGGCGCGATCGATTACGCCTTCACCCAGACCCTGCTGGCGACCCATCCGGCCTTGAACACGCCACGATGAACGTCTTCGCCCGACCGCTCAACGCGCTGATCGCGCTGGGCGAGGCGTCGCGCTTCTGCGGGCGGGTGGCCTGGAAGGTCATCAACCTCCGCGTGCTGAAGTTCGTGGGGGAGACGCTTCGGCAGGCTGGGATCCTGATCACTGGCTCGGCGATCATCGTGCTCGGCCTCGTCTTCATCCTCGGCCTGCAGTGCGGGATCGAGGGCGCCTACGCGGCGCGCACCGTCGGTGCCACCAGCGCGACAGGCGCGATCACCGCGCTGTGCGATCTGCGCGAGGTGATCCCGTACGCGTTCGGGTACATGATGGCTGCGAAGGTGGGCACGGGCTTCGTGGCCGAGATCGGCTCGATGCGCATCTCGGACGAGATCGACGCGCTCGAGGTCATGGGGCTCGACTCGATGGTGTACCTGGGCTCGACGCGGCTGCTCGGGACCTGGCTGACGCTCCCGTTCCTGTACATGATCTCAGTCGCGGTCGGGTTCTTCTCCTCCTACCTGGCCACGGTGGTGCAGCTCGGACAGGTCTCCTCGGGCGGCTACCTGCAGCTGTTCTGGGAGTTCCAGTCGCCGCAGGACTTCCTGTTCAGCGGGATCAAGTGCATGGCGATGGCGACGTTCATCGTGCTCGTCTGCATCTACTACGGCTACCACGTGACCGGCGGCCCGGTGGGGGTGGGGAAGGCCACCGCGCAGTCGATGGTGGCCAACATCCTGGGGATCCATCTCATCGGGATGGTCGGCACACAACTGTTCTGGGGCGGGAACGCACGGGCACCGATCGGGGGCTGACGGTGGCCTCCACGGTGACGAACCGCTAAATGGTCCGCGAGCAGACTGCCCGCGTCGCCGCACTCGCCGCGCTCGTGATCGCGCTCATCGCCGTCGGCATCGTCCTGTTCTCCTCCGGCTCGACGTACGTGCTCCACGCCGACTTCGTCGACGCCGGCCAGCTTGTCAAGGGCGACCTGGTCACTGTCGCCGGACACCAGGTCGGCTCGATCGGCGCGATCAAGCTGACCGGCAACGGGCTCGCCGACGTGGAGCTCGACATCTCGGACCAGGGCATCACGCCGATCCATTCCGGGACCGTGGCCACGATCGGACAGCTCAGCCTGACCGGCGTCGCCAACCGGTTCGTCGGCCTGAGCCTGTCGGGAGCCGGGAACTCGATCCACAGCGGCGGCACGCTGCCGGTGACCCAGACCCACGGGATCGTCGACCTCGACACGCTCCTCGACGCGATGACGCCGAAGGTCCGCTCGTCGCTGCAGCAGCTGCTCCGTACCGGGGCATATCTCGTCAAGCAGCCCACCGCGTCGCAGTTCAACCAGCTGACGCAGTATCTGAACCCGGCGCTCAGCCAGACGGCGCAGCTGGGCAGCGAGATCGTCGCCGACAAGTACGCGCTCAGCCGGCTGGTATCGACGAGCGCGACGGTGGTCAAGGCGCTCGCCGATCGCAACGGCGATCTGGGCTCCGCCGTCGCCAACACCGCCACCACGCTGCGCGAGGTCGCGAGCGAGCGCGCCGCGCTCGGCGACTCGCTGACCCGGGCGCCGTCGGTGCTGTCCCAGGGCACGGGCGTGCTCCGCGACGTGAACTACTCGCTGGGGTTCCTGAACCCCGTGCTGAAGGACCTCCAGCCGGTGGCGCCGAAGCTGGCCACGCTGCTCAGAGTCGCGGTGCCGGCGGCGCGCGATGCGATCCCCACGATCAACGGCGTCGAGGCCCTGGTCCCGAGCGCCGAGGCGGCGCTCAAGGCGCTCCCCCCGGTCGAGCGTAAGGCGACGCCGGCGGTCGAGTCGCTGACCTCCAGCTTGAAGGGCATCCTGCCGATCCTGGCCGGTCTGCGCCCATACGCGCCCGACGTCGTGGCCGGTTTCTTCAACGGCGTCGGCGGCGCCAACGGTGGCGCTTATGACGCCAACGGTCACTAC
Organism: Solirubrobacteraceae bacterium; assembly: GCA_036494115.1. Lineage (GTDB taxonomy): Bacteria > Actinomycetota > Thermoleophilia > Solirubrobacterales > Solirubrobacteraceae > Palsa-465. The sequence continues at coordinate 11,602 of DASXOS010000079.1, read as the reverse complement.
CTGAAGTCGCTGATCGCCGTGCAGGGCGGTGGCTCGACGCTCAGTGGCGTGCTCAGCCTGCTCGGCACAGCCACGAACAAGATCGGGGCGCTGAACGGCGCGCGGACCAAGCTGCTCGCGCCGTGCCCGGGGGGCGGCGGGCCGGTGGCGGCTGACAAGAGCAACCCGTGGACCGCGCCCGACCTCATGCCGCAGACCGGAGTCCTCTGCAACCCGGCGGACGATCAGAAGTGAGACGGCTCCTGGCACTCGCGCTGGTCCTCGCTGCCGGCGGCCTGGCGGTGGCGTTCGCGGTCGGGACGAGCGCGCAGGCGGGCTCGACGGCGCGGTTCGATGTCATCTTCGACGACGCCCGCGGCCTGATCGGTGGCCAGCTGGTGAAGGTCGCCGGCGCGCGCGCGGGCACGATCGAGAACGTCGTCGTGACCCCCGGTTTCAAGGCCCGAATCGAGGCCACCGTGGACTCGCGGTTCATGCCATTCCACAAGGACGCGACCTGCACGATCCGTCCCGAGGGCCTGATCGCCGAGAACTACATCGACTGCGATCCCGGTAGCGCGAACAGCCCGACGCTGAAGGCCACCGGTGGTAACCCCCCGACCATCCCAGTCACGAACACCACCGAGCCGGTCAGCCTCCTCGACCTGTTCAACATGTTCAACCTGCCGACGACCGAGCGGTTCCAGACGATCGTCAACGAGCTCGGCGTGGGGACCGCCGGCCAGGGCGACAACTTCAACGACATCCTGCGCCGCGCGAACCCGACGCTGACGCTCGCCAACCAGGCGATCTCGATCCTCTCCCACCAGAAGCAACAGCTCGCGCAGATCATCGGCGCCACCAACACGATCGCGTCGAACGCAGCGGGACACACCGGCGCCCTCCAGCAGTTCCTCGACCGGTCGGCCTCGCTGACCCAGCTGACCGCCGCGCACCGCGATCAGCTCTCGCAGGCGATCGCGCGGCTCCCCGGGCTGCTCGCGCAGGCGCAGCCGGCACTCCAGCAGCTCGACACGGTGGCGGTCCAGGGCACCCCGCTCGTCAACCAGATCCACGCCTCGGTGCCCGCCCTGAACGAGGCGACCACGGACCTGACGCCGTTCGTGACCGCCGCCAAGCCGGCGCTGGTCGCGCTCGGCGGCGCGCTGAAGCAGGCGATCCCGGCGATCCGGGAGACGACCCCCCTGGTGAAGACGCTGAGCGCGTACACGAAGCGCTCGCTGCCCGGAACGAAGCTGTTCGCCCGCCTGTCGGCGAACCTCCAGCAGCACGGGTTCGTGGAGAACTTCCTGTCGGTGGTGTACGGGATCGCGACCTCGCTGTCCCGGTACGACGGCACCTCGCACATGCTCTCGATCCTGCTCGAAGGACCCGGCAACGGGACCTGCGGCAACTACACGACGACCCCCGTCGCGGGGTGCAGCGCCCACTTCGGCTCGCAGAAGGCGTTCGCGCCGAGCAGCCGATCCGCTCCGCGCAAGGCGGCCCCGCGCACACACGCCGCCAAGCGGCCTACCGGCACCCGACCGAGCGCGGCCCAGCCGAGCACGCCGAGCACGCCCAGCGGCTCACAGCCGTCGCCCTCACCGAAGCACGGCTCGCCGGTGCAGACGCCGTCGCTGCCCAGCCTCCCCACCCCGAACCCGGCGAGCTCGGTGCAGCAGACCTCTCAGACCCTGCACAGCCTCGTCCAGTACCTCCTCAAATGAGACGCGGCCGCCGCATCGCGATCAGGGAGCTGTTCGACAACCCGGTGATGGTCGGGACGATCACGATCCTGGTCGTGATGGTCGCGGTGTATCTGTCGTACATCGCCGAGAACGGGCTCCCGTTCATCCCGACCTACAGCGTGAACGTCGACGTCGCGAACGCGTCGGAGCTCGTCAAGAACGCCGACGTGCGCGTCGGCGGCGCGCGCGTGGGACAGGTGCTGACGATCACGCCCGAACCGGCGAGCAAGTCCTGGCCGCATCCCTATGCCCAGCTCGGGCTCGCGCTCCAGAAGAGCCTCGCGCCACTGCCGGCCGACACGCGCTATCAGATCCGGCTGGCGTCGGTGCTCGGCGGCAAGTACCTCGAGATCATCCCCGGACACAGCAAGGCTCAGGGACTGGCCGACGGCGGCACGTTCACGCTCAACACCAACCCGAAGCTCAACCACAACGTCCCGTTCGTCGACCTCGACACCGCCTTTGCCACGTTCGGGCCGAAGACCCAGAAGGGGCTCCGCGGCGCGGTCGGCGAGATCGGGAACGCGCTGGCCGGGCGCGGTCCGCAGTTCAACGACTCGATCTCCTCCCTGCACGAGCTGATGCCCGGGCTCGAGACGCTGCTCGGCGTCCTGCGCGACCCCAGCACCCGGCTGTCCGGCTTCATCAACGGCTTGGCCGCGACCACCGGGGCACTCGCACCGGTGGCGCCGACGATCGACGCGCTGCTGCACAACACCGCCACGACGTTCCAGGCACTCGACCGGCTGTCGCTTGGGACGACGATCGATCAGCTCCCGGGCACGGAGTCGCTGGCCACGACCGTGCTCTCGAACTCCCGGCCCGTCCTGACCGACGCGGCCACGCTCGTCCAGGCACTGAAGCCGGGCGCGCGGTTGCTGCCGGAGGCCGCCACCGACCTCGACCGGATCCTGGTCAGCGCCACCCCTGTGTTCAGGGATGCGCTGCCACTCGCGCCGAAGCTGAAGCAGGCGCTGGGCGCGGTCCAGGCGCTGGCTCACGATCCGGCTTCGACCCAGGTATTCAAGGTGCTGGGCTCGACAGATCTGGCCAGCCTTGGCGCATCGGCGTTCGTCGGGCTCGGCGCGATCCTCCGCGCCGTCGCCCCCTCGCAGTTTGCGTGCAACGTCACCGGTCTGTGGGTCCGGAACTTCGCGTCCGGCCTCACCGAGGGCGACAGCGACGGGGCGTGGCTGCGATTCGCTCCGGTCCTCGACCTGAACGGGGGCACCGCGAGCCAGACGTTCCAGCAGAGCTCGCCCTCGCCCGACCTCCATCTCAACTACTACCCGACCGAGGATTCGAGTCAGTGTCAGGCCGCGAACGAGGTCTACTCCGGCGCGCAGCGGATCGGTAGCCCGCCCAAGACCTCGACCGTCGTCGACGACACGGCGCCGCCGCCGGGCGTGCTCGCGGAGGGCAAGAAGGCGGGGCTGGTGCCATGAGCCTGCTCTCCCGCAGGCGCAAGGGACGCCACAAGCGCCGTCTGCACCCGTTGGTGATCGCGGCGCTCGTCATCTTCATCACGGCCTTCATCACGTTCTACGCGTTCAACCAGGGGCTGCCGTTCACGCACAACTACACGCTCTACGCGCTCGTCAACAACAGCGTCAACGTGCGGCAGGACTCGCCCGTGCGGATCGCCGGGATCGACATCGGCTCGGTCACCGGGACATCCCCCGCCGGCCGCGCCACGAAGATCGCGTTCACCGTCAACAACAACGGCCTCCCGATCCACCGCGACGCCACGATCCGCGTCCGGGACCGGCTCTTCCTGGAGGGCGGCTACTACCTCGAGCTCGATCCGGGCAGCCCATCTGCGCCGAGCCTGCATGACGGCGACACGATCCCGGAGGCGCAGACCTCGACCCCGGTGCAGTTCTACAACGTCCTCTCGACGTTCGACGCCGCCACCCGCCGCAGCCTCGAGAACTCACTGGAGACGTTCAACAAGGGCTTCAACGCGCGGCCCGGCCATCCGGTGTCGGACAGCGGGGCCGCCGGCCTGAAGGGCGCGATCCCGCAGCTCACTCCGGCGCTCAAGGACACCGCGATCGTCACCCGCGCACTGCGCGGCACCCACCAGGGCGACGTGGAAACGCTCCTCTCCTCGGCCTCCCAGGTCACGGGCACGCTGGCCAACAACTCGCGCCAGCTCGCCGACCTGGTCACCGGGCTGAACCGCACCACCACCGCGCTCGTGGCCAGCGACGGCGCGCTCGCGCAGTCGATCAGCGGGGTCGACGAGACGCTCAAGGCGGCACCTCCGGCCCTGAGCGCGATCGATCACGCCCTGCCGCCGGTCGTCAACCTGGCGACGGCGCTCGACCCGTCGCTGAAGCTCGCGCCGCCGTTGCTCGACGACGTCACCGGCGCCGTCCGTGAGCTCGCCAAGATCGTCGCCCCGGCCGAGCGCCAGCGGGTGCTCACGTCGCTGAAGGCCACGTTCCAGCAGTTCCCCTCGATCCTCTCGGAGCTGGGGTCGGCGTTCCCGATCACCAAGCAGATCACCGACTGTCTGCGCACCCACGTCACCCCGCTGCTCAATCAGGTCGTGCCGGACGGATCGCTCACCACGGGCAGGCCGGCGTGGCAGGACTTCGTCCACTTCCTGCCCAACGTGGCCGGCGCCAGCGGCAACTTCGACGCCAACGGCCCGTACACGCGCGTACTGGCGGCCGCCGGCACCAACACCCTTTCGGGCACCGGCTCACTGCTCGGCTCGCTCCCGATCATCGGCAAGCTGGTCGGCACCGCCCCGCCCGGCGGAAGCTCGCTGACGGGGGTCTCGCCGAAATGGATCGGCGACCTGAAGCCGTCCGCCTTCCGGCCCGATCAGCCGTGTTCCAAGCAACAGCTCCCGAGCCTCGCAGCGCCGAAGGTCACGGCAGATCTGAAGGCCACGCGCAGCCCCGCATCGAAGTCGATGACGCTGCCGCAGCTGCGCCGGGCGACGATGGCCCGCGAGCGGGCTGAGCGGAAGGCGGCCGGATGAAAACGCAGGTCCGCCGCTACGGGCGCTCGGCCCTGATCGTCCTGGTGCTGATGATCACCGGCACCGCCGCCGGGTTCTACATCCTCCTCCAGCAGCGCCTACCGAACCCGTTCCAGACGTTCTACTCCGTCAACGCCTCATTCTCGAGTGCGGCGGCTGTAGTGCCCGGCCTCGGGGAGCCCGTCAACGTCGCCGGGGTCCACGTCGGAGAGATTACCGGGACCTCGCTCAGAAACGGTCAGGGCGTCGTGCACATGGAGATCGACCCGCACAAGATGCCCCATCTGTATCGGGACGCGGCCGCGAACCTCGTGCCGAACACGCCGCTCAAGGACATGGAGGTCGACATCGATCCGGGCCATCGCTCGGCCGGGGTGCTGCCGACTGGCGCCACGATTCCGGTCGGCCAGACGACGACGCCGATCGACTCCGATGATCTGCTCGACTCGCTCGATGCCGACACGCGTACGTGGTTCACGAGCCTCATCACCGAGCTGAACAACGGCAGCCAGGGGCGGGCCGAGGACATCAAGAAGCTGTTCGGGCAGCTCGGGCCGACCTCGCAGCAGCTGCGGACGATCGGGGACCTGCTCGCCGCACGGCGGGTGCAGCTGGCGCAGATCGTGCACAACCTCGGCGTGCTCAGCAAGGCGACCGCGCAGAAGGACGCTCAGCTCCAGACAGCGGTCGACGCCGGCAACCAGACGGTGCAGGCTCTGGCCAGCCAGAACAACGCGCTGCGCGAGGCGATCACCCGGCTGCCAGGGACCCTCTCCACCACGCGGACCACCCTGTCCCACGTGACCACGCTGGCGGACGCGCTCGGGCCGACAGCGACCGCGCTGCTGCCAACCGCCAAGCGGTTGCCCGAGACATTGCGGCAGACCCAGACGTTGTTCCAGGGCGCGGCGCTGCTCCCGCTCAAGGAGATCCCACCGTTCGTCAACGCCGTGGTGCCGCTGGCGGGCCAGCTGCCGTCGCTGGCCAGGGAGCTGAGGCAGGCCGTGCCGGCGCTGACCGCATCGTTCAAGGTCATCGCCTACGTGACCAATGAGACCGCCTACAACCCTGGCGGCAACAACCCCGGCTTCCTGTACTGGCTGGCCTGGTTCGTGCACAACTCCGACTCGTTCATCGCGAACTCCGATGCGAACGGCCCGGCGTGGCGTGCGCTCATCCTCTCGAGCTGCTCGTCGCTGAAGGCGTTCTCGTTCGGGCCGCTCGTCGAGACCCTGCTGGGGACGACCTTCGGATGCTGAGGAGCCGCGACTAGTGGTCACCCAGGCACCCAAGAAGACGGCGGTGTTCGCGGCGCTCGCGTTCGCGCTGTCGTGCGTGGGGCTGATCATCTTCGTCTGGACGCAGTTCGGCGGCACGATCCCGTTCGCGGCCCAGGGGTACCGCGTCCACGCGCTGTTCGGAGAGACCGGGCTGCTCGTGCCGAACGCGGACGTGCGGATCAGCGGCGTCAACGTCGGCAAGGTGGCGTCGGTCCAGGCGCGCGGCGTGAACTCGTACGTGACGATGCAGATCAATGCGCAGTACGCGCCGATCCCGGTCGACACGCACGCGATCCTCCGCCAGAAGACGCTGTTGGGCGAGGCCTACGTCGAGCTCTCGCCGGGAACCGGCTCGGGGCGGAAGTTCCACGACGGCGGCACGATCCCCAGCTCGCACATCGAGGCCACCCAGCAGCTCGACCGGGTGCTCGGCTCGTTCGACCGGCCGACGCAGAAGAACCTCCAGGCGCTGCTGGACGGGACCTACACCGCGCTGGCCGGCCGCGGCCAGGATCTCAACGATGCGATCGGCAACCTCGACCCGACGTTCACGGAGCTGGCGGCGGTCGTTGGCGCGCTCAACCAGCAGCAGGGTGCCCTGCACAGCGTGATCGGCAACTCGGCCACGGTCCTGACCACGCTCGGCGACCGCTCCGCCCAGTTGCAGACGCTCGTCAACTCGGGCAACCAGGTGATGTCGACGACCGCACAGCGCAACGCTGCTCTGAGCGCCACCGTGGACGCACTCCCGCCGTTTTTGACCGAGCTGCGCACGACCCTGCGGTCGCTGAACACGACGCTCGGGATCGCGAAGCCCTCACTCGACGACCTGAAGCCGGTGGCGCCGCTGCTGACGCCGGCGCTCCAGGAGGTGATCGCGCTCTCTGGACCGGCGGTCAAGCTGCTCCACCAGGCACCGGGCCTGCTCAGCGACGCCAAGACGGCGCTGCCCGCGATCACGCGCTTCACGCGCGCGTTCAAGCCCGCGATCGACGTCATCCTGCCCGGCGCCCAGCAGCTCGCGCCGATCATCGCCTTCATCGGCGCCTACAACAAGGAGCTCGTCGCCGCGATGGCCGACCTCACCGCCGACCTCGAGGGCACCGCCCCAGCCAACACCGCGACGGGGAGTGCGCACTATCTCCGCGCGATCTCGATGATCGGCAACGAGTCGATCTACGGCCAGTCGGTGCGGGAGCCGAGCAACCGCAACAACACGTACTTCGCGCCGGGCGAGCTGTCCAACGTGGCGAACGGCGGCCTCGAATCGGCCTCATGCGCCAACACTTCGAATGTAGCCCAGGTGCCCGGAGGCAAGAACGTCCCGTGCCGCGTGCAACCTCCGTTCCACTGGGGCCACGGCATTCTGTCGGCCTACTATCCGCACGTGACGAAGGCGGCGCTGCCTAAGAAGTAGGGGTGCCGGACGGGCCGTTCCCCGCCCGGCACTCGCTCCCGTTCACCAGGGACGGAATGCGGCGCAGCCCACGCGAGTGCCGGCGTGGGAACGACCCGCCGCCCTCAGCTGATTGCCATCGCCTTCGTCAGTGACGGGCCTGCCGCCGTTGATGCCCGTGGTGCCGGTGGTGGTGCTTGCGTTTGTGGTGCTTCTTGTGCCGGTGGTGCCTGTGCTTCTTGTGCTTGGCTTTTCCGCTAGCAGGGGGGAGGCCGGCGCGGGCGGGCACGTAGACGGGGGTGCCCTGCTCGCCGGTCTCGAGTGCGAGCACGGCCTGGTTGGCCGGGTTGTCGGCGAAGTAGGACTGGTTGGCGATCAGTAGGCGGCTGCCGAAGAAGGCGACGCCGGAGGGGGAGTCGAACGGGACCGATGAGCCGTCATCGCCGGTGTAGGCCTGGCCGACGGTGGCGATCTGATGGCCGCCCGAGTCGAGCTCGACGATCTGGTTGGCGGCGCCGACCAGCGCGATGTAGATATCGCCGGACGCCGACACCGCGCACCCGTCGGGAGCGTCGGCCGGGCCGCTCTCCCACAGCTGGTGGAGCGGGCCCGGAGACCCGTCCGACTCGATCTCGACCTTGTACAGCTTGCCCGTGCTCGGGTTGGGGCCGCCCAGCCCGCCGTTCGACGCCTGATCGAACAGAAGGGTGTGGTGATCGGGGAGCATCGTGATGCACGCGGTCCCGAACGGGCCGCCGTCGAGCCGGCGGTCGGCCAGCCACACCACTGGGCCGCCACCGCCGGGCGGGATCCGCCAGATGACCGCCTGCTGGTAATCGGTCACGTACAGGCTGCCGTCCGGCCCCCACGCCGCGTAGTCCGGCATCGGGGCCTGGTCGGTCGTCGTCGGCGAGCAGGCCTCGCTGATGGTCAACGGGGAGCACTGCACCAGGTCGGGGACTCGCGAATACAGCGTCTGCTCGCCCGTGCGAGGGTCGAGCAGCAGGATCCGACCGCTGGTCTTGTCGAGCAGCACGAGGCGGCCGCGGGAGTCGTTGGCCGCCACCTGCACACCGTGCGGCTTGCTCAGGTCCTGACCGGTCACGGTCCAGGAGTTCACGAGCTGGCCGGTCGCGTCGTACTCGAACACCTTCGAGGGATCGCTGTCGCCCGCTGGGTTGTCGTACGTCCCCTCGAACACGTTGTCGCTCACGACGTGGGGGAGGGCGGGAAACCCCGGACGACCGACCTGTGCGAACACGCTGACCGTCCCTGGCGGCGCGGCGGCCGCGCTTGCCGCGGACACGCTGACCAGCGCCAGGCAGCCGAGCATGGCCGCGCCAAGGCGGCCCCACACGCGCCGGTTCACGCCCCGGTCACCGTGGTGCGCTCGCCCAGGCGAGCGGTGAGGTAAGCGTCGATCATCAGCTTGCTCTCCTCGAGCAAGGTGACGTCACCCTCCGGGCGATCCCGGAACGCCTCGCGCAGCAGGCCGTCACCGGCGAGCACGACCATGCGCGCCGCGGTCAGCCTCGCCCCGTCCGAGGCCCGGGGCCAGTGCACGGCGAGGATCCTCGCCGCCGACGCGGCGATGGCGCTCCGCGTGGGACGCGTGATCGCGCGGACACGTTCGGTCCGCAGTCCGCCGTACCACAGCGTCAGGAAGCCGGGATGCGCGCGGAAGCCCGCCGCGAGCGCGTCGATCACCACCGCCCCGGGATCGTCGAGCGGCGTCAGCTCATCCGCCTCGGCGGCGGCCGCCACGAGGTCTTCGAAGTCGCTCCAGTAGCTGAGCGCGAGCGCCTCGATGATCGCCTCCTTGTCAGGGAAGTAGCGATAGACCGACCCGACAGGGATCCCGGCCGCCTCGGCGATGCGCGTCGTCGTGAACGCCTCGGCGCCTTCCTGAGCGAGCACTTCGTCGGCCGCATCGAGCACGCTGCGCAGCCGCGCGCGGCTCCGAGCCTGGGTCGGCACGTTGCGGAGTTTCGATTCGAGATCAGGGGTGTCGTCGTGCGCCATATCGCGCGCCTGGCCCACCAAGCTCCGAACTTGAAAATGAGCTTTGTTTCAGGTTAGCTTCGACCTGTGCAAATTGCAAATGCTCGCGAACGCGTCGCCGCCGCTGCGCAGCGGCTCGCCGCCGAGGGCCTGGTGATCGGCACCGCCGGCAACGTGTCGGCGCGGGAGGGGGATCTTGTGGCCGTGACGCCCACCGGCGCCGCGCTCGCCGAACTCACCCCGGGCCAGGTGGCCGTGGTCGATCGCACCGGTCGCCACGTCGACGGCGAACTCGAGGCGACGTCGGAGCTCGAGCTCCACCTTGGCGTCTACGGGCGCTACGACGCCGGCGCCGTCGTTCACATGCACGCGCCCATGGCCACCGCGCTGGCCTGCGCGCTCGATGAGCTCCCGATCATCCACTACCAGATGCTGATGTTCGGCGGCCCGGTGCGAGTCGCGCCGTACGCCACGTTCGGGACGCCCGAACTCGCCCAGGTGACACTGGAGGCGCTGCGCGACCGCAGCGTTGCCCTGATGGCCAATCACGGGGCGATCGCCTTCGCGCACGAGCTCGACTCCGCCGTGGAGCAGGCGCTGCTGCTCGAGTGGTCATGCCGGCTCTACTGGAACGCCGCGGCTGTGGGGACGCCCCGGGTCCTCGACGCCGATCAGCGTGAGGCCGCGGTCTCCGCCGCGGTGGCGCGCAACTACGGATCGACCCATAGGATCGCCCCCGATGACGGGTGATATGCGCGCGATCACGCTCGGCGTGCACGTGGTCGACGTGCTCGTCCGGCCAGTGGAGGAGATCCCCTCCGGTCAGGGCGGGCAGCTCGTCGAGCAGATCCGGATCACGCCGGCCGGATCCGCGGGGGGCACCGCGATCACGCTGGCCAAGCTCGGCGCGCGCGTCTCGAGCGCCGGGGCGATCGGCACCGACGCGATCGGCGACACCCTGCTCCAGCTGCTCGGCGGCTTCGGCGTCGACACGTCGTTGCTCGTCCGCCGTGACGACGTCCAGACCTCGGCGAGCGTGCTGCCGATCCGGCCCGATGGGTCGCGCCCGGCGTTTCACGTCGTGGGGGCCAACGCGACCTACAACTCGGCGGATGCTCCCTGGGACGCGATCGCGGATGCCACCCATCTGCACCTGGGGGCGCCCGAGTTCATGGGTGGAGAGGAGGCAGCCAAGATCCTGTCGTTCGCCCGTGACCACGGGGTCGTCACCTCGGCCGACCTGCTGGCGCCGGGCGAGCAGGCCCAGGCGATCGTTGACTGGGTGGGACCCGCGTTCGAACACCTCGACTACCTGTTGCCGAACGACGACCAGGTGCTCGGTCTCACCGGAGCCGCCGACCTCCTCGACGGATGCCGCACGCTGCTCGACCAAGGCGTTGGCTGCGTTGCGGTGACAACCGGCGCCGACGGCGCACTGGTCGTCGACGCCGACGGAGCGCAACAAGTGCCGGCCTTCGCTGTTGATGTGGTCGACACGACCGGCTGTGGCGACGCGTTCTCCGCCGGCTTCCTGCGTGGGCTGTCGCTCGGCCGCAGCCGACGCGAGGCCGCGGTGCTCGGGTGCGCGGCGGCCGGACTCGTGGCACAGGGCCTCGGCTCTGACCACGGAGATTTCAACTTAGAGGCTGCCGATCAGATGGCGGCCGGCACTCCCGCCAACGAACCCCAGGAGAAGGCCACAGGATGACCAGCGAAAACGACCGGATCAGCAGGCGCCGCTTCGTCGCCGGAACGCTTGTGACGGGCGCGGCCGCGGCGCTGCCCGGTGTCGCTGAGGCCAAGAAGCACAAGCACAAGCCGCAGAAGAAGCACAAGAAGCACAAGACGGCCCGGAATCGGAGTGCCGAAGTGGCGATCGTCGGCGCCGGGTTCGCGGGCCTCACCGCCGCGCGCCAGCTCCACAGCGCCGGGAAGTCGGTCATCGTGGTCGAGGCTCGCAACCGCGTCGGCGGTCGCGTCTGGAATCACGATCTCGGCGGTGGCAAGGTCTCCGAGCGAGGCGGGACCTTCGTGGGGCCGACCCAGGACGCGTTGATGGCGCTCGCCAGCCAGCTCGGCGTGTCGACGTTCCCGACGTACGACACCGGAGATAACGTGTACGTCGCGGACGGCTCGCGCTCGACCTATAGCGACACCGGCCTGCTCGGCACGGCTCCGCCCGACCCGACGACCCTGACGC
>DASXOS010000078.1:0-16191 GCA_036494115.1 Solirubrobacteraceae bacterium | reverse complement strand
CCGCAGCTCCCCGGCACCGACGACGTTGAGGATCGCCCTCACCCCATTGTGGTCGAGCCGTCTGCGCACCGACTCGAAGTCACTGGCGTTGAACGCGATGTGGTCGACCGAGCCCGAGCCGGGTGGCTCGTGCGGGACGTTCAGGCCGAGCCAGGCGGCGTGGCGCAGGTAGGTGCTGCGCTCCGCCACGTGGATGCAGGGCGTCCGCCCCGCGTACAGCCAGTACCCGGGGAACTCGAGCGGCGGTCGCTCTCCGACCTCCAGCCCGACCACCTTGCAGTAGAACTCGCGGCTCGCCTCGATGTCCTCCGAGAGCACGAGGACGTGCTCCATCTCGGTGACGCTCATGCCGGCCGAGGCTGGGTCGGCGCGGCCGTCCCTCCACCGTTGATGGCGCCGCGCTTGTGGAGCAGATACGCGGTATGGAGCAGGTCGGGACGCTCGCGGAGCTCCGAGGCCTGCCCCGAGAACTGCAGCCGGCCGTTCTCGAGCACGTAGGCGCGGTTGGCCAGCCCGAGGGCCACTGTCGCGAACTGCTCGATCAGGAGCACGCCGATCCCCGACTCCGCGATCGCGCGGATCGTCGGGATCAGCCGGTTGATGATCACGGGCGCCAGGCCGAGCGAGAGCTCGTCGATCAGGAGGTACTTGGGCCGTGAGACGATCGCCTGAGCCAGCACCACCATCTGCTGCTCGCCGCCGGACAGCGCGCGGGCGGGTGCGCTCAGTCGCTTTTCCAGCTCCGGGAACAGCTCCAGCGCGCGCTCGCGTCCGGCGCGAGCTTCGTCGCGCGAGAGCGAGTAGCAGGCGACGCGAATGTTGTCGTCGACCGTGAGCTCGCCGAGCAGCCGGCGGCCCTCGGGCACGATTGCCACTCCGTAGCGCCGGATCCGCTCCGGACGGCGGCCGGTCAGCGTCACGCCTTCGAGGTCAACCGATCCGGACAGGGCCTTGAGCACGCCTCCCACGGCGAGCACCAGGCTCGACTTGCCGGCGCCATTCGGGCCGAGCAGCGCCGTGACCTCGCCGGCGGATATCTCGAGTGACACGTCGCGCACGACAGTCCGGTTGCCGCGCGCCACGCTCAGCTTGTCGATCCGCAGCATCCCGTTCTCGGTCACAGAACCTCCTCTGTGCCGAGGTAAGCCCGGATCACCTTCTCGTCGCGCAGGACCTCGGCCGTCGGCCCCGTCGCCAGCAGCTTGCCGAAGTCGAGCACCGCGGTGGTCGCGCAGCACGCGGACACGAGGCTCATGTCGTGGTCGACCAGGATCGTCATCGCCCCGGTCTGCTCGGGAATCCTGCGGATGACCTCGCCGAGGTGCTCGGTCTCCTCGTCAGGGAGGCCGGCGGCGGGCTCGTCGAGTAGCACGAGGCGGGGCTTACCGACGACCGCGCGGGCCACCTCGACGAGCCGACGCTCGCCGGCGCCCAGCGTTCCCACCTTGGCCGACGGATCGGCCTTGATGCCGACGAAATCGATCGCGGCGAGTGTCTCCTCGCGGCGCGAGCCGGAGCCGAGCTTCGAGTGCTCGTGCACCATCGCCACGTTGTCGTAGACCGACAGCTCCTCGATCGCCTGCTCGGTCTGGAATGTGCGGCGCACGCCCCACCGGGCGCGCCGGAAGTGGGTCATCTTCAGCAGGTTCTCGCCGAACGCCTCGATGCCGCCTCCGGCGGGCTGGACGAAGCCGCTGAGCACGTTGAAGAACGTCGTCTTGCCGGCGCCGTTGGGTCCGATCAGCCCGCACGTGCCGGCGTCGAACGCCACGTCCATCCCGTCGAGCGGCGTGACGCCGCCGAAGCGCACGGTCAGGCCCGAGACGTTGATCATTCCGCCTGGCCCCCGGCGGGTGCGGTCCGCGTGAACAGCCCGCGCACGAGACGGCCCAGGCGAGCCAGATCCTTCGGCAGTTGCTCGACGATTCCGCGCGGCGCGGTCGTCAGCACCTGGAGGACCCCGATCCCGAACAGGATCGTCAGCCAGTCCGGCGACACGCTCCAGTCGTTGAGCAGCGCCTGCAGGAACTTGAGCAGGAACGCGGCGACGATCGCGCCCGACATGCTGTAGGCGCCGCCCATCAGCACGACCGCGAGCAGCGTGATCGAGTCCTGGGTGGCGAACGTCAGCGAATTGAGGTAGCGGAAGCTGCCGGCCACCAGCGCGCCGGCAACACCCGTCACGAACGAGGCCAGCGCGAACGCCCACAGCTTGTAGAACGTCGTGTTGATGCCTGCCGCAAGCGCCGCCGACTCGCTCTGACGGATCGCTGCCCAGGCTCGTCCGGGTCGCCCGCGGATATGGAACAGGACGAGCAGGAACATCAGGATCGCGACCACGACCGAGTAGCGGAAGAACGCGGGGTCGGTGGTGGCGACACTCGGCCGCCGGATCGGCGGGATGTGGACGCTGGCGCCGTTGTAGCCGGTGAAACCACTGCCGCCGTTGGGGAAATTGATGTTGGATAGCGCCACCGTGATCGCGCCCGCGAGCATGAGCGTGATCAGCGCCAGGTAGAGGCCGCTCATGCGCAGCGCCGGCAGGCCCACGAGGGTGCCGAGCGCCATCGTGATCACCCCGGCCGCGAGCAACACAATCGGAAAGGGGAGCCCGGTGGCGAACAGCAGCCGCGCCGCGACCCACGCACCCATTGCCAGCACCGCGCCCTGGCCGAGCGAGACCATGCCCACGCGGCCGACGAGCACTCCGAGCCCCAGCGTGACGATCGAGTAGATCGCCACCTGGGTCCAGGCGTCGATGTAGTAGAGGCTGAAGATCGACGGGAACGCCAGCAGCACGAACGCCAGGAGGGCCACGATCAGCGCGGGACGGATTGCGTTACGCGGCGTGATCCGGGAGCGCGTAGCCCCAGGTCCCGGCGCGGGTGCTTCGGGCGCGGCCTGGCCGTCCGTGGTCGTGCTGGCGGTGGTGTCGTCCGCGGTGCTCACACCGACGCGCTCCAAAGCCTAGACCCCCTCAGACCCCTTGGCGACCGACGGAGATGACCCGCCGCCGGTTGAGGACCAGCAGCGCGATCGCCGCGAGCACGAAGGGGGTCATGTCGCGATAGTTGCTGACCGACGAGATCGGGGTCAGCTCGGAGCTCACCAGACCGATCACGAGCGCTGCGACGAACGTGATCGGGATCGAGCGCAGCCGTCCGATCAGCGTGGCGGCGAGCGTCGAGATCACGAGGAACGTAAGCGTCGTGGAGTCGAGCGCAACCAGGTCGGCGAGCAGCACGCCGGCGACCCCCGACAGGCATCCGCAGCCGAACCACGCGGCGGCCGTGACCCGCCGCACTGGCACGCCGAGCGTGGCCGTGATCTCGCGATCGTTCGCCATCGCCCGCATGGCGGTCCCCAGCTTGGTGAAGCGCAGAAAGAGGCCGGTGATGACCGTGACGACGAGCCCCAGCGCCAGAGCGATCACATTGGTGTAGGTCACCGAGATCTGGCCGACCTGGAACGTGTTGTTGTCCGTGGGCACGGTGAGCGCCCGCGACGCGCCACCGCTCGACGGCCACAGCAGGTCCATCACGCCGAGCAGGACGAGCGTCAGCCCGAGCGTCGCCGTGGCCTTTACGAGCGGGTCGCGCATCGCGAGCGCCGGCCCGAACACCATCCCGTACGCGAGCGTGATCACCCCGCCGAACAGCACCGACACGGCGAATGCCGGCCAGAAGCCGAATCCGGCATGGTTGATGAGCTGCCAGGCGATCAGGGCGCCCATCGCGCCGACCGCGCCGAAGGCCAGGTTCAGCACCCCGGTGGCGCGATACAGCACGACCATGCCGACCCCGGACAGGGCGTACACCCCGCCGAGCGAGAGTCCCGTGACCAGGAACTGCTCTACGTCAGTCCAGCTTGGCATGGTCCTTAATCGCCCTGATCGCCCAGACGTTCCCTCGTCCTACCCCGTGGGCGGATTGGTCGACGGTGCCGTCCCCGCAGCCTTGCGGTACTGCGCGATCTGTGGATCGGCCGAGGAGACGTTGAAACAGTTCTGCGCCGTCACCATCTTCCCGTTGTCCGGTGTCGTCGTGAAGTCGGCGTTGTTGGGAATGTGCAGTGGGTAATTGCCGTAGACCCACGGCTGACACAGCAACTCGGTCTTCTGATCCTTGATCGCCTTGAACGCCGCGTTCACGCTCTTGATCGTGTACGCGCCTTTCACCGTCTCCAGGGCCTGGGTCGAGAACTTGCCGAGCAGGTAGCCCATTTCGCTGAATGAGCCGAGGCCGCCGGCGACGGACGAGCCGTACTTGGCGAGGATCGCCTTGTAGAGCTGCATCTCGGGGCCGTTGTGATCGTCGGGCGAGGTCAGCTCTGCGTTGACGAACAGCTTGTGGTTCCACTTCGGTCCCAGCGTCTTGGCCAGGAAGTCGGTGTTGCACGGGGTCGAGCAGCCCCAGCCCTTGACCCGGTCCTCGAGTCCCAGCTTCTGGGCAGCCTGGAGGATGACCAGCGCCTCGGGTGGGGTGAAGTTGAGCACCACCCATCCGTTGGAGCCGGCCTTGTTGACCAAATCGAGGGCGACCGAGTTGGCGTCGTTGATCGGCACGTTCTCCGTCCGCTCCGTGATCGGGAGGCCGGAGGCCTTCGCCAGCGCCGCGGGGCCGGCGGCGATGTAGCCCGTGCCGGGGACGTTCGACTGCACGAACACGATCTTGTCCGGCTTCTGGCTGATCCCGTACTGCACGGCGCCGTCGGAGCTGTAGCGCGGACCCATGTTGACCGCGGCGCTGTTCGGCGTCGACCAGCACTCGGGAGCGATGCCGGCGCCCATCTCGTAGATGCCGAGGCCCTTCCAGTAGTTCTGGTCGATCGTGCACGCGAGCAGGTCGAACACGCCCACGATCCCGACCCCGTGGTCAGACTGGATCAGCTGCTTGGCGGCCGCCGCGATCTGCGCGGGCTGCGTCTGGTCGTACTCCACGAACAGCTTGAGCGGATGCCCGTTGACACCGCCATTCGCGTTCACGCACGCGAAGTACGCGTTGATCATGTTCGGCCCGTCGCTGAAGTCCGTGCCGGGCTGCTTGGTGTCGATCGTGCCGATCTTGATCGGCGTGCCGGTGGCCTTCACACCCGGCTTCGTGCCGCACTTCGAGGTGTCGACCGATCCGCCACTCGAGCTAGAGCTGCTCGACGACGAGCTCGATCCGCCGCCGCTGGAGGCTGCGTTGCTGCTGTTCTTCGAACTACTTCCGCAGCCGGTCAGTGCGACCAAGCCGAGTACCGCCCCAAGCGCGATCCAAACGCGCACGGACGGCCTACGCCGATGCGTCCTCACCGTTGTTCTCCTCTCCTCAAAGGAAATGAACTGCCCCTAGGCGGGCCGAGGTGGGCGATACTAAACCCACCACCGGATGCATGCAAGAGAGCGCTAACAGAGCGCACAAGAAACCTCCGCACGGCCCGTCAGCCACATCCTGCATGCAACAATCCAGCCTCGAATAGACTCTCTTGGCGGACTCGTTGATGGGGAAGAGTGACGTGGCGCAGCCGAGCCGGACGCAGATCACCCGCGCGCTGCTGACCCTGCGCGAGATGATCCTAAGCGGCGCGTTCGCGCCGGGTGAGCGGATGGTGGAGCTGGCGCTCGTCGAGCGGGTCGGGGTGTCGCGCACGCCCCTTCGCCTGGCTCTGGCGGAACTCGAGCATGAGGGGCTCCTGCGCGGGCTCGACGGCGGCGGCTACGTCGTGCGCGAGTTCAGCCACGCGGACATCAAGGACGCGATCGAGCTCCGCGGGGTGCTCGAGGGGACGGCTGCCCGCTACGCCGCCGAGCGCGGCGCCGCCGCTCGTGACCTTCGCGGCCTGCGCAGCACCAATGCCGCGATCCGCGAGCTCGTCCACCGCGCCGACTACGAGTCGTTCGAGCGCTACGTCGATCTCAACGAGTGCTTCCACACGCGGATCCTCAAGATCGCGCGCAGCCCGCTGCTCGAGCGAGCACTGGAGGGGATCGTCTCGCTTCCGTTCGCCGGCGCGAGCGCGTTCGTGCTGGCCGAGGCGGAACTGCCCGAGTCACGCGAGATCCTGGTCGTGGCCCACCGCCACCACGCCGGGCTGATCGAGGCGATCGAACGCCGCCAGGCGGGCCGGGCCGAGAGCCTCGCCCGTGAGCATGCCCGGATCGCGCTCACCAACCTCGAGATCTTCCTCAGCCACAAAGAGGTCCTGGCGCGGCTCCCAGGGGCGTCGCTGATCGCGCCTCAGGCGGCAAGGCAGCCCGAGCCGGCGTAGCCCCAGTGTTTCGCTTGTGACCTTTGGCCTTTGGCCTTTGGCTGGCGCCCCGCGGCCCTTCGGCGGCGCCCTGGCTGTTGGGCGGTTACTTCGCTTCGAGGGGGGAGGGAGTGGGACGCGGCCGCGACCGTAACTCGACAAATGCCCCGCGTTTGGCGGCGATTGTCGAGCTGTTGTTCCAGGACGCACCTAACTCGTCACTCGCCCTCGCGCCCGCCGGATTTGTCGAGCTGTGGTCGCCCGGAGCGACGACGACAGCCCCACATCGCTCTCCCTCAACGCGCCGTTAAATCCGATCGCCTCCGCGAACCGAATCGCCGCCGAAAGAACGCGGTCTCAGGGGCTTCCGGCATCGCGAAGCTCGGTGGCCGGCAGATCCCACTCGAGCGCCACCCGCGCCGCTGACACCACATCGTCGGCCGCCGGGCGGTAGGCGTCCTCCAGGGGCGGGCTCACCGGCACCGGCGTGAACGGGGCGCCGACGCGCTGAAGCGGCGCCTCCAGGCAGTCGAACGCGGCGTCCTGGATCTGCGCGGCCAGCTCCGCGCCGAACCCGCCGCTGCGCACCGCCTCGTGTGCGATCACCGCCCGCCCCGTGCGCCGCACCGACTCGGCGATCGTGTCGAGGTCGAGCGGCACGAGCGTCCGCGGGTCGATGACGTCGGCGTGCACGCCGTGGTCGGCGGCGAGGACGTCGGCGGCGGCGATCGCCTCGGTCACCATCAGCGAGGTGGCAACGATCGTGATGTCGTCGCCAGAGCGGAGCGTCCGCGCACGACCGAGCGGAATCGGCTCGCCGGCGCCGGGGGCGGACTCGGCGGGCTCGCGGCGGAAGTACAGCGCCTTGTTCTCGACGAACACGACCGGACCGGGGTCATCGATCGCGGCTCGCAGCAGGCCGGCGGCGTCGGCGGCGCTGCTCGGCATCGCCACCTTCAGCCCCGGGATGTGCGTGAGCCAGGCCTCGAGGCTCTGCGAGTGCTGTGCCCCCGAGCGCTGCCCGGAGCCCCCCTGGGTGCGGAGCACGAGCGGCACGGTGAGCTGCCCGCCGGACATGAAGTGCGCCTTCGCGGCCTGGTTGACGAGCTGGTCGAGGGCGAGCGTGACGAAGTCGATGAACATGATCTCGACGACCGGGCGCAGGCCCGCCTGGGCGGCCCCGATCGCCACGCCGCAGACCGCGCCCTCGCTGATCGGGGTGTTGCGCACGCGGCCCTCGCCGAACTCCTCGGCCAGCCCCTTGGTCGCGAGGTACGGGCCGCCCTCGGCCACGTCCTCGCCGAGGACGATCACGCGCTCGTCGGCCCGCATGGCCTCGCCGAGCGTGCGGTTGATCGCCTCGAGGAAGGTCGTCTCGGTTTCGCTCACGCGTAGACCAGCGAGTCCGCGATAGCTGGCTCGGGGAACGGGCTGGCGCGCGCGAACTCGACCGCGGCATCGACCTCGGCTCTCGCCCGGGTCTCGAAATCGGCGGCGGTGTCGGCATCGAGCCATGTGCGAGCGGCCGCCAGCTCGGTGAGCCGGACGATGGGATCGAGCTTGGTCCACTCGTCAGAGGCGAGCTCGTCGCGGTAGCCCTCGGCGTCGCCCTCGTAGTGACCCCGCCGGCGGTGGGTCAGGCACTCGAGCAGCGTCGGCCCCTGGCCCCGGCGAGCCGCAGTCAGGAACTCGCCGAAGGCCTCGTGGACCTCGGCGGGATCGCTGCCGTCGACGGTGCGGCGCTCGAACCCGTACGGCGAGACGACGTCGCTGACACGCTCGACCGGGGTGTGCGCGGAGCGCGGCGTGAACTCGGCGAAGCCATTGTTCTCGCAGACCAGGATCACCGGCAGCTGCCACAACGCCGCCAGGTTCGCCGACTCGTGGAAATGGCCGGCCTGGACGGCGCCGTCGCCGAAGAACACCACGGTCGCAGCGTCGGAGTCGTTCAGCCTCGCGGCCAGTGCGTTCCCGAGCGCGAGCGGGATGTTCCCGCCGACGACGCCGGTGGCGCCGAGGAACCCGTGCTCGGCGTCGACCAGGTGCATCGAGCCGCCGAGTCCCCGGCAGAGCCCGTCGGCGCGGCCCATGAGCTCGGCCATGACCCGCTGCGGCGGTGCGCCCTTGGCCAGCGCATGCCCGTGGGCCCGATGGCCGCTGTAGACCGCATCGTCGTCACGGAGCTGGCCGCACACCGCGGCGGCCACGCCCTCGCCGCCGATCGAGACGTGGATCAGGCCGTGAACCAGGAGCGAGCGTTTCAACGCCACGACCCGCTCCTCGAAGCAGCGGATCAGCCACATCGTGCGCAGCAGCTCGCGCGCCGCGTCGGAGTCGAGCTTCGCCACGGCTCGCGAACGCCGGCTATGCGGCGACGGGCGCCGAGCCCAGCACCTGGTGCACCGCGCTCGCGATCTTCGCCTCGTCGGGCAGCAGGTAGGCCTCCATCGGCTCGCTGTAGGGGACGCTCGCGTCGAGCGCGGTGACCTGCTTGATCGGCGCCTTCAGCGACGAGAACGCCGCGTCCGCGATCTCGCCGGCGATCACCGTCGAGGCCGAGGCGTGGCGGGTGGCCTGATCGACGAGCACCACGTGCCCGGTCTTCTCGACTGAGCTCAGGATCGTGGCCGTGTCGAGCGGGGCGAGCGTGCGCGGATCGATCACCTCGGCGTCGATCCCCTCGGAGGCGAGGGACTCGGCCGCCGCCATGGCCTTGCCGACCATCCATCCGGTGGCGACGATCGTGACGTCAGCGCCGGTGCGGCGCACGTCGGCCTCGCCGAGTGGCACCAGGTACTCGCCCTCCGGGACCTCGCCAGGCTCGAGCGTCAGCAGGTAGTGGTGGAAGAAGCACACCGGGTTGTCGTCGCGGATCGCGGTGGCCATCAGTCCCTTGGCGTCGGCCGCGGTCGCCGGAAGCGCCACCTTCAACCCGGGGATGCCCATGAACATCCCGTAGATCGAGCCCGTGTGCTGACCGGCCCACCCGGCGGTGAACCCGTAGCCGGCCTTGAGCACGAGCGGCACCTTGACCTTGCCGCCGCTCATGTAGCGAAACCGCGGCGCCTCGTTGACGACCTGGTCCATCGCCACCAGCATGAACTCGGCCATGTAGAGCTCGACCACGGGCCGCAGACCGGCGAGTGCGGCGCCGACCGCCATCCCGATCTCGGCCGTCTCGGAGATCGGGGTGACGCGCACCCGGTCGTGCCCGAAGGCCTTGACGAACTCGTCGTTCTCGGTGGTGGCCAGGTTCTGGCCGAAGTACAGGACGCTGTCGTCGCGGGCCATCTCGAGGTGGATCGCCTCGTTGATCGCCGCGATGTAGGGGATCTCTCGTGCCATTTCCAATTCCTATGCGTAGACGTGTTCGAGGGCCGCTTCGGGGTCGGGGAACGGACTGTCGAGCCCGAACTCGACGGCCGCCTGCATCTCGTCCCGGGCCTGGCCCGCGATCCGGTCGGCCTGCACCGCGTCGAGCACGCCGTCCTGGACGAGCCGGCCCCGGAACCGCGGCACGGGATCGCCGCGCAGCGCGGACTCGTATTCATCGGGGTTGCCGAACACCTCGATCGCCTCGTGTTCGGGGAAGTGCAGCGGCACGCCCGGCGGCGCGATGATGTTCCCGTGAGCGCTCAGCCGGTAGACGAGTGACTCCACCAATGTGGGGCCGTGACCCGATCGGG
This sequence comes from Solirubrobacteraceae bacterium, assembly GCA_036494115.1. GTDB lineage: Bacteria > Actinomycetota > Thermoleophilia > Solirubrobacterales > Solirubrobacteraceae > Palsa-465. Next base: position 6,274 of record DASXOS010000078.1, on the reverse strand, counting down.
CTCTTTCGACGGCGCCCCCGACCTCGTCGAACACGGCCACAGGATCGCCGCCGTCGACGGTGACGCCTGGCATCGCGAACGCCTTGGCCTTGGTCGCCAGCGGTTCGCCGGCGGCGGCGTTGGCGTCCTCCTGCTCGACGCGGGTGACGACGTTGTAGGAGTTGTTCTCCATCACGTAGACGATCGGCAGCTTCCACAGCGAGGCCACGTTCAGCGACTCCGAGAACGCGCCCTGCTTGGAGGCACCGTCTCCGAAGAAGCAGAGCACGACTTGGCCCTGCTTTCGGATCTGGGCTGCGTAGGCCGCACCCGTGGCCTGCGGGATCCCCTGGCCGACGATCCCCGAGGTCCCGAGGAACCCGCGGTCGGGATCGAGCAGATGCATCGACCCGCCGTATCCCCCGCACAGCCCGTCGCGGCGGCCGTAGATCTCGGCCATCATCGCCTTCGGGTCGGTGCCGAGCACGATCGGGTATCCGTGGCAGCGGTACGTGGTCATCAGCTGGTCGTGCGGCCCCAGCGCGGCGAGCGATCCCACGATCGACGCCTCGGTGCCGTCGGCGAGGTGGGTGTGGCCCCGGATCACTCCGGGGTGCTCCTCGAAGGTCCGCTTGACCCGCTCCTCGAACTCGCGGATCCGCAGCATCTGGGTGAACATCCAGATGAGCCTGTCGTTGTCCAGTTGCGTCATCGCTCTCTCCTCGGGCCGTAGCGGCTTCACGTCACGCCGGCGCCGAACTGCGCCGCCGTGGTCTCGTACGCGCGGTCGAATTCCTCCTCGATCGGCAGCTGGCGCAGCTCGGCGGAGAGGACCTCCACGCCCCACGGGCCCTCGTAGCCGATCGCGCGGCACGCCTCGATGTAGCCAGGGATGTCGAACTCGCCCTCACCCGGCAGGCGGCGGTGGTTGACGGTCTCCTCGACTGGGTCCGCCATGTTCTGGCGCTGTCCGTCGGACAGCTCCACCCACGCCAGGTACTCCGGCGGGATCTCCCGCAGCTCGTCGGGCTCGATCCCGAGCTTGCCCATGTGCCAGGTGTCGATCACCAGCCCCCCGTTCGGCTGGCCCGCCTCGGTCACGAGCGTCAGCGCGTCCTCGAGCGTGTGGATATTGACGTCGAACGGCATGAACTCGTAGGCGATCTTCGCCTCGGTGTTCTCGGCCGCCTGCTGGCAGAGCTCGCCGAACGCGTCGACGATCCGGGCCAGCTCCCCGGGCGTGCCGGGGATGTTGCCGACCTTGATGTGGTGCGCGCCGAACTCGGCGGCGGTGTCGAAGAGAAGCCTTCGCCGCCGATCCGAATCCCGACGCGCCGGCGCGTTCTCGGGCAGCCAGAAGTCCTGGAGGAACTCGACCTCGAGATAGCGCAGACCGGCGCCCTCGAAGATCTCGCGCATCTCTTTGATCGTGCGAGTCTCGAGCTGATGCTCGATGTCCGCATGCCACAACCCGAGCCCCTGAAAGCCGACACGTTCGGCGTTCGCGCACCGGTCGCGCCAGTCGAACGTGCTCCATTCCCGGCCGGCATGCACCTCCACCGGACCGGCCGATGTCCAGTACAGATCCACCAGGGGGATCTCGCCCATCGCCTCTCCTCGGGTCGTCCTGGTCTGAAGCTAGCGCCGGGCTACGGCCCGGGCAAGGGACTCCGCGCACTCGTCCTTGTTCGTGTGTGCGCTTAGAATCGCTCGGCGGAATGCGCCGCCCGCTCGTCCGCGCCCTCGATCTTGGCGTCAAGCTCGGTGGCGCGCTCGTCCTCGACGAGGTGAGGCTCGACGTGGACCCGGGCGAGCTCGTGGTCGTGACCGGCGAGCCGGGCGCCGGCAAGACGACGCTTCTGCGGTCCTTGGCGGGCGACATCGCGCCGGCGACGGGGGCGGTGATCTTCCCCGACGGGATCGATGGACGGGATGAGGGCGGCGTTGCGATGGTCTGGCAGGACCTCGCCCTGGCCGAGAACCTCGACGTCGCGTCGCACCTGATGCTCGGCCGCGAGACCCGGCGGCTCGTCGTCTCGCCCTCCCGCCTGCACGCCGCGGCCCGCACGATCCTGAACGAGCTCGAGCTTCCGATTGCCGACACGACGCAGATCGTGGGCTCGCTGACCAGCGCGCAGCGCCAGCTGCTGGCGATCGCCACCGCGATGGGCCGTCATCCGCGCGTGCTGCTGCTCGACGAGCCGACCGCCGCGCTGGGGCTCGTCGAGTCGGCTCAGGTCGAGGCGCTGATCGGTCGGCTGCGGTCCGGCGGCACCGCGGTCGTGCTCGCCACGCGCGAGATCGAGCAGATGTTCCGGCTCGCCGACCGGATCGTGGTGTTGCGTCACGGACGGGTCGTGGCTGAGCTCGAGCCGACGGCGTCGCACCCGGACGACGTCGCCGCGCTGCTGTCGGGACAGCCGGTCGACCTGAGCGCCCGCCGGCAGCTCACCCGGCTGCACGGACTGACCGATCGGTTGATCTCGGCGGATCCCTCGTCCAGCCTGGCCACGATTCTGTCCGCGCTGGGAGCGGCGCTGGCCAGCGAGCGCGTGTGCATTCACGTGCGCGAGGCTGATTGGCTGCTCTGCGCGGCGTCGCTCGGGCTCTCACCGGAGGAGCTGGGGGCCGTGCGTCGGATTGCGCTCGGGCCGGCAGGCGGCTCGATCGGTCGCGCGGTGGCCGACGCCGAGCAGATCCTCCAGGCCGAGGTGTGGTCGGTGCCGGTGATCGGACCGGACGGGGCCTGCGCTGCGATCACGGTCTTCCGTGATGCGCCGCGGTTGCCGCAGCGCGACGAGCTCGATCTCCTGACCCTGTATGCCGGCCTGGCCGCGAGCGCGGTGGAACGCGACCGGCTGCTCGCCCAGGTGACGGCCCGCAATCAGGTGCTCGAGACGATCCGCGAGATGCTCCAGACCCTGGCCGGACCTGTCCCGGTCGACGAAGGGCTGACCACGGCCCTGACGTCACTGCGACACGGGCTCGGCGCCGACGAGGTCGGGCTGCTCAGCCTGCGCCCGCCGCTGCCGCCCGCGTGGCGCGCGTGGGTGTGCGTCGATGACAGACCGGCGGATCCCGTCGCCGAGGCGACCGCGCACCTGGCCGAGCCGGGGCCGGTCGACGGCACCGCGCGCGAGCTTCACGACGAGGTCGGTCATCCGATCCTCGCCGTCCCGTTTCACGCCCCCGGAGGCGTGGTCGTGCTCACCGCCGGCTGGAGCGAGAGGCTGATCACGCGCGAGGAGACCGCCCTGATCGAGGACGCCGCGCACTCGTTGCGGCTGGCGCTCGAGCGCCACGAAGCGGCGGTGGCCCACGAGGAGGCGGCGGCACTGCGGCGCTCACGGAAGTATCAGCGGGATTTCCTGTCGCGGCTCAGCCACGAGCTCCGCACGCCCCTGACCGCGATCCGCGGCTATGCCTCGAGCCTGATGGCCCCCGACGTCGATTGGGACGCGGACTCCGAGCTGCGCTTCCTCGACCGGATCACCACCGAGTCCGCGCGCCTCGGCCGGCTCGTCGACGACCTGCTCGACTTCTCCGCGATCGAGTCGGGCGTGATGCGCCTGACCCGCGACTGGTGCGATCTCGCGGTCGTGGCCGACGCGGCGGTGTCCTGCCTCCCGCGCGAGCAGCCGGCGACCGTCGACGTCAGCTGCAGCGAGGCGCTGCCTCCGGTGTGGGCCGATCACGACCGGCTCGAGCAGGTGCTGCTCAACCTGCTCAACAACTCGGTGCGCCACAACCCACCCGGGACGCGCGTGACCCTGCGGATGGCGGCCGCACCGGCGACGGAGCCGAAGGTCGTCGAGATCACGGTCAGCGATGACGGCGCCGGCCTGCCCGAGGAGGTGGCGGCAGCGCCCTTCGAGGCGATGCGCAGCCGCCGCACCGGCGGCGCCCGCGCCGGTCTGGGGTTGTCGATCGCACGCGGCATCGTCGAGGCACACGGCGGCTCGATCCACCTACTGCCGGTGACACGCGGCACGAGCTTCGCGATCCGGCTGCCGATCGAACCGGCCGAGACCAACGATCAGACGGCACCCGGAGCGCCTGTGGGTGATGGGGCCGCTCCGACGCCGGCCGTGGCCGGGCGCCCGCGATGAGCACCGAGGCCCCGCACGTACGCGCTCTGCTCGTGGAGGACGACCCGAGCATCGTCGATCTCATCCGGTCCAACCTCGCGGTGCGCCGCTACGAGACGATCATCGCCACCGACGGCGAGGGGGCGCTCGCGGTGCTCGACGCGGAGAAGCCGGACATCGTCCTGCTCGACCTGATGCTGCCCGAGACCGATGGCTTCGTCCTCTGCCGCCAGATCCGCGAACGCTCCGAGGTCGCGGTGATCGTCGTCTCGGCGCGCGGCGGCGAGCACGACAAGGTGACCGCGCTCAACATGGGCGCCGACGACTACATGACCAAGCCGTTCAGCATGGACGAGCTGCTGGCGCGGATCACGGCGACGCTGCGCCGGACGCGGGTCGCGGATGCCGGGAGTCCAGACTCAGGCCCGCTGACGATCGGTGACCTGGTGATCGATCTGGCCGGTCAGCAGGTCACGCGCAGCGGGGAGACCGTCCATCTGACGCCAACCGAGTTCTCCTTGCTGCGCGAGCTCGTCGCCCAGCGCGGCAAGCTCCTCAGCCACGCGCAGTTGCTGCGCCGCGTCTGGGGCGTCAGCTATCAGACCGAGATCGAGTACCTGCGCGTGTACGTCGGGCGACTGCGCGCGAAGCTCGAGGCGGACGGGGGCCGGCCGCTGATTGCCACCGTGCCGCGGGCCGGGTACCGGTTCCTCGCCTAACCGGCGCCTCCCCAGCCCGACAACAGATCTTCACACGCGTTAACGAGTCGTTTACGGCAGGCCTCGTAGGGTGCCGGTCGGTAACGGGATCAGGCGTCGCGGGCAGCCATCGACCCATGACGACCCCGTGTGATTTAGGAGAGGAGATCTCATGCACTTGCTGAAGAGCAAGGTGATGGTCGTCGTGCTCGCTCTGAGCCTCGGCCTCGTCGTCGCCGCGTGCGGCAGTTCATCGAACTCGAGCACCACGAGCAGCAGCGCGAGCGGCTCGACCGGGAGCTCGTCGAGCGGATCGGTGCCCTCGCTGAGCACTTCGTCGTTCACGAACGACTTCTCGGCGATGTCGCAGCTGAAGCCGCTCGCCTCGTCGGGCAAGGGCGCGGTCGCCGCGATCCTGCCGGACACCACGAGCTCAACCCGGTACGTCGAGTTCGACGAGCCGTACCTGAAGAGGGCAATGGCGGCCGCAGGTCTGTCGGGCAGCGACAGCATCGTCCAGAACGCCCAGGGTTCGGATCAGACGTTCCTGACCGACGCCCAGAGCGACATCACCAAGGGCGCGTCGGTGCTGCTGATCGACCCGCCGGACTCCGGCGTCGGCGCCCGCGTCGAGTCGCTGGCGAAGTCACACGGGACCCAGGTGATCGATTACGACCGCCTGACACTCGGCGGCAACCGCAACTACTACGTGTCCTTCAACAACGTGCAAGTCGGCAAGGTGATGGGCCAGGGCTTCGTGTCGTGCGCGACCGCCTGGCACGTCAACCACCCGCAGGTGATCATCATGCGCGGCGATCCGACGGACAACAATGCCGGGCTCTTCTACCAGGGCTACTACAACGGCGTGCTCCAGCCGCTCATCAAGTCGGGCAAGTACACCCAGGTCGCCACCCCGGCCGGCACCTGGGACCCGCCGACCGCCAAGACCGAGTTCCAGCAGGCCTACACGGCCCACGGGAACACGAACTCGGCGCTCATCCCGAACGATGAGAACGGCGCTCCGATCATCACGTACCTGAAGAGCCGTGGCGTCAAGGCGCAGAGCTTCCCGACCACCGGTCAGGACGCGACGCTCACCGGCCTGCAGAACGTGATCTCGGGCTACCAGTGCGGCACGGTCTACAAGCCGATCTATCTCGAGGCGCAGGCGGCCGTCGCGCTCGCCATGTACCTCCGGGCCGGCAAGACGCCGCCGTCGACGCTAGCGAATGGCACCACCCAGGACACCAAGGAGAACAAGGCCGTCCCGTCGGTGCTGCTGGCGCCGAAGTGGGTCACGCCGAAGAACGTGCAGGCGACCGTGATCAAGGACAACTTCGTGCCGGCACACCAGCTGTGCGCAGGTGCCTACACGGCTGATTGCAAGAAGTACGGAATCTCCTGAAGTAGGGTTTAGCGAATCCGCAACGGAAGGCTCTGCCCGCCCGCGTCACGCGGGCGGGCACCCTCCTAGCAAAGGTCAGAACCAATGAGCACTAGCGGTCCGGC